>JADZFZ010000662.1 GCA_020854145.1 Deltaproteobacteria bacterium | reverse complement strand
CGTACGCATCTGGACCTCCGACCCCCGAGAACGATTGCCTCCGTTCTCGGCCCGAGCGCGCGCAAGTTGCCCCGGCGCGATCACCCCCGCAAGGCGGGGACAGGATCGACGTGTACAACCCCTCGGAATCGCGAGGGTCTCGGGCGAGCAGTTCCAATCCGTTCGCGGGCGGCGCGGCCCAGCCGCTCCTGCCACGCCGCCACGGACTGCGGCGCCCAGGCGTCAGCCCGCGGGTGCCGTCTTGTGGGTGAGCTCGACGACGTTGCCGTCGGGATCGCGGACGAACACGGACGTGTTGGGACCGAGCTTCACGGGGCCTTCGGTGATCTTCAAGGACGTCGCCGCGATCCCTGCCAACGTCTCGTCGAGGGACGACATGCGCAAGGCGACGTGCGTGTAGCCAGCGTGCTTGACCGGAACGTCCATGAGCACGTTGGGCCCGTCGGAGGCGGCATTGACGATCAGGTTGATCTCCACACCCGCGTCGTTTCGCACGACGATCACGGGATCGCGCGCGTCGCGGTACGTGACGCGAAAGCCGAGCAGCTCGTAGAACGCGAGAGACCGAGCCTCGTCGCGCACGCGGATTCCGATGTGGTCGACGCCGAGGACGCGCATGGGTCCGAGAAGCTATCACGGCGACCCCGCCCGCCGCGCTCCCGGACTCCGGCGCACGGCCATCGTGGTCGGCCGCCGCGGGGGACGACGCCACAGCTCGTCGTGCTACGTGTCGGCGATGAGCACGCTCGAGCGCGCGTTTCGCGACAAGGTCGTCTGGATCACCGGCGCATCGTCGGGAATCGGAGAAGCGCTCGCCGTCGCGCTCGCGAGGGTCGGTGCGCGGTTGGTGCTCTCCGCGCGACGGCACGAAGAGCTCGAACGCGTCTCGCGCGCCTGCGCTCCGGCACGATCGGTGGACGTCGTCCCGCTCGATCTCGGGGACGTCGACTCGCTCGTGGGGAAGGCCGAGGACGTCCTGGCCAAGTTGGGCTCGGTCGATGTGATGATTCATTGTGGCGGCGTCTCGCAGCGCGCTCGAGTCATCGACACGGACATCGGCGTCGACGAGCGAATCATGCGGGTCAACTACCTGGGCACGGTCGCGCTGACCAAGGCGCTCTTGCCTTCGATGGTCGCGCGCAGGCGCGGGCACTTCGTCGTCGTGAGCAGCCTGGTAGGCAAGTTCGGCTCGCCTCTGCGCTCGTCGTACGCCGCGTCCAAGCACGCGCTGCACGGCTTCTTCGATTCGCTCCGCGCCGAGGTCCACGACGAGGGCATTCGCGTCACGATCGTCTGTCCGGGATTCGTCAAGACCAACGTCTCCATCAATGCGCTGACCGGCGACGGCAGCCCTCAGGGCAAGATGGACCGCGCCACGGGTCGCGGGATGGAGCCCGCGGCGTGTGCGGCAATCATTCTCCGAGCCGCAGCTGCCGAGCGCGAGGAGCGATACGTGGGGGGCGCGGAACGATTCGCTGTCTACGTGAAACGAATCGCCCCGACGGTATTCTCCCGCTTCGTTCGTCGGGCGGCCGTGACCTGAGGCGCGGGGAATTCCGAGTGAGCCCGAGCCCGCGAAAGCGGGCGACGGCGAAAATCGCAACACGGCCGAGCGTCGAGCGAAGGGCGTGAATTCGGGACCAGGCCCCCTCTCCCCGAATGGGGAGAGGGTCGGGGTGAGGGGCGAGCGCTCGACGAATTCGCGGCGACAAATCGGGAGTCGAAAGGACGGGGGTTGCAGGGGGGCGCCCAGCCCCCCTGCGAAAATCACGCAGAGCGTCGATGGGGTCGGTGCCCACGGGGACGTCACACTGCGCCCCGCGAGCTCGCTCGAATTCCGAGTGAGCCCGAGCCCGCGGGAGCGGGCGACGGCGAAATCGCAACACGGCCGAGCGTCGAGCGAAGGGCGTGAATCCTGACATTCACGGATTGGAACTGCTCGTCTACGAGCCCTGCAATTCCGAGGGGTTGTACACGTCGATCCTGTCCCCCTCGGTCAGGGTGAGTGACGGTCGCCGCGGACGCCGTTCTGGAGGATGTCGGCCCAGCGCGCGAGGGCGCTGCCGGCGTGCTGGACGAAGTCGTTGCGGACGTCGAGGTCCACCTGGCTACCGGGCAATCCGCCGAAAGCGCGATCGGGACGCGCCCAGAGGTGCGCGAGACCGGGACGGTGCCAATGGCGCAACAAGCAGCCGAGCGCGAGCTCGATCTGATTGCGCAGCTCGGGGTCGTCGTGACCGTGACGTCGCGTGAGCTCGTACGTCGAGATGAATGCTTCGGTGCGTGACGCGACGGGCGTCAATCGGGGAGCGAGGAGCGGACCTACCCCGTATGCGCCTTCGGCGTCGAATGGAGTCTCGCCGCGCTGGAACTGCACGTTGCGCGTCCAGGCCGCCCAACGTTTGCAGAAGTCGTAGGCCTGCTCGCTCTGGACGCGCGGGTACGCGGCGCCCGCCGCGATACAGGTCCAGTGCTCCTCGCCGTAGTAGTAGCGACTGCCGATGAAGTCCCACGCGGCGCCCGAGAGGTGGCGCATCGCGCGCCGCGCGGATTCGAGGTCCCGTCGATTGCGGGTGACCTCGTGCGCCATCAGGAGCGCGAGCATGGCCTCGCCGGAGTAGTAGAGGCCCTGTTGATCGATTCGCCGACCCGTGGCCGGGACGAAGTAGTGCATGAACTCGCCGTCGGCCCGTTGCTGCTGACGAATGAAGGAGGTCAATCCGTCGAGGAGCGCGGTGGTCTCGGGCGTGGCGCCTGCGGCGGCTTGCTCGGCCACCGCAATCGTCAGGAGCGCCGTCGAGCCGAGGTCGGCATTGCCGTCCACGACGACACAACGCGGCTCGGGATCGATGGGCGGCAGATCGGCGGCCTGGCAGCGTCGTACTTGCCGCCGAGCGTGGCGAATCGCCTTTGCGGCGCCTTCGCGTGCACGCGAATGTCCGAAGAGGCGTCCCACCTGGGCGAGGAAATACGTGGTGCCGGCGTGACGAGGCCAATTGTATCCGGCTCCGGCCGGTGCTTCGTCGCGAATCGGGTCGTAGACGTACGTGAATCGCCCGTTGGGTGCCTGGTGTCGCAGGAGGAACTCGGCGCCATCGATCGCGGCTCGACGCAGCGTGGCGGCGTTCGGCCGCGGCCGCGCGCTGCCGTCGATTCGGGCGATTCGATGGAATCGCAGTCGCTCGACGTCGCCATTCTCGTAGTCGGTCGAGGCCCCGTCGAGCTCACGCGCCAGCAGGCCGAGCACGCGCTCCGGCGCGATGCCGAAGCTCATCTCCGGCACGAGAAACGTCCGCCCGCCCCCGTAGAGTCGCCGCGAGAGCATCTCGTCCACGGTGAGGTACGCGGTGCGACCGCCGAGCGTGAGCGCGACGCCATCGACCGACGGGACGAAGGAGAATCGCGCCAGCTCCGAGAACCAGACGAGCGCGGGAGCGCGCGACGAGGTGACCTCGAGCGTGACGCGGCAACCTCGCGTCTCGCGATCCGGCGCGGGTGCCGCCGCAGTGGGACAGCCGATGTTGTCTTGACGTTGCGCGCGAATCGCGTCGCGAACCGCTCGCTCGAGATTCGGCACGCCGACGTGTCGGTGTCGCACGGTGCCGTCCTGCCAGACGAAGACGAAGATGGGGCCTTCAGCGACGTAGCTGCGGGCGCTCGCCGGCGCCTGCGACACCGGACGACCCTCGAGCGCGGCCTCGAGCGCGCCGAGCGCCCAGCGCCGGGCTTCGGTCGACGGCGGCGGTGCCGGAGCGTGCGCGTGACGCCAGACGACGAGCGTGCACGCGACCGCCACGACGGCGGCGTAGGCTCCGAGGATTCGCGCGAGCTTGTCGGCGGGCACGGGGGCTCGTCGGGGCGTGGTCCGCGCGTCAGCTGCCCGAAGGCTGCGCCGGCGCCGGGGCTCGTTCGGGTCCGACGCCGCCGGCGTCTCGTTGCCGCAGCGCGACGATCTTGGCGGCCGGCAACAGGACGAAGTAGGGGACCATCAGCAGCGCGACGAACAACAGGATGATGGCTCCTCCTTTGCCGACCGGGCCATAGACACCCGAGAGGTAGCTGGCGGTGAACGCGACCGCCGTGACGAGGGCAATCCCTCCGACGAGCGTCAGGCCGCCGAGCGCGAGCGCGGCGAGCCGGGCCCACGGAGCCCCGGCGACGAGCCCTGCGCCTGCGGCGATGGAGGCGATCGCGAAAGTGGTCCCGATGACGTCCACGGGCATCCAGCGCGCGGGAAGCACGACCCAGATCGTCAACACCATCAGGAGCCCGACGAGCACGTCGAGCGTGCCCCAGACCACGTGTCGGGTGGCGGTGTGTGTGGCGACGGGCTGCGCACCCGGCGAAGCGGCGACCGCCTCGGACGCATGCGGTCGTGCGTCGTCCGGAGCGGCGACGCCAGCAGCGGACGCGCGGGAGTCGTCTCCAGTCGTCTTGCCGTTCTTGTTGTTTCGCTTCGCACTCACGGCGGGGTAGGAGCCGCTCCGGATCCTCCCGGCGCGGGCTCGGCAGGCGGCGCGGGGGGTGGCTCGGGCGGAGGTGCGGGCGGCGGCGAGTCGGTGCCACCGCTGGGAGGCGGAGGTGGGGGCGGCGAGTCGGTGCCGCCGCTCGGAGGCGAGTCGGTGCCGCCGCTGGGAGGCGGCGAGTCGGTGCCACCGCTCGGAGGCGGTGAGTCGGTACCGCCGCTCGGAGGCGGCGAGTCGGTGCCGCCGCTCGGCGGCGTCGCGGTGCCGCCGCCCGAAGGCGGATGCACGCCCATCCGTTCGAGCGCACGACGGGCGTTCTGATCCCGTGGATTGGTGCGAAGCGCAGCCTCGTACTCCGAGCGTGCCGCGCCGGCTGCACCCGCACGGAGCAACAAGTCGCCCAGACGCGTTCGGTAGCTCGAGCGGCCGGGGCGCATCGACGCGGCGCGCCGCGCGTGCGTGATGGCGCCGTCGAGGTCCCCGGCACGCTCCGAGACCTGAGACTGCAAGGCTTCGCCATGCGGGCTCGATCGTTCGCGCGCGCTCAGACGCGCCAAGATCTGGCGCGCCCCCGCGACGTCACCGCGTCCGAGCGCGTCTTGGGCGTCGCGAAGCCCCCGCGTGTCGTCTCCGGTCTCGGTCGCGGGTTGCGGATCTGGCGGATTGGCGGGAGCCGGTGTCGGCGGTGTCGGTGCCGGAGCTGCAGCCCCTGCGTCGCTCGTCTCGATCCCCGCATCCTCCGACGCTGCCGGCGCGGTCGGGTCGGTCGGGGTCGTCGGAGCGCCGAGCGGCGGCGTCGAGGGCTCGGTGGGCGGTGGGGCCTCGGGGGGACGATCGGGCGGAGGTTCCGGTGTCGGGCTCGATGGCGGAGGAGGTGCTGGCGCGAAGGGACCGACCTTCATCGCCCACATCGCGCCGATGCCCACCGCTGCGCCGAGGATCACGACGCCCACCACCGCGGCGACGGGGAATCGTGACGGTGCGGGCTCGGGCGGGCGCGGACGCGGCCTGGTCAGGTCGGGCGCGCCCCCGCCGTCGCTCCACTCGTCGTGGCCGACCTGCGGGCCGGAGATCGGGCGTGAGGTCGCCCAGGTCGAGCCGAGCGGATCGGCCGGAGCCGGGGCGCGTGCTTCGGCCGGTGGCGCGCTCGGCGCGATGGGCGCCATCTCGGCGGTGACCGAGGGCGCCGGCGGGGCGCTCATCTCGGCGGTGACCGAGGGTGCCTGCGGAGCGCTCATCTCGGCGGTGACCGAGGGTGCCTGCGGAGCGCTCATCTCGGCAGTGACGGCGGCGCCGCCCGCTCGTTCCTGATCCCCCATGACCGACGCAGCCGCCGCGGAGGCTGCGCCCGCTGCGGGCGAGGTCGGCGCCTTCGCGGGCGTCGGCATCGCCATCACGGTCGCGGCGTGCGCCAGGCTCGATCGGATGCTCGCCGCCGATTCGCTCTCCGGCTGTCTGGCCGCGCGCGGGACGGTCGGCGCCTCGGCATCGAAGCCGGGGACGACCTTCGGTGCCGCCGGCTCCGTCTCGGGCAACGCGCGGCTCCGGG
>JADZFZ010000661.1 GCA_020854145.1 Deltaproteobacteria bacterium | reverse complement strand
GAGGGGCGCGGATCTCACCGGATCTCGGGCACGTCGGCGGCGACCGCGACGACGTCGGCGCCGTCGAGGGCGAGCTGGAGGAGCGAAGCGGCGCCCGGCGCGAGGCGTCCGAGCAGCGCGTCGGTGACGACTCCCACCGCGGCGATCTCGGCGGGCAGCGGCTCGGGCGGCTCGACGTCGATGCGCGGCGGGCTCGCGGTGGCGGGCTCGGCCGAGGCGCCGAGGGGACCGGCGCGCCGGCGCACCTCCTCGACCGCGTCGGAGAGGCCCCCGGCGCGATCGACCAGACCGTGCTCGATGGCGGCAGCGCCGCTCCAGACGCGCCCTCGGGCGAGCTCCTCCACGCGCTCGGCCGAGAGCTTGCGGCCCCGCGCGACGACCTCCTTGAACGCGTCGTAGTGGCCGTCGATCTCGCGCGCGAGCACGCGCCGCTCGGACTCGGTGGGATCACGCAGCACGCTGCGGGCGTCGGCGCCCGGGTGGGTGCGCACGACCTCGCGGCGGATCCCGAGGCGATCGAGCGCGGCGGCGAGGATGGGACGCGCCGCAACGACGCCGATGCTCCCGGTGATCGTCGTCGGGCGCGCGAGGATCGCGTCTGCGGGCGCCGCGACGTAGTAGCCGCCGCTCGCGGCCACGTCGCCGAGGCACGCGACGACGGGCTTTCGCTCGCGCAGGCGCACCACCTCACGATGGATCTGGTCGCTCGCGAGCACGGAGCCGCCGCGCGAGTCGACGTGGACCACCACGCCGATCACGCGCGGATCCTTGCGCAGCGCGCGGAGCATCGAGACGACCGTCGAGCCGGCGACCATCTTCGGCAGGCCCGGCGGACGGAAGCCCACCACCCGGTCGACGATCGCGCCATGGACCGGCACGATCGCGATGACGGGCTTCTGGACGATGGGCGTGAAGTAGGACGCTTCGTGCCAGGCGAAGTAGCGCGACGCCGACACGACGCGCGCAGGCTTGCCGTCCTTGCCGAGCAAGCCCGCGACCTGATCGTCGTAGGCGACGGCGTCGATCAGGCCGATCGACCGCGCGTCCGCGGCCCGGAGCGGCATCGTCTCCATGCGCTTCTCGACGTCGGACGTCCGGAGCCGGCGTCCCTCCGCGACCGCGGCCACGAGGCGGCCCCCGATCCCGGAGAGCAGCGCTTCGAGCTGCTCGCGCTGCGGGGCGCTCATCTCGGTCTGCGTCAGCGGCTCGGCGGCGCCCTTGTACTCCCGACGCGCCTCGACCTCGACGTGGACGTCGACCTTGTCGAGCAGGCCCTTGAGGTAGACCGACTCCGCGGCCAGGCCGACGAGCGCGACGCTCGCGGACGGACCGACGAAGATCCGGTCGGCCGCCACGGCGACGAGCATCTCCTTGTTCCCGCCGCCCCCCGGCAGGTAGACGATGGTCTCCTTGCCCGCGGCGCGGGCGCGGGCCACGCGCTCCGCCACGGCCTCGGCGGTCGCGAAGCCACCTCGGAGCGGCTCGACCGCGAAGACGATCGCGCGCAAGGCGGCGTCCTTCGCGGCATGGCCGAGCAGCCTGTCGAGCATCGCGAGCGAGGTCGCGGGCGCCGGCAAGCGGCCCAACATCCTCGCGAGCCACACGAGGCGCGTGCGCGCAGGGGGTGGCAGCTCCGTGATGGCGCCGCGGATCGAGATCCACAAGACGTCCCCGCGCGGCCGACCGGCGGCGCGGAGGAGCCACCGCAGCGGTGCGAAGAGGAGCGCGACGAGGTTACGGGCGAGACGCGCGAGGAGCATCACCCCTCTTCATGGCGCCGCCGGAGGGGGATGGCCAGGGGAGCGCCATCGGCATGCTGGATCGGCCTTGCCGACTCGGGGATCGCGCGCCAAGGTCAGGCCCTTCGTTCGGCGGTCTCGCGCCGCCGGAGGAGCATCCCCGCGCCCCCGAAGGGGGCAGTCGTCCCGTCGCCGCTCGTGGGCGACGCCACGCCCTCGAAAAGGGCGCACTTGACCCGCGCCCCGATCCGGGCGACGTGACCGCCGAAGCTGGAGGGCCAACGTTGCAAGACCCGAAGCCTTGGCACGCGATGGAGATCCTCGAGGTCCAGCGCATCTGGGAGACGGATGCGCGCCTCGGCATCACTTCGGCTGCGGCTGACGATCGGCGCCGCAAAGTCGGCCCGAACGCGCTTTCGGAGCCGCCGAAGGCGAGCTGGATCCTCCAGCTGCTCAACCAGTTCGCCAACCCGCTCGTCGGCGCGCTGCTCGCCGCGGCGGTGATCAGCGCGATCGTCGCCATGACGGAGGCCGCGCACGCGGGCTGGTTCGAGCGCTTCAGCGACACCGCCGCGATCCTGCTGATCGTCATCGTCAACGCGCTGCTCGGCTTCTTCCAGGAGCGAAAGGCGGAGAAGACGCTCGACGCGCTCCAGAAGATGCAGGTGCCGAGCTGCAAGGTGATCCGCTCGGGGACCCTGCAGATCCTCGACGCGCGCGTGCTCGTCCCGGGTGATCTGGTGGAGCTCGAGGCGGGCGACTCGGTGCCTGCCGACGTGCGTTTCGTCGACACGAGCAACGTGGAGGTCGAGGAGGCGGCGCTCACGGGTGAGTCGGTGCCGACCCACAAGGACGCGTCCAAGACCCATTCGGTCGAGGGCCCCGTCGCGGACCGATCGAACATGGGCTACCTCGGCACGAGCCTCACGCGCGGCAAGGCGCGCGGCATCGTGGTGCAGACCGGCCCGTTCACGGAGCTCGGGCGCATCGGCAAGATGCTCGAGTCCGCGAAGACCGAGAAGACGCCGCTCGAGCAGCAGCTCGATCGGTTCGGCAAGCAGATCCTCCTCGCGTGTCTCGCGATCAGCGGCTTGCTCTTCATGGTCGGGCTCGGGATGGGCACCTCGAAGTGGACGGTGCTGCTCTTGACGGCGGTCAGCCTCGCGGTCGCCGCCATCCCCGAAGGGCTGCCGGCGATCACGACCATCACGCTCGCGCTCGGCATGCAGCGCATGGCGAAGATGAACGCCCTCGTGCGCAAGCTGCCCGCGGTCGAGACCCTCGGCTCGACGACGATCATCTGCACCGACAAGACCGGGACGCTCACGCAGAACGCGATGACGGTGCGCATCGTCGACACGCTCGACGGCCGTTACGACGTGACCGGCGAGGGGTATCGGTCGGTCGGCACGTTCTCGAAGGACGGCGCCGAGCTGAAGGACGGGCTGCCGGGCCTGCTCAAGCGTCTGCTGGCGACCGGGGCGATCTGCAACGGCGCCGCGATCGAGGACGAGGAAGGCGAGATCAAGGTCGTCGGCGACCCGACCGAGGCCGCGCTCGTCGCGCTCGCGGGAAAAGCAGGCATCACCCGCATCGACTACCTGCAGCTCGCCGACGTCGTTCGCGACATCCCGTTCGACAGCGACCGCAAGCGCATGACGACGGTGCTCCGCTTCTCGGAAGGGCAGCAGATGCTCTACTCGAAGGGAAGCGCCGACGTCGTGCTGCCGCTCTGCGGGCGCTACCGCACCGAAGCCGGCGTCGCGCCGCTCGACGACGAGACGCGCAAGAAGATCCTCGCGCAGAACGAAGAGATGTCGAGCAACGCCCTGCGCGTGCTCGCGCTCTGCGAGCGCAACGTGACGGAGCTCGGCAGCGAGGTCGGCAGCGCGCCCGAGGAAGAGCTCGAGACGGATCTGGTGTTCCTCGGTCTGGTCGGCATGATCGACCCGCCGCGGCCCGAGGTGCGCACGGCGATCGCCGAGTGCCGTGCCGCCCACATCCAGGTGACGATGATCACCGGCGACCACCGCGCGACCGCGGTCGCGATCGCGAAGGAGCTGGGCCTCTGGGAAGAAGGCGCGATGGCCGTGTCGGGCGACGAGCTCGCGCGCATCGACGAGCAGCGCCTGACCGAGATCGTCGATCGCGTGCGCGTCTTCGCGCGCGTGAGCCCCGAGGACAAGCTCCGGATCGTCCGGGCGCTCAAGCGGCGCGGACACGTGGTCGCGATGACCGGCGACGGCGTCAACGACGCACCCGCGATCAAGGAAGCGCAGATCGGCATCGCGATGGGCAAGGGCGGCACCGACGTCGCGCGCCAGGCGGCCGACATGGTGCTGGCCGACGACAACTTCGCCACGATCGTGCACGCGGTGCGTGAGGGGCGCGCCATCTTCCGCAACATCCAGAAGTTCATCTTCTTCTTGAACAGCAGCAACGCGGGGCTGTGCGTCGCCGTCATCGCGCAGAGCTTCTTCCCGTGGATGCCCGCGCTCACGCCGCTGATGCTGCTGTGGGTCAACCTCGTGACCAACGGCCTGCCCGCGCTCGCGCTCGGAATCGATCCGCCCGAGGCGAGCCAGATGAAGGAGAAGCCGCGCCCGGTCGGGCAAGGCATCGTGAGCGGGCGCGACTACCTGGGGATCCTGCTCGTGGGTGGGATCATGGGGACCGCCGCGCTGTTCCTGTACTGGGCGCCTGAGGTGCGCGACGTCTTCTCCACCGGGGAGGGCTCGGAGGCGGACGGCAAGCTCGGACGCACCATGGCGTTCTGCCTGCTGGCGCTCTCGCCGCTCTTTCACGCCTTCAACTGCCGGAGCGTCACGGCGTCGCTCTTCAAGCTGCGCACCAACGTCTTCTTGTGGGGGGCCGTCGCGGTGAGCGCGATCGTCCATCTGCTGACGATCTTCGTGCCGAGCTTGCAGCCCGTGTTCCGCACGATGGGCATGAGCAGCGCGCAGTGGGTGCTCGTGCTGGTGCTCGCGGTGCTGCCCGTGGTGGTCATCGAGATCGTCAAGCTCTTCGGGGGGCTCGCAACGCGCCCAAAAGCGCTGGCGGGTGATCGCACGAGCCTCGCCCCCGCGACCCCCGGGAAAGAGGACGTGCCGTGACGACGAGCGGGATGGCGAACGTGCCGCTGCCCTACAACGAGCCCGTGCGCGCGTACGCGCCCGGCGATGCGGCCCGAGAGAGCCTCGTGCGCTCGCTCGACCGCATGGCGTCGGTGCGCGACGAGATCGTGCCGGTCATCGGCGGCGAGCACCTCTCGACCGGCAGGACCGTGCACGCGGTGATGCCGCACGCGCACGCGCACGTGCTGGCGGACGTGCACCTCGCAGATGCGCCGCTGGCGTTGCGTGCGGTGGAAGCTGCGCGCGCCGCGGCGCCCGCGTGGTCGCGGATGTCGTGGGAGTCGCGCCTCGCCGTCTTCCTGCGCGCGGCGGACCTGGCCGCCGGGCCGATGCGCGAGACCTTGCTGGCGGCCACCATGCTCGGGCAGTCCAAGACGTGCCACCAGGCGGAGATCGACGCGGCCTGCGAGCTCGTCGACTTCTGGCGGTTCAACGTCGCCTTCGCACGGCGCATCTACACGGAGCAGCCGGCGAGCGCGCCGGGCACGTGGAACCGGCTCGACCACCGCCCGCTCGAGGGCTTCGTGCTGGCGATCACGCCGTTCAACTTCACGGCGATCGCCGGCAACCTGCCGACGGCGCCGGCGATGCTCGGCAACGTCGTCGTGTGGAAGCCGGCCACGAGCGCGATGCCCGCCGCGTGGGCCGTCATGCGGATCCTGGAGGCGGCGGGGTTGCCTCCGGGCGTCGTCAACCTCGTGCCGGCGCGCGGAGAGATCGCCTCGACGCTCGTGCCGCACCCGGACCTCGCGGGCATCCATTTCACGGGCGGCACGGGGACCTTCCAGACGTTGTGGCGACAGGTCGCCGAGCACCTGACGCGCTATCGCGCGTATCCGCGCCTCGTCGGAGAGACCGGCGGCAAGGACTTCATCGTCGCGCACCCGAGCGCCGACGTGGACGCCGTGGCCACGGCGATCGTGCGAGGCGGCTACGAGTACCAGGGACAGAAGTGCTCGGCGGCCTCGCGCGTCTACGTGCCGCGGTCGAGCTGGCCGCGGCTGCGCGAGCGGCTCTTGGACGACATCGGCGCGATCCGCGTGGGCGACGTGCGCGACCTCGGCAACTTCATGGGCGCCGTGATCGACCAGAAGTCGTTCGAGAACGTGGGGCGCTACCAGGATCTCGCGGCCAACGATCCCGACTGCACGGTGCACGCGGGCGGCACGCGCGACGGGAGCACCGGCTGGTTCGTGCAACCGACGCTCGTCGAGGTGAAGGACCCCAACCACGTGCTGATGCGCGAGGAGATCTTCGCTCCGCTCGTCACGCTCTTCGTCTACGAGGACACGCGCTGGACGGAGACGCTCGAGCTCGTCGACCGCACGGGGCCCTACGCGCTCACGGGCGCCGTGTTCGCGCGCGATCGCGTCGTGCTCGATCAGGCGACCGACCTGCTGCGGCACGCCGCCGGCAACTTCTATCTGAACGACAAGCCGACGGGCGCCGTGGTGGGCCAGCAGCCCTTCGGCGGCGCGCGTGCGTCGGGCACCAACGACAAGGCCGGCAGCGCGCTCAACCTGCTGCGCTGGATCTCGCCGCGGACCATCAAGGAGACCTTCGTGCCTCCGACGTCGTGGCGTTACCCGTTCCTGGGATGAGCGCACCGGTCGCTGGCCCCTCGCCCCGACCCTCTCCCCATTCGAGGAGAGAGTGCCTCGACACGACGAGCGCAGAGGGCCTCGGCGCGATGGGGCCGAGCCGGCGGTGACGCGCTCGCGGAGCGCGATGCACGTGGAGCTCGCGGTGTCGACGGACATCGCGGCCTCGCGGCTCGACGACGCCGAGCACGCGCGCGCCGCCCTCGAGGCCGGGTGCGCCGCAGGCAGCTTCACCGTTCTCGAGGTGGTGGTACGCAAGTTCGACCCGCACGGTGTGACCGCGACCGCGATCGTGGGCGAGTCGCACTTGACCTTGCACACGTGGCCCGAGCACGGCTCGCTCTTCGTCGACGTGGCCTCGTGCTCGACACGCGAAGCCGCGCGCGCCGGCATGGACGCGATCTTGGGTGCCTACGGAGGACGTCTGCTGCAGCGGCGCGCCGACTCCATGCCGCTGTCGAGCGTGCCCCTCGTCCCCACCGGCGCGCCCCCGAAGGAGTAGGGAGCCGGAGCGCCCGCCCGTGTCTCCCCTTTACGGGGGGACGGCCCGCTGGTACCAAGGGGGCGGCGTACGGGCTGCGCCCGGGAGGATCGATGGTCAATCCGCAGATGGTGATGTACGAGGAGGAGTTCAACCAGATCCAGGCGGTCGTCGACCGTCTGGTGAAGGAGGCGAACGCCAAGGTCGTGTTCATCGTCGACAAGAACGGGCAGCTCATCGCGCAGTCTGGCGACATCGAGAACCTCGACTCGACCTCTCTGGCGTCGCTCACCGCGGGCAACATCGCCGCCACGGGAGGGATGGCCAAGCTGCTGCGCGAGAACGAGTTCGCGACGCAGTTCCACGAAGGCGAAAAAGCCAACATCCACATCCAGCTCGTCGGAAAGCGCGTCATCCTCGTCGTCATCTTCGACGCGCGCTCGAGCCTGGGTCTCGTCCGCCTGCGCGTGAAGAAGGCGAGCGAGGAGCTCAACTCGATCTTCGAGGGGCTCCTGCGCAAGGTTCAAGAGCCTGGCCGGGACTCGCCTTTCGCCGAGATCACCGACGAAGACATCGACAACCTTTTCAACGACTGAGTGGCCTTCTGAGACTAGCGGCCTTAAGGCTGGGCTGTGTGACCGGCGGGGCGATCGAGGCGGAGCACGATGTCGTTCATCAATTACCTGTCACGCGAGATCAACTGCAAGATCGTCTACTATGGTCCTGGGTTATGTGGAAAAACCACAAACCTCCAGTACATCTACAACAAGACGAACCCCGAGGCGAAGGGGAAGATGATCTCGCTCGCCACGGAGACCGAGCGGACGCTCTTCTTCGACTTCCTGCCTCTGTCGCTCGGTGAGATCCGCGGCTTTCGCACGCGCTTCCACCTGTACACGGTGCCGGGCCAGGTCTTCTACGACGCGAGCCGCAAGCTCATCCTCAAGGGCGTCGACGGGGTCGTCTTCGTCGCCGACTCGCAGATCGATCGCATGGACGCGAACGTCGAGTCGCTCGAGAACCTGCGCACGAACCTCGCGGAGCAGGGCTACTCGCTCGACAAGCTCCCCTACGTCGTCCAGTACAACAAGCGCGATCTGCCGAGCGTCGCGACGCTCGAGGAGATGCGCGCGCTGCTCAACCCCTCGCAGAACGTCGACTTCGAGGCCGTCGCCACGACGGGCGTCGGTGTGTTCGACACGCTCAAGGCCGTCGCGAAGCTTGTGCTCACCGAGCTTCGTCGCGGCGGCGGCGGCTGAGCGCACGCAGCACGAGCGCGGCCAGGACGACGAGCGCGCAGCCGGTCGCGGCGGCGCGATGGCGAGCCGTACCGGGAGCGATCCTGCAGGCGCACGAGGGCGGCACGTAGACGTGCGGCCGCGCGGCCGCGTCGGTGCCGGACGGTGATCCGGCCTCGGGTCGCATGGACGAGCCCGTGTCGGCACGCGCCGCGTCGGCCGCGCCGCCGTCGCGCCCCGGCGGTGGCGGCGGTGGCGGCGGCGGCTCGACCGGGGTGATCCCGGAGACGTCGTAGGTCTCGTTCCACCACGAGCAGGTGCTCGGCTGGCAGCCGCCGTTGGCGATGACCGAGCGCGAGGGCTGGTGCATGACGAGCGTGTGGAACGCGCGCGACGTCACGGCGGGCTCGATGGGCGCGAAGCTCGTCGCGATCGGATCGAAGAGCTCGTTGGTCAGATCACACTCGGTCGCGCTCGAGCAACCTTGCGAGACCATCACGCTGCCGTCGGGCAGCGCGATCGCCTCGACGCCGAAGCGGGGCTGCGTCAGCTCGGCCGCGGACGTGAAGGCCATCGTCGTGGGATCGAAGACCTCCGTGGAGCGGAGCGCGGGCATGCAACGCATCTCGGAGCAGCCGCCGCCGAGCAGCACACGCCCGTCGAGCAACCGCGCCGCGAAGTGGCCGGCGCGCGGGGCCGCCATGGGTGCGGTGTGGTCCCACGCGTCGCGCGCCGGGTCGTAGATCTCCGCGTCGGCGATCACGGTGGAGCAGCCGATGGCGCTGCAGCCGCCGGCGACGAGGACACGACCGTCGGAGAGCACGGTCACGGTGGCGCGCGCGCGCGCGACGTGCATCGCCGCCAGCACCGCCCACGACTCGGTCTCGGGATCGAACGCCGCCGCGCTCGTGGTGCAGTCGGTGCCGATGCAGCCGCCGGCCACCAGGATCCGGCCGTCCGGCAGCGGCGCGACCGCAGCGCCCGCAGCGAGGTCGGGAGGCGGCGCGATCTCGCGGAACGCGCCGGAGAGGGGATCGAGGATGGCGGCCGACGCGTTGGCGGCGTCGCAGGTGCTGTTGGCGCACCCACCGGCCACGAGGACGCGACCGTCGGAGAGCGCCTCGGTGACGTGGAGGATTCGGCCCGCGATGTCGGACGCGACGCGCGAGAAGGCACGCGTCGAGACGTCGAGCGCTTCGGCGAAACGGACGTGGTTGCGGCAGTTGGCGACGCCGAGCCCGCCCGAGCAGACCGAGGCGGAGCAACCGCCCGTCACGAGCATCCGCCCGTCGGGGAGCACGACCGAGCGGTGATAGAAGCGCCCTTCGGCCATGTCGCCGGTGGAGCGCCAGTCGGGGTCGACGAGGATCGGGTAGTCGAGATCGCGTGTGTCGAGCGCGAGGACGAGCTCGTCGCCCTCGAGCGCGAGCGTGCCCTCGACGCGGCGACCGCTGCGGTCGAAAGCGACGGGCCGCTGCGTGCGCAGCCAAGGGGTGCCGTTGTCGTCGAGCGCTTCGAGCGACTCGCGGCCGAGGGTGCGCAGCGATCGGAGCGCGGGCCCGAGGCGCACGCGGTAGCGCCAGCGCGTCGGCGCGTCGGGGCTCCAGAGCACGAGGTACTCGTCGAGGTGCGTCGGCGTCGATTTGAAGATCACGTCGGTGTCGCGGAACGCGTCCTCGTAGACGACGAGCCCATCGACCACGCGCGCGACCGGGTCGACGCCGTCGAGCGGGGTGAGCTCGATCCACGCGCCGGCAGAGACGCTGCTCGCCACGCGGAGCGGACCGCGGAAACGCGCGGGAAAGCGCGGAGTGACGCGTTGCCCCGCTCCGTCTTGCCAGCGGACGCGCGAGTGCGTGAGCGTCTCGTGCCGCGGGACGAGCGCGCCGTCCGGCTGCGTCGCGAACCGTTGGCCGCCGACGATGCGGAACCAGCGGTCGGCCGACGGGAAGAGCTGGCGCACGCGCGCGACGCGGTCGGAGCCCAGCGGGCGCTCGTCGCTCCCCCCGACCCTCTGCCCATTCGTGGAGAGGGAGCCGGGAGCGTGCTGCGCCATGGCGTCGACGAGGAAGGCGCCGTGAGCGACGACGGTGACGACGATGGCGACGGCGAACGTGCGAGCGCGGCGAGACATGCGCGGAAGCCCTCAGGGAAAGAGGTGGATGAAACCGACGAAGTCCCACGCGCCGCCGGTCGCGGACACGTCGCTCCACTCGCGCCGGACCATCAGGCGCAGCTCGGTGAACGGGAACGGGAAGAGCTCGACCGCGAAGCCGAGCCGGGCGGACCAGTCGCCCGTCAGCTCGACGTCGCGATCGCGGAACTCGAGCGTGGTCAGGACGTCGAGGCCCTGCACCGGGACGAAGGAGAGCTCCTGCGCGCTCGCGTGGCCCGTGATGGGCGCGACGCTGCTGCGGACGAACGAGTCGCGAACGACGACGAGCTCGGCCTGGTACGCGAGGCGTCCGAGCGAGGCGGCGACGAAGCCTCCCGCGCGCAGCTCGTCGACGCCCGCGGCCACGTCGCCCGCCTGCGCCGCGGGCAACGCGCCGCCGAAGAGCGGGTTGGCCTGCGCGCCGTTGCCTCCGTAGTAGAACGACGCGCCCGCCGTCAGACGCAACGGGCCCGCCGCCATCCGCAGCGCGAGCCGCGCAGCGATGGCTTTGCGGAACCACGTCGCCTCGGAGCCGTGCACGTCGAGCGCGGCGTCGCCGAAGGTCCCGTTGAGGAGCGCCACCTGCGCGCTGAGCGGACCGAGGAGCGCACCGAGCTCGAGGCCCGTGTCGCGGTCGGCGTTGCCGAAGCCGATGCCGCCGCGCGTGTAGAGCTGGTGCTGCACGTCGCGCAGACCGAAGGGCGGCATGAAGCGGCCCGCTTTGAGGTAGAGGTTCCAGGGCGACGGCTCGGGACGCAGGCGCGCGAGCGCCCATCCTTCGACGCCCGCGTAGACGTTGAGCGCGAGCATCATCGTGACGTGCGGGCCGAGGGCGGCGTCCGCGTAGAGCGCGCCCTGCATGAGGAAGAACGACGACGTGATCTCGGGACGCGTGGCAGGCGGGATGCCGCGGTCGGGTCGGACCCAGAGGTACGCGGCGCGCACGTCGGCGCCGACGGCGAGCCACTCGGTGAGCTGACCGTCGAAGGCTCCGATCGGATCGAAGCCCGCGCGCGACGGGCCCGCGGTCGGGACGCTCGGGGACGCGGTGGCGCGCCACGGCAGCCACGTGCGCGCGAAGACGCGGCCGAAAGCGTTGCGGGGTCCGCCCCCCGACGGGTTGACGTGGCAGAGCGAGCAGTCGCGCCCGGCGCGTGCGGCGAAACGAGGCAGCGCGTGCGCGCGCGACGCGTAGCCGGCGACGACGAGCGCGAGGGCGACGGCGACGAGCGCGGCGGATCTCATCGCACGACGATCCGGTAGTCGCGCATCTGCACGGGGTGCGTGCGGCAGAACCAGACGAGCTCGCGCGCGGCGCAGAAGCGGAATGCCCAGCGGTCTCCCGCCACCATCAGCGGGCTCGCGAAGCCGCCGCTCGACGGAGGGATCTCCAGACCGGGCGCGCCGGCGGTCGCGGTGTGATCCATCGAGTCGCCGTTGGTCCACGTCACGACGTCGCCGCGCGCGATCTCGATCGTCGGGCGATCGACCGAGAACGACTGGAACCGGATCTGCGGTCCGAGATCGGTGGCGGGCACCTCGCCTTCGACGCACGAGGGGCCGGTGTCGAGCGGCGGCGTGGCATCCGAAGACGCCGAGGTCACGGCATCGGCGAGGGCAGCGTCGGCGGCGGTGCCCGGCGGCTCGTACGGAGCGACCGCGTGCCCGAAGTCGATGCAGCCGACGAGCGACAGCGCGCCGATGCAGACGACGACGAAGGCCGGCTTCAAGGCGCGCCCTCGTCGAGCTCGGTGTGCTGCGCGTCGGCGGGCGAGGCGTCGCGCATCTCGCACAGGCCGGCACGGCACACCTCGTTCGGTCGGCAACCCTGCTCGATGGTGTGCTCGACGGAGCACTCCGACGCGAGGGTCCATCCGCGACGCTCGAGCACGTGCTTGGGCGCGCAGTACCCATCCATCCAGCAGATCTCGCCTTCTTCGCAGTCGACGTCGCGATCGCACGGCGCGCGATCGGCGATCACGGTGCAGCCCGCGAGCGCGATCACGACGCAGCAGAGCCAACGCTTCGGGTCTCGTCGCACTCGCTCACCGCGCACGGAGTCGGAAGTCCGCGGTGGCCGTCTGGCCTGCGGCGACGTCGACGGTGGCCGTGTGCTCGCCGAGCCGTTCGTGCCACGCGCGCAGTCGATGGCGTCCGGGCGGGAGCGAGGGCAGCTCGAAGCGTCCGTCGGACCCGGTGACCGCGTGGTACGGGTGATCGAAGACGTGGAGCCAGCCGCGCATCCACGTGTGGCCGGCCTCGCAGCCGATGCGCACGACGCCGGCGCGCTCGACCCTGCGCGTCACGCGCATGCCTTTGACCGGGAGCGCGACGTTGAAGAGCGACCGGTCGCCCATCCGCGCGTGCGTGGTGTGCAGCGTGGCGTCCGACGACGTCAAGACGAGCGAGGTGCCGACCGTCGCGCTCGCGATCCGAGGCGTGAAGCGGCAGCCCCGTTGATCGAGCACCAGGCGACGCGCGGTGGGGCGCGCACCGCGCTCGATGCCGTCGATCCACACGACGACGTTGGCGAGCGCGCCACCGCCGCCCACCGTGACCTCGTCGTTCGGGACGGTGGCTCCGCACACCTCCACGGAAGTGGTCGCCTGATGGGGCGGCAGGCGGGGAGGCGCGCCCTCGATGCGCACGACGCCGCGGATGGTTCCACCGTTGGCGACGTCTTCGCCGACGTAGCCGTAGAGCACCGCCGTCGAGGCGATCGCGATCGCCGCCGCGATGCCGACGCGCAGCGCGAAGCTCCTACGTCGTCGCGCCCCCGGTGAGAGCGTAGCCGCGGCGTTTCCATGGGTGCTCTGCATGCGTGCCTCCCTCGATCGATCACGGGTTCGGGTAGAGCGGCGTCGTCAGCCAACGCCACGCGCGGTTGCCTTCCGAGAGCGCCATCACGTAGGCGACGAGATCCCAGCGAAGCCGGGCCGATCGCTCTGCGCTCGCGCGCTCGGGCAGGTTGGCGATCGTCTCGGTGGTGGGCATCGAGGCGACCCAGGTGCGCAGGTGCCGCATGCCCGACGCGTCGAGCACCGGGCGAAGCGTGCGCAGATCCGCGAACGCGTCGCGCCCGACGGAGAGCGCTTCCTCGTAGGCCGGCATGGGCGTTCCGTTCACGCCGGTCGTGAAGGTGCGATAGACGTCGAGCGGACGACCGCCGCTGCGGAAGAAGCCGCGCGTGAAGTCGTAGGCCGCGATCGGCTGGCCGCGATCGTCGCGCAGCGTGGCGGCCGCCGGACCATCCCCGCGCCCGCGGGCGCCGTGGCACGTCCAGCACTGCATCAGGAGGTACATCCCGCGCCCGCGTCGGCGTGCCGCGTCGTCGAGCGACGGCGTGCGCCGGGGCAGGGCCACCGGCGACGGGATCTCCTCTTCGCGAAAGCGCGTCGAGAACGCCCGGACGCGCGCGACGACCGCGCGGATCTCCTCGTCGGACAGGCGTCCCGCGAACGCGGGCATCGACGTACCGGGGGCGCCCACGCGCACGGTGCGGACGAGATCGCGCTCGGTGGGGAGCGCGCCCGACGGAGTGCTCCGCCATTTGTAGACGCCCAGCGTGAAGTCGCGCGGAGCAGGATCGACCTCGGCCGAGGCCGATCCGCGTCCGTCGCCGCGGCGGCCGTGGCACGCCGCGCAATGGGCGGAGTACACGCGCGCGCCGCGCTCGAGCAGCAGAGCGTCGGTGGCGCTCGGCTCCGTCGCG
>JADZFZ010000660.1 GCA_020854145.1 Deltaproteobacteria bacterium | reverse complement strand
CGGAGGGCTCGACGCAGGCGACGGCATCGAGGAACGTCCCGGTGCGGTAGCCGGCGGGCGGCGCTTCCCCCGAATGGCAGGAGTCGCACTTGCTCGCGAAGATGGGCGCGACGTCTCGGTCGTAGACCGTCGGCTCTTGGTCTCGCTCGCGAGCGTTGCACCCGGCCAAGAGCACGGCAGCCGTCACGAGAAGGGTCGGCCCCGAGCGACGGCGAGGGGCGCGTTGGCGTCCTACGTCGGGCTCGGCGGGAGCAGCTCTTGTCGGAGGCTCACTCATCGCCCTCCGGATCCCATCGTTCGGACCTGCCGCCGACGGGGAGCTCGCGAATCGCGTGGCCGTCTGCGCGGCTCACACAAGGAGTCGCCCGGAAACGACCCAGGACGCAGCTCGGCACGCCGTCGTCGAAGCACACGTGCACCCTCCCGTGCACCTCGCCGAGCTCCGCCACTCGCTCGAGGCGCAGCACCGCAGCGCCTCCTTGCTTGCCGGTCCAACGCCTGTTCTCCAGAAGCTCGTAGTGCACGGACATCGGTCCGCCCCGTTGCCGCGGCTCGGCGCGCCATTCTCCGACGCGCGGATCCGTCATCCGGGGGACTCGCAGCCAGACACGGCTCCCGGTGTCCTGTCCGGGCAATCCACACCGCGGGAGGCGATGCTCGGAGAGCCAGACCTCGAATCGTTCGCGTCCAGGACGCCGATCGACGCGCCACCGTGCGTCACGGAGCTGGAACCTCGCTCCTGCCAGCGTTCCCGAGACTGCCCGGTTGGGCACGGCTTCGAGGTCGATCTGGCTCGATCGCATCGACATCGGGGCGTGCGGCGGCGGCGGCGAGCTGCACGCGTGCACCGCGACGGCGAGAGCGACGAGCCCAGGCGCCGCGGGCACACGTCGAGGACGCGACGAGCCCCCGTCTCCGCGAGGTGGGGGAAAGCCGGGGTGAGGGGTGAACGCCCGAGAATCTTGCGGCGGTCGGTGCAAGGGATCCGCCTTCTGGTCAATCGAAGTAGTAGTAGAAGCGTGGGTGAGTCCCCGCTTCCTCTTTGAGCACGTAGACACGCTTGGTCTCGAGAATCCGACGGACCTCGCTTTCCGGGTCGAGCAGATTGCCGAACTTCCGCGCTCCGACGGGACAGGCCTCGAGACATGCCGGGTAACGGCCCGTGCGCACCCGGTGCAGGCAGAAGTGGCACTTCTCCACGACGCCGACGGGGCGAATACGATTGCTGAGATAACCCTGCTCGGGATTGATCTCCGATGGACGAATGGACGGCTCGGCGAAATTGAATCGCCGCGCGTCGTACGGACAGGCGGCCTGGCAATAGCGGCAGCCGATGCACCAATTGTAATCGACCACCACGATCCCGTCGGGCTCCTGCCATGTCGCCTCTACCGGGCAGGCGCTCACGCACGGCGGATTGCGACACTGGTGACACTGAACCGGCATGTAGAACTTGCCTGGTTGGGGCACCTCTCCCTCGTAGTGGTGCTCGGAGCGCTCCACGTCGAAGGACGACGCCTCCATCTCGAGCACGCGGATGTAGTGCATCTCCGGGTCTCGAGAGGTGTTGTTCTCCGCGGCGCACGCGTACTCGCACTGACGGCATCCCGTGCACGTCGTGAGATTGAGCGCGTAGCCGAACTCGACTCCGGGGAGGGCACGCGGATCTCCGACGCCGACCTCGACACCGTACCGGGCCTTCGTCTCTTGCTCGATCCGGCGCAGGATGTCGCGCTTCTCTCGGACGTCGAGCTTCTTGTAGTGCTTCTGGAAGAAGCTCTCCCACGTCACGTCGGCGCAGCCCGACGACGCGACGGCAGCGCCCGCGGCTGCCACGCCGAGCGATTGCAGGAACTCCCGACGAGTGGCCTGTGCGCGCTCGAACGCCTCCACCTCGACGTCCGCGACGATTGCCGGCGTCGGCTGGGAATGCGCACCGCCGATCGGGGGCGGCGACGAATCTGCCCTCGAGTTCCCCGAGCCAACTACAGGAAGATGGCGTGCCACGTCAACCGCCTCCGTGGGTGCGCGCGCGTGGAGGCGGGAGCGCCTCGAGCGTGATCTGACCCGGCGCGTGGGGATCGTGGCAAGCGGTACAGGTACGTCGTAGCGCGGCGCCGTCCCATCGGCCGGTCTCGAGCCCGTGCATGTTGCGGCGCCAGTCCCCTGCCTTCTCGCCGTGGCATTGCCCGCAGAGGCGATGGGACTCGTCGAAGGAGATCCGCCTCCCGTCGATGAGGCGCAAATGGTTCGGATCGTCGATGGCGTGACAGAAGTCGCACCACCGGATGACCGGCGCGTGATCGAGGCGGATGCGGGCGTGGAGCTCGGTCAGCACGCGCTGCCGCGGGTTGGGCGGTCGCTTCGAGTGACACTGCTCCGCGCACGGATAGTTGGGGAGGTGCGGCGTACGCGCCACGATCTCGACCGATCGATTCACGCGCGGGGCAGCCGCGTCGGAGCCCGACGTGTCGTGCTCGTGCCGGCAAGCGGCAAGGCTTCCCACGATGCAGAGGGCAAGCGCGATGGAGTGCGTGCGATGCATGGCGAGGGAAGTCGAGCGGCCTATGTGCAAGCAGCCGGCCGGACCGCCGTGCCGCGCGGCAGTCCCGCGAGGGTCGTCATCGGCCGCACGACTTTCGCTCCAGCGACTTGTCGCGAAAACGCTTCGCAACGTAACCTGCGCACGGCGCGACTGACGAGGGTTTGTCGTCCGAGAGGGGGGACGGCGAAGCTCTTGCAGTGGCGGGCGGAGGGAATAAGGAGCGATGCCATGAACGTCTTGCGCTGGGCTGCGGTGATCACGTTGTTGGCTTCGACCTCCGGGTTGGCTGCCTGTTCGGGAGAGGACGGGAAGTCCTGCACCGTGCGGGGCAATGCCGACGGGAGCACCACGATCACGTGCGACGATGGAACGACCGCCACCATCGAGGGGCCGTCGGCCAGCGCGTCGTGCACGGTCGAGGACAATGGGGACGGGACGAAGACCATCTCCTGCGACGACGGGACGACCGCCACGGTCCGCGACGGCGAGCCCGGCGATCCAGGCGACCCCGGAGCCCCCGGCGATCCAGGCGACCCCGGAGCCCCCGGCGATCCGGGAGCGCCCGGGCGTGATCTCACGGCCGCGACGGCGGGGCTCAAGATGGAGGTCCGCGAGGTCGGCATCGACACCGACCGGAGGCCCTTTGCGGTCATGCGCTTCACCGATGCGGCCGATCGTCCGCTCGATCGCGACGACGCGGCCATCACCGCCGGCTTCACCGTGGCGTACCTCCCCGTGGTGGACGGCGTCACGCAGCCGTACGTCAACTACATCACTCGCGACGTGACGAGCATGATGTCCGGCGACACGGCGGTGCAGCCTGCCGCGGACTCGATGGGCACGTGGACGGCGGTCGACGCGGCCGACGGCGTCTATCGCTATGCGTTCGGCGCGACTTTGCCCGAGGGCTACGACACGGCGCGCACGCACACGATCGGCATCTACGCGTCGCGCGTCGCGGACGGCGTGACCTACGTCGCCAACGCGTCGCCGAACTTCCGCCCCGATGGCGAGGCCGTGACCGAGACGCGCGACATCGTCTCGCTCGAGGGATGCCACAACTGCCACAACGACCTGGCGCTCCACGGCGGCCGCCGCCGCGATCCGCGCCTCTGCGCGACGTGCCACGCCGACGGCTACGCCGATCCGGACACGGGCGCCAGCCTCGACTTCCGCGTCATGATCCACCGCATCCACCGCGGCCACTCGCTGCCCTCGGTCGAGGCGGGAACGCCGTACACGATCGTCGGTTACCGCGACACCGTGCACGACTACTCCGAGGTCGCGTTCCCGCGCGACATCCGCAACTGCGGCACGTGCCACACCGGTCCTGATGGCGCGCGCTGGAACACGAACCCGACGCGCGCGGCGTGCGGCTCGTGCCACGACGACATCAGCTTCGAGGCGACCATCCCGCCCGGGATGCGCGAGCACCCCGGCGGCGATCGTCCCTCCGACTCGGAGTGTGCGACGTGCCACGAAGCGACGGAGCCCGCGCTCTCGCCGATCACCGAGACCCACTACACGAAGTACTCGAACCCTGCGAGCCCGACCGTCGAGGCGACCATCATGGCCGTCACGAACACGGGCGCCGCGCAGACTCCCGTGATCGACTTCCAGATCACCGTCGATGGCGTGGGCCGCGACATCCTCGCGATGCCGCTCGGTCGATTCGGCGTCGTCGTCGCGGGCCCGACCACCGATTACCGCTTCGCGACCTCCTTCAATCCCGTGATGGTCGGCACGCTGGCTCCCATCAACGCCGCGATGGGACAGTTCCGCTACACCCTGCCGTCGACCGTCACCGAGATTGCGACGACGGCCGGCTACCCCGAGGCCGCCAGAGGCTCGTGGGCCTTCTCTCTCGAGGCATACGTGACCGTGGGAACCGATCGGTTCCCAGCGGTGAACCCGGTGTTCTACGCGCCGGTGACGGACACGACGGTCGTGCCGCGCCGCCACGTCGTGGACATCTCGCGGTGCAACAACTGCCACGAGCACCTCGAGCTGCACGGCAACAACCGCACGAACACCGACGGTTGCGTGATGTGCCACAACCCGAACCTCGACACCGGGACGCGCATGCCCGCACCCGCTGCGGGCGAGACGGTGCGCACCTACAGCATGTACTTCCCGAACCTCATCCACCGCATCCACGGCAACGAGATCGCGGATCAGCCCTTCTACGGCTACAGCCCGTCGGGCGCCGCCGCCGACTTCACCAACATCGGGTTCCCGGGCGACCCGCGTGACTGCAGCGCCTGCCACGAGGACGGCACGTTCGGTCTGCCCCTCGCCGGACCTCGACTGCCCTCGCGAACCCGCATCATCGACAGCACGCGTGCGACGGTGGAAACGTTCCTGGAGCAACCGACGGCCGCGGCGTGCACCGGCTGTCACGACAGCCCCGACGCGCAGGCTCACGCCGAGATCATGACGACGGCGACGGGTGCGGAGAGCTGTGCGACCTGCCACGCGGCGGGCAGGACCTACGGCATCGACGTGGCGCACGCGCGGCCCGAGTTCGAGTGATCGGCGGGCCAGACGTCGAGGAGCCCATGAGAACGACAACGAGCGAGCCATGTTGCCGACGCTGGCTCGCTCGAGAGCTGGTGGTGGTTGCGGCGTGGGCGGCTCTCGCCGCGTGCGAAGGACCGGTCGGACCCCAAGGGGATCGTGGTCCGGCCGGCGAGCCCGGCACTCCGGGCACGAACGGCCTTCCGGGGGATCGTGGGCCCGAGGGTCCCCCGGGGCCGGCGGCGGACGCTGGGACCTTGGTCATCCCGGAGGACGGGATGGTCGGCTTCGTGAAGGACACCGCCGGCCGCGCGGTCGCGGGTGGCCGTGTCGTGCTGGTGCCGTCGGCGGACGTCGCGCGTCTGTCGGAGCAGTCGATGGATCTATCGATGTCTCCGACGGACGCCGCGGAATTCCCCTACGACGAGCCCATCGAAGATCTCCTCGACGCTGCCGAATCGGACGCCTACACGCAAGCCGAGATCGACGAGCAGGGGTTCTATCGAATCGAGACGCTGCCTCGGGGATCGCACTTCATCGTCTATCAGCCTGCTCCCGAGGACACGAGCCATCTCCCCGGTGGGCCGCACGCGCGAAGCGCATTGCTCGCGGAGACGCTCGCGGGCACGCGCCTCGATCTCGAGGTGAGCTGCAACCCCGGTCCTGCTGCGCACTACGTCGGGTCGTCCGTATGCCTGACTTGCCACGGACGCTACACGCTGACGCGCACGGCCCACTTCACCGGTCTCTCGGTGCCAGGGCGCCGCAGCACGCTGCAGGACACGGGAGCATGGCCCGACTTCGACGCCGCGATTGGCCGATTCGAGGCCGGAGCGACGCTCTATTTCCACGACTGCAGGCCCGACGCGAGCGGCACCGTGCGGTGCTCGATCTCGGAGGAGGAGCCCGCGGCGCCCGCGGTGGTGAGCTTCGAGGTCGATCTCGTCCACGACTCGGCCGTCCGCCCTGGCAGCCCAGCCGAGTATCTCGTGGTGTTGCGGAACCGGCGTGGCGCCGGAGAAGCGACGTACCCGCTCGAACTCACGTACGGCGGCGCGCTCCATCGTCAGCAGATGATGGTTCCGGTGCGGTACGGCTCGACCACGTCGCGGCAGATGTTGCCGATGCAGTTCAATCACCGCGGCGACACGGGCCATCCGTCGCCGGCCGATTGGCCGTGGCGCGACGTGG
>JADZFZ010000659.1 GCA_020854145.1 Deltaproteobacteria bacterium | reverse complement strand
TCGGGCCATCGCTCGACGTGGAGATCGACCGACTCGAGGACGGCGAGCTGCCGCTCAACATCGACGACGTCATGCGGGGCCGTCTCGCGCGCCTCGACGAGACCGAGCGACAGACCCTCCGCAACGCAGCGGTCGTGGGCGAGACGTGCTGGGACGGGCTGCTCCTCGCGCTCGCGCGCGCCGACAAGTACGCGGGAGTCGACATCGACCGCGAGCCCACCACGCTCTTCGACGACGACGAGGAGGCGCGCGCGCTCGAAGCGATGCTCACGCGGCTCGAGGAGAAGGGGTTCCTCCTCGGGATGGAGGAGTCCGACGTTCCTGGGTGCGTCGAGTACTGCTTCCGGCTCCCCGAGATGCGCGAGCTCGTGGCGGCCGAGATCCCCGACGCCGAGCGCCGGTCGAAGCACGCCCTCATCGCACGATGGCTGGACCTCGCGGCCAACCAGGGGCAGCGCAACGCGATCGCAGCGTTGCTCGCGACGCACTACGAGCGCGCTGGAGAGCGCGATCGCGCCGCGCGTGCGTATCTCGAAGCGGCGCGGCACGAGCGCGTGCAGCTTCGGTCCATCGATGCCGTGAAGCACCTCGAGCGCGCCATCGCAGGGCTCGATCCGCAGGACTTCGCATCGCGCCTCGACGCGCTGCACGAGCAAGGCTCGCTCCTCGCGTTGCTGGGTCGGTACGACGAGGCGCTGACGGCGTTCCGCAGCATGTTGCTGATGTCGTGGCGGCTCGGCGCGAAGTCGAAGGCGGCGGCCGCGCTCAACCGCATCGCACGCGTCCACAGGTCGCGCGGAGAGATCGCGCAAGCGTTGGGCACGCTCGATCGCGCGCTGCGCTTGTTCCGCGCATGCGGGGATCGGCGCGGGATCGCGAGCTGCCTCGACGACCTCGCGCAATCGCGTCTGCTCGTGGGCGAGTACCAGCGCGCGCTCGACGACGCAGCCGAGGCGCTCGAGCTCCGTCGTTCGCTGGGCGACAAGCGCGGCGAGGCCGTGAGCCTCACGACGGTCGGGCAGATCGAGCTCGCGCGCGGGCTGCTCGAGGCTGCGGAGGCTTGCTTCGGGCAGGCGCTGGAGATCCGCGAGCGCGCGGCCGACGTCGAAGGCATCGTCGCGACGCACAACCATCTCGGGGTCGTCGCGTTCGAGCGCGGCGACCGCGCGTCGGCGGAAGCCGCGTGGCGGGCGGCGCTCGAGCGGGCCCGCGAGATCGGCGACCGTCGGATGCAGAGCTACGTGCTCAACAACCTCGGCGAGCTGGCGACGCGCGGGGGTCGCGTGGACGAGGCCGAGCCGCTCTTGCGCGAAGCCCAGCAGCTCGCGCAGGAGATGGCGGACCTCCGGGCGTCGGCCGAGATCGAGCGAAACCTCGGGATCCTCCAGCTCAAGAAGGGCAACCTCGCGGAGGCCCGGCGCACGCTCGAGCGCGCGGTCGAGCTCGCCGAGCAGTTCGGGTCGCGCGCGGCCGTCGCGTACGCGGTGCGCTCGCTCGCCGAGTGCCACGCGCAGACGCTGTTCGGCGGCGAGAGCGACGACGCCGGAGCGCCGATGGCCGAGCAGCTGCTCGTCAAAGCGGCTGGCCTCTTCGACGACATGGGCAGCGCGAGGGAAGCGTCGCGCACGATCGCGGAGCTCGGGTTCCACCTCCTCGAGCGCGGCGACATCGATCGCGCGAAGGAGACGCTGACGGAGGCGCGCCGTCGCATGCGGATCGCCGGGCTGCCCGAGCTCGCGAAGGTGGAGTCGACGCTCGCCGAGCTCGGCTGACCCTCTCGCCGTTCGGCTCGACCGCGGCGGAGCACGCGTGGCACCGTAGGCGGGATGTCTTACCGAACGTGTCTCCGCCCGTTCGCCCTCGCTTGTGTCGTGCTCGCGCTCGCTTCGTGCGGCGCCGGCAAGACGGGCGGCCCCGACGGCACCCACGACGCGTCGGTCACACCGCCGCCCACCCCGCCAGGCACTCCGCCCACCCCGCCGGGCACTCCGCCCACCCCGCCAGGCACTCCGCCCACCCCGCCAGGCACTCCGCCCTCCCCGCCAGGCACTCCGCCCACCCCGCCTCCACCGCCCGAGCCTCCTCCTCCGCCGCCGGGGCCTCCCCCTCCGCCCGCGACGTTACCGCCGGGCACGAGCATGGCGACGCTCGGCGACCGACGGGCGCTCGTCTACGTGCCGACCTCGTTCGCGGGGGGCGGCCCTGCGCTCGTGGCCATCCACGGCAACGGCGACAGCGCGGAGAACTTCCTCGCGATCGGCCTGCGTGCCGCCGCCGACGCGAACGGGTTCGCGGTGGCCCTCCCCATCGCGGGAGCCGGCTTCATGGGCGTCGATTGGGACGCCTACAATCCCGGCAACTCCGACGTCCTGTTGGTCGATGCCGCACGCGCACACCTGGTTGCCGGCGGTGCGGACCCCAAGCACGTCTTCCTGCTCGGCTACAGCCAGGGCGGGTACCTCGCCTTCCACGCGGGCATGGTCTACTCGGATCGCTTCGGCGCCGTTCACGTCGCGGGCGCCACCGATCCGACCCCTGGCCGTGGCCTCGCCGCGATGGCGCCACGGCACATCCCGGTGGACATGCTCATCGGCAGCGGCGACTTCGCGATCGACGGCGCCCGCGCGACGCGCGACGAGCT
>JADZFZ010000658.1 GCA_020854145.1 Deltaproteobacteria bacterium | reverse complement strand
TCGACGCGGTGGCCGACGCCGCGTTGCGATTCGACGAGGCGCTCGAGCGCCGGCACTTGGCAGACTGCATCGAGGCGACCTGGCGCGCGGGCAGCGCCGTCGAGTCCCTGGGCATGGCGGCCGACGTCCCGATCGTGCCGCGCAACGTGCGGCTCCTGCGCGAAGCGTTGCGCTACGAGGGCGTCGCCATCAAGACGAGCGGGGCAGGCGCGGGCGATTGCGTGATCGCGCTGTGCACCGAGCGACCCGGGCTCGCGGTGTTCGCGCGCGAGTGTGCGCGCATCGGGCTCCTTCCCATCTCCGTGGGCGTGGAGGACGAAGGCGTCCGCGTGGAGAGACGGTCCCGGATGGGGTCGTCTCCGCCGGGGATCGCGGGATTCCCTGCCGCCGGCGGCGACGCGTGAATCGAATCGGATCGGCGAGGTGACGACGAGATGGGCAACGACGGCAATGGCTCGCGGCGTTCGCGGTTCCCGGGCTTCTACAAGCTCCCGGTCGACGAGCGCCGCGAGAGGTTGGCCTCGAGCATCGGCTTGCCGGAGGGAGAGCTTCGCAGCGTGCTCGATTGTGGCGGGCTCGACGTCGCGACGGCCGACAAGACCATCGAGAACGTGCTCGGCATCTTCGCGCTGCCCTTCGCGGTCGGGCTGAACTTCGTCGTCAACGGTCGGGATCATCTCGTCCCGATGGCGGTGGAGGAGCCGAGCGTCGTCGCGGCGGCCAGCAATGCTGCCCGAATGGTTCGCGACGGCGGAGGATTCTTCGCCGACGCGGACGAGCCCGTGATGATCGCGCAGATCGAGGTCCACCAGGTCCCCGACGCCGAGGCCGCGCGCGCCGCGATCATCGACGATCGTGCGGAGCTGCTGCGGCGTGCCGACGACGCCGTTCCGGGATTGGTCGCGCGGGGGGGCGGCGCGCGTGGCGTCGAGGTGCGCGATCTCGGCGACGGGATGATCGTCGTGCACCTGCTGGTCGATTGTCGCGATGCGATGGGCGCCAATCTGGTCAACACGGTGGCCGAATCCGTCGCCGACCGCATCTGCGAGCTGTCGCACGGCGACGTCGGGCTGCGCATCCTGTCGAACCTCTGCGACCGCCGGCGCGTGCGCGTGCGCGTGGCGGTGCCGCCGGCGTCGCTCGCCGGCGACGGAAGCGACGGCGAGGCGGTGCGCGACGGGATCGTCTGGGCTTCGCGATTCGCCGAGAAGGACCCGTACCGCGCCGCGACGCACAACAAGGGCATCATGAACGGCGTGGACGCGGTGGTGCTCGCCACGGGCAACGATTGGCGTGCCGCCGAGGCGGCCGCGCACGCCTTCGCTGCGCGAGATGGCCATTACCGTCCATTGTCGACGTGGCGAACGGGGGCGGCGGGCGAGCTCGTCGGCCAGATCGAGATGCCGCTCGCGCTCGGGATCGTGGGTGGCCCGTCGCGCGTCCACGGCGGCGTGCGCCTGGCGCTGCGCACCGTCGGCGTGGAGACCGCGCAGGAGCTGGCCATGGTCGTCGCGAGCGTGGGTCTGGCGTCCAACCTCGCGGCCCTGCGTGCGCTCGCGACGGAGGGGATCCAGCGCGGGCACATGTCGCTGCACGCGCGCAGCGTGGCCGTCGCCGCCGGTGCCCGAGGCGACGACGTGGAGCGCGTCTCGGCCGCCCTCTGCGCGCAGAACGAGATCACCGTGGAAGCCGCGCGAAGGCTGCTCGGTCCCACGCGCACGTGACGAGTCAGGTCTCGGGCAGGCCGGTGACCGCGGCGGGTAGCTCGGTCGCGCTCGACGTGCCGCGACCGAGCTGACCGCGATCGTTGGCACCCCAACAGACGACCTCGCCCGTGCCGACGAGGGCGCACACGTGCGTGCTCCCGGGTGCGAGCTGCACGGCGCCCACGACGCCGGGCACGACGACCGCCTCGCCGGGCTCCGCGTCCGCGCCTCCGAGCTGGCCGCTCGTGTCGTCTCCCAGGCACGCGACGGCGCCTCCCGACAGGAGAAGGCACGTGAGATCGCCGTGCGCCGCGAGGGCGAGCGCGGGTGCGTCGCCGAGCGCGACGGCGCGAGGCTCCGGAGCGAGCCCCGTCGCCGGCAGACCGATGGCTCCCGTCGTCGCGTCGCCCCAGCAATGGAGGACGCCGCCCGCGGACAGCGCGCAGGAGTGCGCTCGGCCGGACGCAATCGATTGCGGCGCTGCGCCCAGCGTGGGCGTTGCGATCTCCGCAATCGGATCGGCGTGGACGCTGCCGCCGCCGCGTTGCCCGAATCGGTCGTCGCCCCAGCAGGCGACCGAGGGCTCGTCCTCGCGCATCCGCACGCACGTGTGCTGGCCGCCGACTGCGATTCGTCGGGGAGTGCCGGGCACCGCGACGTCGAGCAGCGATTCGCTCGCGGAGCCGCTCACCACGCCGAGCTGGCCGCGGTCGCTCGCGCCGTAGCAGCGGACCTGGTCTTCGGCGATCACGCAGACGTGGGCGTCGCCGACACCGATCGCGGAGACGCCCGCGACGTCGAGCGCAGCGGGCGCGAGACGTGTGCGTCCCCAGCAGGCCGCCGTCCCGTCGCGCAGCCGGGCGCACGTCCGGTCGCGTCCCGCCGCAATCTCGAGCGCGCCTTCCACGCCGCGCACGCGCACGGGCCCCGCGCGATCGCAGGTCGTTCCGTCGCCGAGCTGCCCGCTCTCGTTCGCGCCCCAGCAATAGGCGAATCCCTCGCGCAGCACGACACACGAATGGCGATCGCCGGAGGCGACCAGCAACACCTCGCACCCGTCTCCGAGGCACGGAGCGGGGCCGTCCGCCGGGTCCTCGCACGCGCCCGCATCGACCTCCGTGGCGCCGTCGTCCGGCGCACCATCGTCGCGATCGGCGTCGCGCTCGGCCGCGTCGCCGGACGTCGCGCCCGCGTCCGAACCCGCTTCGCCGGCTTCGGTGCCTGCATCGCGCGTCGCCGCCGCGTCGGAGTCGCCGCAGGCGACGACGCACAGACACGCGACGACGAGCGCCCTCACCCCGCAGAGCGTACGAACGCGGCGGCGACCCAGCCAGGCCGCGAGCGTCCGCGGTTCGTGGCGGCTCAGGACCAGCGGGCGACGAGCTCGGCGGTCGCGGCGGGCAGCTCGGCTTTCGGCTCCGCGATGCGCGACAGCTCCGGGAAGCGGCTCGTCAGCTGCGTCATGCTGAGGCGCTCGCTGAAGTCGCGCGGACCCCAGCCCAGGTCCCACGCGACGAGCTGCTCTTTCCCGCTCGCCAGATCGGCGAGGAGCTTCTTGGCTTCGTCGGCGTCCGAGATCTCGGTCTGCGCCGGCGCCTCGGTGCGGACCACCATCAGCGCCAGGACCGACGCGCCGAGCTCTTGCGAGTCGCCGCGGAGCGGCCCCAGCGCCGTGGCGTTGGTGCCGTCCGTGGTGATCTCCTCGTACGCGTAGAGCTCGTGCAGACGCGCGAGCCGCTCGTCGAACTTGTGCGCGAGCGCGATCGCGTCGAC
>JADZFZ010000657.1 GCA_020854145.1 Deltaproteobacteria bacterium | reverse complement strand
TCCAGAGGATCCCGAAGCGGCGGTCGTCGGGGACGAGGTCGCCCGCCGCCGCGAAGATGTGCTCCGGAGACAGGGCGACCCCGGCGACTCGGAGCGTGACGCGCCGGCCCGCGAGCACGGCGACCACCGTGCTCCCGCGCCGCAGGCGGTGCGCCTTGGCGAACTGCTCGCTCAGCAGCACCTCGTTGCCGTGGGCTTCGTCGAGCGGCTCGCCCTCGCGGATGAAGAGGCGCTGGATCGTGCGCTCGGGTCTCGGATCGACCGACACCACACGACCGACGGCGGGCTCGTCGAGGCCCGGCATGTCGAGCGTCACGTCGCGAACGATGCGGGTCTCGACGGCCGCCACTCCCGGCACCCGCTCGAGCTCGTGCCTCACGGAGTCGGGAGCGCGCGAGATGTGCGCGAACACGTCCGCGAAGTTGCTTCGGTCGTAGAAGGCACGCTGCGACTCGCGCAGCGAGACCAGCGTGCTGCGACCTGCCACGAAGGTGGTGATCCCGCACGCGACCACGAGCGCCACGCTCAGCCCCTGCGCGCGCAGCTTCCAGAGGTCGCGCAGGAGCTTGCGATCGAGCGCACGCACGGCTCACCAGCTCAGCTCGCGCGCGGCGACCCGCGCCGGGTTGGGGTGGCTGCGCGCGATGCGGCCGTCGGCCATGGTGAGCACGCGGTCGGCCATCGCCGCGATGGGCGCATTGTGCGTGATGACGACGGTGGCCGTGCCGAGCTGCCGGTTGAGCACCTCGATCGCCTCGAGCACGAGGCGACCCGTCGCGGCGTCGAGCGCGCCCGTGGGCTCGTCGCACAGCAGGAGCGCGGGGCGTTTGGCGATCGCGCGCGCGATGGCGACGCGTTGCTGCTCGCCGCCCGAGAGCTGAGCCGGGAAGTGATCCATGCGGTCGGCGAGGCCGACCTGCGCGAGGGCGTCTTCGGGGCGCATCGAGCCTGGCGTGATGTCGGTGACGAGCGCGACGTTCTCGCGCGCGGTGAGGCTCGGGACGAGGTTGTAGAACTGGAAGACGAAGCCGACGTGCTCGCGCCGGTAGCGCGTGAGCTCGCGATCGGTGGCGTGCGCCAGGTCGTGGTCTCGGTAGTTGATCCTGCCGCTCGTCGGCGTCTCGAGGCCGCCGAGGATGTTCAACAGCGTGGACTTGCCGCTGCCCGAGGGACCGACGAGCACCAGCAGCTCGCGCTCGAAGAGCTCGACGTCGACGCCGTCGAGCGCCCGTACGTCGACCTCGCCGGCACGGTAGACCTTCGTGAGCTCGTATCCCCCCAGCACGACGACGGGGCCCGCTCCCCTCGGAGCGGTCTGCGACGCCGTGGATGGAGGGCCCGCCGTCACGGCACCGCTGGGGCGACGTCGTCGCCGTGGACACAGAGGACGGGGACGCGTGCGATGCGGAGCAGCTTCTCGGTCGTGCTCCCGAGCACGAGCCGCGAGAGCCCCGTGCGCGCGTGCGTGCCCACGACGAGCACCGCGCCCGCCGTGCGCTCGCCGATCTCCGCGAGCGTCTCGGCGGGGCTCCCGCGCTCCACGATGGGCGGGCCCACCGTGACCGACGCGTCGGAGCCGGGCCCTGCGATCCGGAGGACCTGCGCTGCCCAGCCCTCGTCGTGATCCTCGAACGGCGTGAGCACGCGCGCCAACGTGACCGACCCATTCGTCGCACGCGCGAGGCTGCACGCGGTCGCGACGGCAGTGGCGGACGGCGCCGAGAAGTCGACGCCGACGATCCACGCCGTCCGCTCGAGCGTGACCGGCGGCGGGCCGTCGAACGTGGCGACCAGCACCGCGCACGGCGCATGACGGACGACGCGGTCGGCGGTGGAGCCGAGCAACCTCCCGAACGTCCTGCCGGAGCGGACCGCGACCGATCCGCCTCCCGGTCCGTGCGGGCCGACGACCAGGAACGACGCCTTCGTCTCCTGCGCACGTCGCACGACGGCCTCCCAGGGACGACCCTGCTCGAGGTGCGCCTCGCATCGGATCCCCCCGTCGACGATGCGCTTCCTCTGCGCCTCGAGCGCGACCCGCGCGTGCTCGACGCGTTCCTTCACGCGCGCCGCGAGCCGCTCCAGCGCCGGGGCGATCTGCGGCGGAGCGGGCGAGGCGTCGTCGGCCATGTCGAGCGCGTGCACCAGCTCGAGCTGCGCGTGCAGGGCCCTCGCGAGCACCACCGCCAGGCCCACGGTCGGGTCGGCCGGGTCGAGGAGGTCGGTTCCGCAGACGATCGGTCCAGGGTCCATGCCGCGGAGCTTCGCACGGCGCGTGCCCCTCGGACGCGTGGCGGGACGGCACGGCTGGGGTCGCGTCGGGCCGAAAATCATTCGGCGCCGCCGCGTCCGGCGAAGCCCGTGCGCAACGGGCCTCGCGAAGCGCAGGAGACGTCTGTCGGCACGCGTGCTGCTTTTCGTCGGGTCGACTCGACGAAGGAGGGCGTCGCCATGGCGAACATCACACGCTGGAACCCGTTCCGAGAGCTCGAGGAGATGTCGAGCCGGCTCAACCGGATGTTGGCGTGGCCGCGACAGTCAGGCACCGGAGAGGCGATGACCACGGCGACCTGGGCGCCCGCCGCGGACATCACGGAGACCGAGACCGAGTACGTGGTCAAAGCGGATCTTCCGGCCGTGAAGAAGGAGGACGTGAAGGTCGTGCTCCAGAACGGCGTGCTCTCCGTGAGCGGAGAGCGCCACAGCGAGAAGGAGGAGAAAGGCAAACGTTTCCACCGCGTGGAGCGTGAGTTCGGCATGTTCTCGCGCTCGTTCCAGCTGCCCGACGACGTCGACGAGCAGAAGCTCGCGGCGGAGTTCAAGGACGGTGTTCTCTCGATCCACTTGCCCAAGTCGGACAAGCCGCGACCGAAGGCGGTCTCGGTCAAGGTGACGTGAGCGCCGGGCAGCCCAGCGCATGGAGGTGACGAGAATCGATGGAGCCTACGCTTCGCGGGATCGGTCGCGCTGCGGTGCTCGCCTGCTCGGCGATGCTCTTCGGCACCATCGTGGCCGCGGGGTGTCGGCAACAGCCATACCCGCCGTTCCCTGAGCGCCCGCCTGCATGCGCTGAGCGTCCGGCCGCTGGTGGCGAGGGCGCGTGCGAGCAGACATCCCCCGCGCGGGCGGAGCCACGAACCGCGAGATGACTCGCGGGCGCCGCGGGCGACGACGCCCACGGCTGCGCAGCGGGCCCGTGGGCATCAGTCCGCGGGCCCGCTCCCTATTTGCGGTACGCTCGGGCAGTGTCCGCTCCGGCAACTCACGCTCCGGCAGCGCTCGCGCGCCGAGCATGTCCAATCGCCATTGCGTTTCTTTGTGCTTGTGGAGGTGCAAAGAACGACGCCTCCGACGACGCGGCCACGGCGCGCGACGCGATCTCCGACGATGGAGGACTTCGCGACGACGGGAGCCCGCCCCCGCCGCCTCCGATCGACGGCGCCGTTCCGACACCTCCGCCGCCTCCTCCCGGAGACGGCGCGGTCCCTCCGCCTCCGCCGCCGCCTCCGACACCACCGCCGGTGCCTCCGCCGCCTCCTCCCACGGGATGTGCACCGCTCCCCGCGCCCACGGGAACGGTCGTCCGCGTCACGCCGGACCGCGCGGACGAGCTTCCGTCCATCGTCTACGACGCTGCCCCGGGGACCACGATCGTCCTGGAAGACGGCACCTATCCGGTCTCCGGCGGGCTGCCGCTGCACTTCCGCAACCCTGGCGTCACGCTCCGATCCGCGTCGGATCGCGCGGCATCGGTCGTCCTCGACGCGGAGTACGTGAACGACGAGATCGCCTACGTCGACTCCTCCGACGTCACGCTCGCGCACGTCACGTTCACGCGTGCCGTCAACCACCTCGTCCACGTCACTCCCGGCATGGGCACTCCCGTCACGGGCGTTCGGCTCTACGGGCTGGAGCTACTCGACGGCGGCGAGCAGTTCGTGAAGATCAACCCCAACGGCGACCGCAGCGCGTTCGCGGACGACGGACGCGTGGAGTGTTCCTTTTTCCGTATGACGGACGCCGGTCGGCCGCACGTCGAGCGTAATCCCGGAGGCTGCTACACGGGCGGGATCGACGCGCACGCTGCGCGGGGCTGGGTCGTCCGGTGGAATCGATTCGAGGACATCTACTGCGCAGGCGAGGGACTCGCCGAGCACGCGATCCACTTCTGGGTCCAGTCGCGCGACACGGTCGTCGAGAACAACGTCGTGCTCGGGTGCGCGCGCGGGATCGGCTTCGGCCTCATCGAGACGGACGACCGGATCCGCCCTTGGCCGGACGATCCCTTCCCCGGCGTCGGCTACATCGGGCACTTCGGCGGGGTCATCCGCAACAACGTCGTCTGGGCGGACCACCCGTACTTCGACACCGGCATCGAGCTCGCTCAGGCGCGGGGCATCCGCGTGCTGCACAACACCGTCGTCCACGGTCCCGGCGCGACGGGCGCGTTCAGCTCCATCGACTATCGGTTCGCCAACACCGACGTCGAGCTGCGCAACAACCTCGTGACCCGCATCACGTCGCGCAACGGCGCGATGGGCACCGTGTCCACCAACCTCGAGGCGACGCCGCTCGCCTACTTCACGGACGCATCGGGCGGCGACTTCCATCTCGAGGCGGGCGCGACCGAAGCCATCGACCGCGCCGAGACCGTCGCCGATCCGGGCGTCGATCTCGACGGCGCGCCCCGCCCCGCGACCGGAGCCGACCTCGGCGCCGACGAACGCTGAGAGGGTCGCAACCGATCAGTGGTGGTGCTGGTGACCGTCGTGCTCGCCGGGATCGGGCGCGGGCTCGCCCGGCGGCGGCGGGGGCGCGGGCTCCTCGACGAAGTCGGGCGGTCGCGGCGCGGCGATCCCGTCGCGTGCCATCTGCGCAGCCGTCGCCGCGACCGACACCGTGCCGGCGGGATGGTCGAACCAGCCGGGATCGACGCCGTCGTCGAGGCGGTCGCGCACCTTGAGCACGGTGAACATCCCGCCCATGTCGATGTACGAGAACGGGCCGTCGCCGCCGCGCATCGGCAAGCTGTTGGGCGGGACCGGCATGCGCATCTCGCCCATGCCGCCCATGCCGCGTTGGCCCATCGTCATGTACCCGGGCAAGACGCGCCGCATGCGCGCGTCGAGAGCCGGGCCGCGTCGCACGCCGACCGTGTTCGGAACGTCGTGCCCCATCTGCGTCATCACGTGGTGCGTCATGTGGCAGTGCATGGCCCAGTCGCCGACGTCCGTCGCGACGAGCTCGATGTCGCGCGTGCTGCCCGTCGGCACGAGCACGGTCGTCTCGGGCCACTGCCCCGCCTCGGGGATCGGGCCGCCGTCGGTCGCAGTGACTCGGAACGACGGGCCGTG
>JADZFZ010000656.1 GCA_020854145.1 Deltaproteobacteria bacterium | reverse complement strand
TTCGGAGGGTGTCGGGATGTCTCGCGTGCGCGTGGTCGTCGTCGCGTGTCTGCTCGCGTGGGGTGCGAGCGCGTGCGGGTCCGACAAGCAAGGCACGAGCGACGACGGCGGCGTCCGGGAAGGCGCGACGCCTCCTCCTCCTCCGGGCACGCCGCCTCCTCCGGGCACGCCGCCTCCTCCGGGCACGCCGCCTCCTCCTCCGGGTACGCCGCCTCCTCCTCCGGGCACGCCGCCGCCTCCTCCTCCGCCCGCGGCGTGTGACCCGGTCGCCGGTGGGGGCACCGAGACGCTGGGCACCCCGACGATGCTCGCGACGTTGTCGGACCGGTGGCACGAGGGCTGGCTCTCGTCGCCGGCGGTCGCCGATCTCGACGGCGACGGCACGACGGAGATCCTCGCGGCGCGCAGCGGGCTTCTCATCGCGTGGCACGTCGATGGATCGGAGGCGTTTCGCTACGAGATCGAGGGGCGCATCTGGGCGCCGGTGGTCGTCGGCGATCTCGTGGCCGCGAGCGCGGGGCTCGAGGTCGCGATCGCGGCGCGCGGCAGCATCCACGTGCTCGATGCGCGCGGCGCGCTCGTGCCGGGATACCCGGTCGAGTGGCGCGACGAGATGCGCTCGCTCGCGGCGGCCGACATCGACGGCGACGGAGATCTCGAGCTGGCCGCGGTCACGACGGACCCGCTCGAGGGTGGCGGCCAGCGCGACATCCTGATGGCGTTCCACCACGACGGAAGACCGGTCGCGGGATTCCCGCCGAACACGACGGGCGCCGCCGGGTGCGACGACGCGTGTTACGTGACCGGCGGCTACGACCAGAACCTGGCGATGGGCGACGTCGATGGTGACGGGCGGGCCGATCTGCTCGCGCCGCAGGACAACGCGTACGCGAGCCTGCACGCCGGCGACGGTCGCGCGTTCGACGCGGCTCCCATCTTCGAGGATCGGACGAAGTTCTCGGGGATCCGGTTCCTGCACGACTACGCGCTCGCGCAGCAGGGCTGGGCCAACGACGAGGACACTGCGAACCAGGCGCACTTCACGAACACGGCGCCAGCCATCACCGACGTCGACGGCGACGGCCGCAACGAGATCGTGATGCTCGCGTCGGTCCAGAACGCGGCGCAGTCCGACCGTTTCCGCGGCGTCGCGTTGTGGGTCGTGCGCAACGACGGCACCCGCCCCGACGCGTGGGTCGAGCCGTTCCACGCACCGGACTACCTCGCGGGCCTCTGGGACTTCGAGGGCACGAACGTCGTCGGCGCCACGAACCAGGTCTCCATCGCCGACATCGACCCGACGCACGCGGGCCGAGAATTCGTCTTCGCGGGCTTCGACGGGCGCATCCACGCGGTCTCGTCCACGCGCCAGGAGCTCTGGCAGGCCACGTACACGACGAGTGATCGCGTCCTCACCGCGGGCGTCGCGATCGCGGATCTCACGGGCGACGGCCGACCGGAGATCGTGTTCGCGACCTACTCGCCGGACGCCGGCGCGAGCGAGCTGGTCGTGATCGACGCGCGCGGCGCGGAGCTGTGGTCCACGGCGTTGCCGGGCCGCGGCTCGATGGCCGTCCCGACGATCGCCGACGTGGACGCCAACGGCAGCCTCGAGATTGTCGTGGACCTCAAGGGCGGCGAAGATCGCGAGCCGCAGATCCTCGTCTTCACGGTGCCGGGCTCCGCCGCCAACTGCGTGCTCTGGGCCACGGGACGCGGCAACTATCTGCGCAACGGGTTCGTGCCATGAAGTGCGACTTCCCCACGGTGCCCGACACGACCCAGCCGCTCGCCCCGAGCCGCGTCGAGGGGCGCGATCGCTGCCGAGCCTGCGGAGGCATTCGACGGGCTCCGCACGAACGTGCGCTCGTCGGGCCCTCGGTCCTGGTCGTCGTCGCGGCCGCGGCCGTCGCGGGCTGCTTCGGCAACGAGCGCACGACGTTCCCGCCGGGGCTCGAGCCGCTCGAGGAGAACACCGCGCCGCTGCCCGAGGCGCTCGACGGAGACCCGTACCCGGAGACGATCGTCTACGCGAAGGGCGAGACCGACAACTACTCGTGGGCCCACGGGCGCGGATACATCCACGCGTCCATCGGCCGCACGTGGGAGGCGTTCCGCGACATCGAGGTGATCGTGGACGACCCGTCGGTCGACTCCTGGAGCACGACCGAGAACGTGGAAGAGGGTTACGACTTCAGCTATCGGATCCGCAACGTCGTGCACGACGTCATCACGGTGGAGTTCGACATCACGTGGCGTCAGTCGGCCGTGGGCGGGACCGTGCAGGACCCCGACACGGTGGGCATCGCGTACCAGAAGACCTGGGGCACCGAGTTCATCGAGATGCTGCGCGGCTCGATCGTGCTGCGGCCGGTGACCGACGACGTGACCGAGGTCGACATGGTCGAGCACCTCGACGGCTACGGCCGCGACGCCAACACGGTGGTCGACTACTTCGACGACGTGTACGGCGACGCGGTCGCTCACGTTCATGCCGGCGAGTAGCCGGCGCTTTGGCTAACGTCCCGGGGTCATGGCGAGCGGGCTCGTCTCCGGACCGACCCACGGTCGCGGCTTTCGCCGGATCGTCGTCTCGCTCATCTGGCTCGTCACGGTGCCGTCGGGCGTCCTGCTCGTGCTCGGCATCCTGCTGCTCGTCTTCTACGACGTCGCGCAGCTCAACCTGCTCTTCGGCATCCTGGTGCTGCTGCTCGTCGGGTGCCTGGTGACCGGTGCCGTGCTGTCGCTGGTCTTTCTGCGACGCGAGGCGAACCTCTCGAAGCTGCAGTCCGACTTCGTCTCCAAGGTCAGCCACGAGCTGCGCACGCCCCTGACGTCGATCCGCATGTTCGTCGAGATGCTCGAGACCAAGCGCGTCCAGAGCCCCGACGAGGTCGATGCCTGCCTGGCGGTGCTGGCGCGCGAGACGACCCGGCTCAACGAGCGCATCGAGCGGTTGCTCGACTGGGGCCGCATGGAGGCGGGACGGCGCGTCTACGATCGCCAGCCGGATCGCGTCAGCGACGTCGTGGACGCGGCCGTCAGCTCGTTCAGGACGGCGCACGTCGGACGCGAGCCCGCGGTCGCGGTCGAGATCGCGCCTTCGCTGCCGCACGTGCGGGTCGACCGCGACGCGCTGGTCGACGCGCTCGGGAACCTGCTCCAGAACGCGTTCAAGTACACCGCGGACCACGACAAGCAGATCTCCATCCGGGCCTATCACGAAGGCAAGTGGGTCAAGATCAGCGTCCGCGACAACGGCATCGGGATCCCGCCCAGGGAGCACCGGCGCATCTTCGAGAAGTTCTATCGCGTCGACGAAAGGCTCTCGAACGAGGTCGAAGGCTCGGGGCTCGGTCTCGCCATCGTGCGCCACGTCGCGCAGGCGCACGGCGGCAAGGTGCGCGTGGAGAGCGAGCCGGGCCGCGGCAGCACGTTCACGCTCTGGTTGCGGGCGTTGCCCCAGACGGCGAGCA
>JADZFZ010000655.1 GCA_020854145.1 Deltaproteobacteria bacterium | reverse complement strand
GCCAGGTGCTTGGCCGCCATGATGAAGCCCGGCGAGCAGAACCCGCACTGCGACGCGCCCGCCGCGGCCCAGCACGCCTGCAGAGGATGGAGCACCGCGCCGTCGCGGATGCCTTCGATCGTCGTGATCTCGCGACCGTCCGCTTCGAGCGCGAGCACCAGGCACGACATGCGTGGGCGCCCGTCGATCATCACGGTGCAGCAGCCGCAAGTGCCCATGTCGCAGCCGCGTTTGGTGCCCACGAGGTTCAGTTGCTCGCGAAGCACATCCAGAAGTACATCGTACTCGCGGACCAGCACCTCGACCTGGGCTCCGTTGACGACCGCTCGGAATGTCTTCTTTGTTGCGACGCTCACGGCGCCACGCTCAGTGCATTCAGCCACCGCCCGGCGCCTGCGCGGGCGGTGCGAGCGGTGGAGGTTGGCGTGGAGCGGCTGCTGCACCGGGAGCGCCGTCGGCGGCAGCGACTGCCGATGGGGCAGCGTTGCCTTCGGGCGGCTTCACACGACCCGGGTTCGCGGAGTCGTCGTCGCTCGGAGCCGTCGGAGCGTCGCCGGTCGCGGCGACGGGCGTCGTGGCTCCCTGCGCCGCGGGCGCGCTCGGTAGGGCGAGGACGACCACGGCGATGCCGAAGAGGATCGCGAGGCCGACGGCAGGAAGCCACATGGGCGTCCGCGAGGCTTCTTCGTCGAGGGGCTCGGTGGGCTGCGACACGGCTCTTTCGAGTACGGGAACGCGCGCGCGCCGTCAAGCGCGCGCGTGGGCCTGGTTGCTCCTCGCATGCGTCGGCGGCTCCTGCTCGTGTGACGGTCCTCCCGGAGGACCGACGGTGCGCCGCGGCATCGCGGTGTGGCAGTCGCGCATCCTCGGCCGCGCGCGTGGGCCTGCCGGTCAGGCCGTGCAGCCGGGAGACTTCGTGATGGAGTCGCCGAGCCTGCGCGTCATCGTCGCGGGGGAGGACCGCGAGCGAAGGGCAGGGCCCGCGGGCGCGCTGCTCGACCTCGGGTCGCGGCGCGAGGGCTTCGACTCGGTTCGCCGCGTCGTTCCGTTCCTTCGATCGGGGGCTCGACGCATCGACCTCGTGCTCGAGGACATCGAGGTGGCCGACGCCCGCGACGGTCGTCCGGCGGTGCGTGCGTCGTTCAACGGCCGGGGGCTCGACGACGGCGTCCGTGTGGTGCGCGAGATCTCTTTCGTCGGCGACGGTCGCGTGGTCGCGATCACCACGTTCGTGCGCGCGCCCACGTCGTCGCGGCTGCAGCGCGTGATGGCCGGGGCGACGATCACGTGGGGCGGCGCCACGCCGTTCGCGCCGGGACCCGGCTTCCTCGGTGACGACGCGACGCACGAGGTGCCGTGGGTGGGGCGCGAAGGTGCGACGCGATCGGCGCTGTTCAGCGCGCGGCCCGCACCGCTGTCCGTGCGCAGCTCGTTCGAGCGCCGTGCGACGTCGAGCGTCGAAGACGGCGCGCTCGTCAGCGACACGGAGGTGATGACCAAGCCCGTCGATCTCGCTGCGGGACGAGCGACGTCGATCGAGCAGCTCGTCGTCATGGCCAACGGCGGGCTCGAGGCGCCGCTCGCCGAGCTGCTGCGTGCGCGACCACGACCCGTCGGGCACGTCCGCGCGCTCGTCCCGTTCGATCGTCCGGGCGCCACCGTCACGGCGATCCGCGCCGGCGGAACGGTCGCGCTGCGCGCGCGCGTCGTGGGCAACCGGGCCGTGCTGCCGCTCGAGCCGGGGCGCTACGAGCTGACGGCCGTGGCACCGGGCCACGCGGCGAGCGACACGGCGCACGTCGAGCTCTCGGCGCGCTCGACGCGCGATGTGTCGCTGCCCATCCCCGAAGGCGGGCGAATCCGCATCCGTGCCCGCGACGTCACGACGGACGCGCCGCTCCTCGCGCGTGCGCGCGTGCTGGCGATCCCGCCGACGCCGCCACTCGATCTCGGGCCGCGATGGCGGGCCGACGGCGCGATCGACACGGTCATCCTGCGCAACGGCGAAGCGGAGGTCCGCGTACCGCCCGGCAGCTACCGTGTCGTGGTCACGCGCGGGCCCGAGTGGACCATGCGCAGCGCGGCCGTGGACGTGACCGCGTCGTTTCGCCCCGACGTGCTCGCGGAGCTCGCGCAGGTGGTGGACGCCGGGTCGTGGGTGCCGTGCGAGCTGCACGTCCATCAGGCGCCGAGCGCCGATTCGGAGGTTCCGCTCGCGGATCGCGTGGCCGCGCTCGCGGCCGAGGGGATCCGATTCGCGATCCCCACCGACCACAACGTCGTGACGGACCTGCGGGATGCGGCTCGAGCGTTGCGGCCTCACGCGCATCTCGGGACGGTGCCGGGGGTCGAGGTGACCACGGAAGGCCGTGTTTATGGGCACTTCAACGTCTTCCCGATGACGCCCGACCCGGAGCTGCCGGGCTTCGGAGCGCCACCGTGGGTGGACCTGTCGCCGACCGAGCTGTTCGCGGGGGCGCGTGCCGGAGACCCTGCGCGGATCATCCAGGTGAACCATCCGCGCTTCGACGACGGCATCGGGTACTTCTCGATCATGGGCGCGAGGGCCGACGGATCGAGCGCGTCGCCGGACTTCGATCCGACCTTCGACGCGATCGAGATCTGGAACGGATACGACCTCGCCACACCGGGGGAGCCCGAAGCCACGCTGCAGCACTGGTACGGGCTCCTCGGCCTGGGACGCCGCTACGTCGCGACGGGGAGCAGCGACTCGCACCACGTGACGTACACGTGGGCCGGCTACCCGCGCACGTACGTCTACGTCGAGGGCGCAGAGCGCGACGAGGTGCCCGACGCGGATCGATTGCTCGCGTCGCTCCGCGCCGGGCGAGCGTTCGTGACGAGCGGCCCGTTCCTGGACGTCACCGTCGGAGGCGTTCGACCCGGCGAGATCGCGCGTCCCACGGGCTCGCGCGTGCGCGTGCGCGCGTCCGTGCAGGCGCCCACGTGGATGGACGTCTCGCGCGTCGAGATCATCCGCGACGGGGACGTCGTCCGCGTGTTGCCGCTGCGCGCGCCTCGCGGGAGACGGGCCGACCGCGTGACGCGTCTCGAGGTGAGCGCCGACATCTCCGTCGAGCACGACACGTGGATCGTGGTGGTGGCCCGCGGCGAACGACCGATGGACGACGTGCTGGTGCGTCCCGTGCTGCCCGTCGCGTTCACCAACCCGGTCGCCATCGACGCCGACGGTGACGGCCTGACGATGTTCAGCGACTGGGACGAAGAGCGCGTGCGTTGGACGGAGCTGCCGGGCGAAGGCGACGCGGGCGTCGCACCGGACGACGCAGGCCCCGAAGCGGGCGTCGCCGACGCCTCGGGCGACTCCGCGCGAGACTGATTCACCCACGTCCTTCGATTCGGTGTTCGCCAGCGCTGACGCCGGCTCAGGACGAACGGGAGAACGAAGGTCCGTTCGTCCTGAGCAGCTCCGAGCGGCAGCGAGGAGCGTCGTCGAAGGACGTCACCGCGCGAGGGGTTCGAACGAGGTTTACGCCGTCGGAGTCGGGGGCGCTGCGTCGCCGGCGGCTACCTTCAGCGCTCTGGCTCTCGCTCTTCGCATGGGGATGACGAGGGCCATGCCTCCGCCGGGCGGAGCGCCCGATGGGGCGTCGATCCGTCGCGTCGCGCCATCGTCGTGGCTCACGCCCTATCGATTCTGGGCGGATCGGCGGCGGCGCCCGAGAGCGCTCACCTGCGTCTGACGATGCGTACGCGTCCGATGCACAATCCGAGGGATGAGGCGTCCTCGGCTCTGGGCGCAGCTCGCACCGTGGCAGCGATCGGCCGCCCTCTGGGTGATCTTCACGCTCGCGCTCGTCGCGGCGTTCGCGATGCTCTCGGAGCCACGTCGTCGAGCGCCGCGCGTCGAACGCGACGGTCAGTGCCACGTGAGGCCGGTGCGGCAGCCTGCGAGCCAGACGTCGGCGATCCCGTGGGCGTGGGTCGGCGTCACGCTGCTGGTGCCGTTCGCGTTGCTCTGGGGCCGTTCGCGTACGCGACGCCCGCGCGAGATCCTGATCGCCGAGCGGCACCTCGCACGCGACGAATGGGATTGCGCCATCGAGCAGGCGCGGCAGGCACTCCTGCTGCCGAACGGACGTCTCGGTGCGATGTTCGTCCTCGCGCAAGCGGCGTACGGAAAGGGCGATCTGGAGGGCGCGGCCGACCACTGCGCGCAGGCGCTCCGAGTCGCCGTCCGGTTCTCTGCGGACGTCCGCACACCGGAGGGACGTCTTCGAGCCACGATCCGTACGTGGCAGGCCATGGTGCTGGCCGCCATCGGAAGGACGACCGACGCCCGCGCCGCGGTCGAGACGATCCCACCGGGCGCCGATGCCCTCCTCGTCGGCTACGTGCACTTCGTGCGCGCCTTCGTTGCGCACGTCGAAGCGCGGCACGCAGCCGTCCTCGAAGAGCTCACGCGAGCAGGCGCAGGGATCGAGGCGCTGTCGCACGACGAACGATGGCTCGCTCGCGTGATCGCTGCGGCGGCGCGCTCGGCGCTCGGGGAGCCGGTGATCGCGGTTGCCCCGATCGACGATCGAACGCGCGAGCGGGTCGCGCGACTGGCACCGGACGCCGTCGACCGATGGAGGGCTGCGACGTGAGCGCGACCCCGGTCTCGACGGTCCGCCCGCGGTTCGTCCGGCGATGGACGTGGGTCGGGTGCACGATGGTCCTGCCTGTCGTGCTGACGCTCGCGTCGGCGCTGGGTGGGCCGACGTGGCTGCGTTACGCAGGCGTCGCGCTGCTCCTGACGTCGCTGCTCGCGCTAGGGGCGTTGCTTCGCCGGACCGCTCGCCTCCAGCTCGCCGCGTTACGCGCACAGCTCGATGGAGATCTCGATGCTGCTTCGACGCTCTACGCGCGTGCCGCGTCGCAGCCTGGGCTCGCCGAGATCGTGGGTCACTCGCTGCTTCTCTGCGCGCGGGTCGACTCGATGCGAGGTGCACACGCGGCTGCGGCCAGCATGGCGCACCTGGCGAGCCAGTTGCTCGCAGACGGTGAGACCCTCCTCGCGAGCCGTCTGGACCGAGCGGCCGCTGCGGTCGCGGCCATCTCGTTCACAGCGGACGAGCGACCCGACGAGGCCCTGCGTGTCTTGCCGACGGGAGCGAGCGACGCGGACTGGGTGGGAACGGCGGCGCTGGTCGCCACCGCCAAGGCGTTCATCGCGGTCGTCTGCGGGCGGCCCGCTGAAGCGATCGAGCACATCGACGCGGAACGGCGCCTCATCGAGACGTCGCTCGCGGGCCCGGAGCGTGCGTTGGCGTTCGTGCTCGAGTGTCTCGCGATCGAAGCGCTCGGCGGCGTCTACCGCGGTGCATCCCGATCGGCGACGCCCGTGTTGGTCAGCGCGCGCGAGCACGCCATCGTCGTGCGCCTGCTGCCGCGCGCAGCACCGTTCCTCGTAGTCGAGCACTGATCGCCATAGAGCCCGTGGTCGGCCGCACCTGCGAAGGACGGTTCGACAACCCGGTCCTGCTCCAGATGGCGCGGCGAACCAGTGAGCTCTGCCTGTGTGGCTGCGGCGTCTCGTGCTCGTCGGGTGAGACCTGCGTCGTCGCGACGCGATAACGTCGACGGCGTGACGCACGACGAAGAGCCCGACGACGACATCGGTCCGGACTACGCCGCGGCGCCCGGCTCCGAGGGCCGCGCGGCTTCGCAGCCGCTGGTGCTCGCGCGCGCGGACGCGCTCTCGTGCAGCTTCTGCGGGAAAGGCCAGAACGAGGTCCAGCGTCTGATCGCCGGGCCGGCGGTCTACATCTGCAGCGAGTGCGTCGCGTTGAGCGTGGAGATCCTCGAGGACGACGCGCGGGTGCCGGATCCAGTCGCCGTCGATCTCCCACGCGTGGCGGCGGAGCTCGACGCGAAGGTGGTCGGGCAGCTCGCCGCCAAGCGCGCGCTCACGGCCGCTTGGATCGAGCGTGCGCTGAGCGACGCACCCGACGGCCTTTCGTCTCGCGCAGCGCGCCTGCTCTTCGTCGGCCCCACCGGCGCCGGGAAGACGACGCTGGCGACTGCGTTTTGTGGCATATGCGATGGGCGCGTCGCGGACGTCGGTCGGCTGTCCGAGTCGGGGTATGCGGGCCAGGACGTCGAGTGGATCCTTCACGGCATCCTGGAGATGGAGGAACGGCGCGTCGGCGCCGAGAGACGCGTGGTCGTTCTCGACGGCCTAGAGAAGCTGAAGGCGGAGCGACCGGCGAGCGGAGGGCGCGACGTGAGCGGCGAGGGCGCGCAGCGCGAGCTACTCGCGTTCCTCGAAGGGGCCGTCCTGCACCTGCCATCGCGGAGCGGAAGATTCCACGACACGACGCGGCCCCTCGTCTTCGATTCGTCCTGCGTGGTCGTCGTTGCGCTGTTCAGGAGCGAAGGCGCGCCACCGGAGGACACCACGGATGGCGGGCTCCGCGACTACCTCCGATCCCGAGGGATCATCGGCCCGTTCCTCGCGCGCTTCGACCGAGTCCTGTGGATGGCTCCGCCGTCGGAGGACGAAGCCCACGAGATGCTCGTTCGCGAGGGTGGGCTGCTGGCTCGTGTGCGACGCCTCGTCGAACGTGCCGGCCG
>JADZFZ010000654.1 GCA_020854145.1 Deltaproteobacteria bacterium | reverse complement strand
CCCCCGGGTCAGATCGATCCGCGCGACCAATACGCCCTCGGACGCGAGATCGAGGCTGCGCGCCACGTCGATCCCGAGCAGATCGACCGACGCTACGGCGCCATCCGCCGAAGCTGGTTCAATCGCCGCTATCGCTGGGAGATGGCCGCGGGGATCTCGCTCTGCCGCGCCGGGTATTGCCCCATGATGCCATTCGACCATTCGCGACCCGGATTCGACGTGGGGCACGGGTACCTGCCCATCTTGCGGACGTCGGCGGAGGCACACACGCGATTGCTGGAGCTCTGCCGTCCACACGCCTCGTGCGTCGTTCGGTTCGAGGGCGTGTTGTCGCGATTCGATCTCTCGTCGGTGGATCCGACGCACCTCGAGCTCAGCGAGGTGCGCTTCGTGAGCGCCCGCGGCGCACGACCGAACGAACGATGGGTTCGCCCGGTCAACGTACCGTCGCAGCTCGTCCAGATGGCCCGCGAGAACCCCGACGCGGGTGCGATTCGCGTGGGACCGATGACGCACGAGCACGAACGGCTCCAGGCCTTGCTGCAGCGCGTGCACCGCTCGCTCGCCGATGGCGGCTCCGGAGATCCCGTGCAGGACGGCGGCACGACGTCGTCCGAACCGGGACGTGCCCAAAGCTCGACACCACCCCGCGCTCCATGAAACGCTTCTTCGATCACCCGCGTACTTGGACTCACAAGGAGGAGATCCGTCATGAGCAATAACCTTCGGCGCGCGACCTGCCTGGCGCTGTGTGCCCTCGCGTTCGCCGCGTGCGGCGACGATGACGGCGGCTCGACGACCGCCGACATGGGAACGCCGCCGCCGCCGCCCGTTCCACCGCCCACCGGCGACATGGGCCCGGCGGTCGACACGGGCCCGACGACCGACTCCGGGCCTTCGGGCCCGCCGACGTGCGCCGAGTACTGCGGCGTGGTCATGGCCGCCTGCACGGGCGACAATCAGCAATACCAGAGCGCCGATCTCTGCATGGAATGGTGCAGCACCAACTACGGCTGGCCCGTCGGCAACCGCGACGAGACCACCGGCAACTCGCTGGCGTGCCGCCTCTACCACAGCACCGTCGCGTCGATGGGTGGCGAGATGGCGGACACCCACTGTCCTCACGGCGGCCCTTCGGGAGGCGACCTCTGCGGCAGCTATTGCGAGAACTACTGCTACCTCGCGCTCCGCAACTGCACGATGGAGCCGCTCTACATGAACATGGACGGCTGCATGACCGCATGCGCGATGTTCGACGCCACGGGTGAGCCCAACGCGCCGAACGGCAACACGGTGCAATGTCGTCTCTATCACGCCGGCGTCGCCGGCGGAGACGACGAGGCCGAGATGACGCACTGCCCGCACGCCGCGCAGATGCCGTCCGACCTCTGCATCTGATGGGGTACGCAGAGCCGGTCGACGATTCGCGTCGGCGTAGTGAGCTGGGTCGGTTTGGGAGTCGTGGGCGGTCGACCTGAGAGCTGGTCCCCATCGACTCTCCGTGTGATTTTCGTGGGGGGGCTGGGCGCCCCCCTACAACCCCCGTCCTGGCGAGTCCCGGTTCATCGACAGGCTTTTAGTCAGTCCGCCCAGCTGCCGTCGAGACGCACCTCGCACAGCTCGGCCGCGAGCTCCGGATCGTCTCTGTCGACGACGAGCAGCACGGTCCCCGGGGTGCGACCCGGCGCGATGCCCTCGGGCTTCGCGATCCACGGTGAGCCGTCCTCTCGGAGCAGCGTAGCCCAACGCGCCGTGGCTCCATCGGGCGCGAAGACGCCAATCGCGGCACCGGTGACGACTCCGTCGCGGTACGTGTCGGGCGAGTCCTCGGCGGCTGCCACGAAGAGCACGCGATCCGACCACCACGTGGCGTCGGTGAAGGTCAATCGTGCGGCGCCGAGTCGACCGAGGCTCCAGCGAACGACGTCGCGGGGGGATGGTGGGGGTCGATGCTCCGGCTCCGCCAGATAGAAGAGCAGCTCCGCCACGTCCAGGTCGGCGGTCGCGTCGACCGGCATCTCTCCGCGCCCCGGCGCTCCGTTTCCCCGCTGGAACAATCGCAGCCGCCCATCGGGCATCGCAGCGAGGCCCTCGATGTTGAGCTCGCTGCCCGAGAAATCGCGGCGCAGCTCCAGGAGCTCGTAGAGCGAGTCGGCATTGACGATCCGTGCGTCGGACAACGCGTTCGTGGGGGCGAGGGCGATGCGCCTGCGCTCCGGCGTCGAGCCGGAGCCGAACGCGACGAACGTCGATTGCACGACCGCGCACGATTCGAGGTCGAGCTTCCACCTCTTGGTGCCCCGACGCTCGTCGAACAATCGCCGGCCCCGGTTCCCGCGCGGCAGGCTCACGGAGCGCGTTCGTCCCGAGTCGGGCTCGACGAGGGCGAGGAAGCTCGCGTCGTCTTGCACGACGACGATCCGCTCGCCGATCCACGCCGCGCCCGAGGCCGCGCGGACGTGCGCGGGTCGATCCTCGTGCTCGTCCGCACCTTCGTCGTACCTCAGCGGGCGGCAGCGGGTGACCGTCGCGCGGAGGTCGGGATCGATGGATGCGACTCGCGTCGCGGCCGAGCCCGCCGAGGGCATCTCAGCGTCCACCGCGGCCGGCGCGCGCGCCGACCCGCGTCGAGACGCGCTCGGGGATCCGCACGCGAGAAGCAGCGCCAGACACGGGAGCGCCGAACGGCGCATCCAGGAAGACGCGCCGGACGACGTTCTGATCCTCGATGTCCATCGAGAGCGGGATTCGGACGACCACGCGGAGCAATGCATCTCCCATCTCCACGAATCGCACCCAGCGAAAGGAAGGATCACATCCGTCGGCGGGAATCGTGAGATCCACCGACCGACGTCCCTCCGCGTCGCGATAGGCGCGAAATGGCTGTCGCGAACGTTCGGTCGACGTCTCGAGCGGTGAATAGGGCTCGTAGCGCGAGACGACGGCGAGCGCCCACGCGGACAATTGTCTCGTCCCGGAGAGCTCGGCGGCCTCGGTCGCGACGGCGGTCACCATCGCGCCTCCCTCGCGCTCGGCGAAGGCGGCGATTTGCCCCGAATCGGCCGCCCACTCGGAGCCGGGGTGCGATGGGAAGGTCAGGACTCCGTCGCGCACGACTCCGGCCTCCCAATCGTCCGGCAATTGCGGCGCGTATCGGGGACGTGTCCAGGCTCGGGCGGACGAGGGGGTCACCGCGACGAGCGAGGTGCCTCCGAGAAACAGTCGCGCGCCATCGCGCGCGAACACCATCGGGCTGCCGCGCACGGGCCCGTCGAAGAGGACCGACGGACGGCCCGCGCGGAGATCGAGCACGCGCAATCCGGCGCGGTCCCGAATGGCCAATCGACTGCCCGCGTCGTCGATGGCAATCTCGACGCCCGCGGCGACGTCGGCGCGAGCGACGTGGACGTCGGGAGTGTCGTTGCGCGAGACGACGACGGCGCCATCGCGCCGGACGAGCGCGCGTACGTTCCCGTCGCGCGTGGCGGCTCGGTGCAGAACGGCGGCCGTCGGTGACTCCCAGCGCGCGCGGCCGTGGTCGTCCACCCAGAGCGAGACCCGGTCGGGCTCGCTGACCGTCAGCGGGTGCTGGCTGACGCGGCGCAGGCTCGCGCTCTCGCGCACGAGCACGTAGGTGCCGGGACACGAGTCCTCGACCGTGGCGACGAACCTCCCCGAAGGCGAGAGCGCGATCCTCCTGACCATCCCGCCGCGGTCGTGAGCGCTCCGCTCGGCGGCGCCCGGGCGGTGGAGGGCGAGCCCACGATCGGTGTAGTCCTGTGCGAGGACGGAGCCGTCGTCGAGCACGACGAGCGCACCCGTGGTCGCGCGTCCACGGAACGCGCCCGTGCGTGCGTCGAACGACTGCGCGCAGGAGAGGACGCGCTGCCCGTCGGGAGTCGGCACCGGACGCGCGACCTCCGTGCAGGCGCGCTCGTAGGTCAGGTGCCATCGCGATTGCGCGACCGCGCTCGGCGACGACCACACCGTCGCGCCGACGCAGACGACGACGAGCACGAGCCAAGCGCGCACGCCAGCGACATATCACCGCGTGTCCGTCAGGCCAGCCGATTGTGCGTCCCTCAATCGCGCGGGGTCAGCGTCTGAGCGAAGACCTGCTCCCCCGTGGCGACGCGATGCACGGAGACGGTCAATCGCCCGCGCTCGTCGATCTGCACGAGGCCGTAGGTCATCCAGGAGAGCGCCGTGTCGAGGTCGCGCACCGCGCCGGCGTCCTCCGGGCCGTGGTGAAAGAGGCGCTCCGGGCGCAGAGTCGAGTCCAGACGGTCGCTGGGGAACAGCGCGGCGTTGAGCGGTCCCGTGATGATCTCGTGCACGACGAAGGCGGGATCCTCGGCGAACGGGCGGTATCGGAAACCGGCGCCGAAATGCGCATCGGTCGAGATCCAGAGCATGTTGCGAATCCCGATGGCGTGGGCGTAGCGCAGGATCGCGACGAGCTCGCGTTCGAATCCCGTGGGGCCTTCTTCGTTGGCCCAGCCGTCGCGGCCGAAGGAGTCCTGCCCGGTGGGGATGGACATCGGCACGCTCGAGACGACCACCTTCCACGTGGCGTCCGAGCGCAATCGCTCCTCGAGCCACATACGCTGCTCGCGTCCCAGCATCGTCTTCGGTCGCTCGGCGGTGTCGGGAGCATAGTTGGGATCGCGATATTGCCGGGTGTCGAGCACGATGAGCTCGAGGTGACGCCCCCAACGAATGCTTCGGTATAGACGTCCCGGAGTCGCCGCAGGCTCGGCGACGGGGTTCCATTCGAGGAAGGAGCGCAGCGCCATCCGCATCAGTGGAATGGAGAGATCGGCAGTCGAGCGGTCGTGGAACGGGCCGGCGTCGTTGGCAATCTCGTGGTCGTCCCAGACCGCGAGGTAGGGAGTCCGTGCCAGCAGAGCGCGCGAATGAGGGTCTTCTCGATTGTAGGCCCAGTGCGCCCGGAAGTGGGACAGTCGAGTGGAGCGGGGGAACTCGCCGGGAACCTGCGGATTGCCGTAGCCGCCGTGCGCCAAGCACGTCCCGTCCGCGTAGATCATGTCGCCGAGGCCCACGAAGAACGACAACGACAATCGCGAGAGCGTTCGGAATGCGGGATAACCGCGACGAGAGTCGCGACAGACGTTCTGTCCGCCGACGTCGCCTCCCCACGCGAAGGAGACGCGTGCAGGCTCGCCCGCGGACGGCGCAGTGGAGAAGCTCAATCGGGTCGCGCGTGCCGGAGGCAGCTCGCGGTCTGGTGAGCGCGTCATCCACGCGACGACGTCGTACCAAGTGCCGGGCGACAGGTCGCGAAGCTCGACCTTGCCGATGAAGTCGCGCTCTCGAGCGGCTCTCGCGACGCCCGTCGAAGTGCCGGCCGCGCTTCGAGCCACGACGTTGAGCCAGCCGGCGGATCCGCCCCGCATCCACACGACGGCGGACGTCGCGGTGACGTCGCCGACCGAGATCCCGTGGGTGGG
>JADZFZ010000653.1 GCA_020854145.1 Deltaproteobacteria bacterium | reverse complement strand
CTCGCCGTCGTGTCGCTCGTGTCGCTCGTCGCCTGCTCGGAGGACGACTCGGAGCCGACCGGCACCACGGGGCCGGAGATTCTCGCGCCCCCTCCGGTCGGCGAGGGTGTGCAGTTCTCGATGAGCCACACGATCGCACCGGGTGTCGAAGGCGAGTGGTGCAAGTTCGTCGTCGCGCCCACGGACGACGACCTCTGGGTCTCGCACAACCAGACCCGTTACACGGACGGGAGCCACCATTTCCTGCTCTACGAAACCGAGTACGACGTCATCCCGACCGAGAAGGAAGACGGCACGGTCGTCGACACGAGCGGCGTCTTCGACTGCAGCGACGGCGCATCCAACGGGTGGCGAATCACGCGCGTGATCGGCGGCTCCCAGAACGGCACTGGAGAGACCATCCTCGCGTTCCCCGAAGGCGTCGCGTTGCGCGTCCGTGCGGGCGCCGTCTTGTTGATGAACGCGCACTACCTGAACGCGACCGGCGAGCCTCTCGAGCCGCAGATCCGGATCAACCTCTGGACGCGTCCGGCAGAAAGCATCACGACGCCCGGCGACGTCTTGTTCCTCTACAACCCGTTCATCCGCGTTCCCGCGCGTGGACAGGCGCGTGCGCGTTACCGCTGCCCCGTCCACACCGACATCACGGTCACGACCGTGCAGTCGCACATGCACGCGCGCGGCGTCGGGTACTCGGCGCAGCTCGTCGGCGGACGGCCTTTCTTCGAGACCGACGCCTGGACGGACGTCCCGACGGGGGTGTTCGAGCAAGGGCTCCAGGTGCCGGCCGGATCGACCTTCGACTACCACTGCGATTACGACAACCCCGAGGCGCGCGACGTCTATCAAGGACCTCGCACGACCGACGAGATGTGCATGCTCGTCGGCACCTTCTATCCGGCCGACGAGAACACCGCGAGCTGCCTCGACGCCGAAGGCCGGTTCACGGGAGAGTGGGTCGGCGAAGGCACCGCGACCTGCGCGGCCACGCTCCAATGCCTGGCCAACTTGCCCGAAGGCGGCGACGTCATCCGCGCCGTCAGCGACTGCATGCTGGCTGCCGATCCGGCGGTCTCCGCCGAGGCGTCCGCGCTGCTCGTCTGCTTCGCCAACGCCGAGAACCCGGCCACCGATTGCACGCCCCAGATCAACACCTGCGCCGCGATGTGAACGCCGGCGCGCGCGCCCCCGGGAGGCCGCATGTGCATCGCTCGCTCCTTCGCGCTGCTGTCGTTCGGTTTGTCCCTCGTCGGCGTGGCGACGGTCGGGTGCGGCGACGACGACGGTCCGACCGGGGACGCCGGACGCGAAGACGCCGGGCGCGAAGACGCCGCGCGCGAAGACGCCGCGCGCGAGGATTCCGGACCCGCCGACGCGGGACACGCGGACGCGGCGCGCGAGGACGCGGGCACCGCATGTGACCCCGCGTGCGGCGAAGCGCGCGAGTGCTGCAGCGGGCAATGCACCAACCCCGCGAACGACCCGCAGAGCTGCGGAAGCTGCGGTCGTGAGTGTGGCGAAGGCACGTATTGCACGGGCGGCGATTGCGTGACGCCGCCGTGCACCTCGACGTGCGCCGCGGGCGAGACGTGCTGCGGCGGCGAGTGTTGCGCGGCGGGCGAGCTCTGCTGCGACCCGCAGGGCCCCATCGACACGACCCCGCGCTGCACGCCGCCCGACGAGCGCGGGACGTGCCCGATGGGCTGCGCCCCGCTCTGCATGTGCGCGTCTCCGGACACGCCGATCGCGACCCCGGAGGGCCCGCGGCCCATCGCGAGCCTCGGCGTCGGTGACCTCGTGTACAGCGTCGAGGACGCCGCGATCGTCGTCGTCCCCATCGCGCGCGTGAGCCGCACGCCCGTGACCCATCACGTCGTCGTCCGCGCGACCCTCGCGAACCGCGCGGTGCTCGAGATCAGCGGACGTCACCCGACGGCGGATGGACGCGCGTTCTCCGACCTCCGCGCGGGTGACCTCGTCGACGGCGTCTCGGTCACGCGTGTGGAGCTCGTCCCGTACGCGCACGACCGCACCTACGACATCCTCCCCGCCTCGGAGACGGCAAGCTACTTCGCCGGCGGCGTCCTCATCGGGAGCACGCTCGCTTCTCGCTGACGAACGGTCGGGGCCCCGGTCAGCGTGCCAGCTGCGCCCAGTCGACCGCGCCGTCGTCCACGAGGTTCTCGTAACCGAGGATGCCGAGCTCGTCGTAGCGCGGTCGCACCGCTTCGGTCAGCAGGCCGACGCGCTTCAGGTTGGGGATCACGCGGCTGAAGAGGAGGTTGCGGAAACGCTGCATGATGTCGGCTTCGAGCACGACGCGCCGTGCCTCCTCGACGTCCCACCCCCAGTGCTCGAACACGTCGGTGGCGACGAGCCGCTCGCGCATCACCACGCACGCCTCGTAGGCGAATTGCGCGCGCTCCTCTCGCTCCGCAGGCGACAACGAGCGGACGAATTGCTCCATGTACGTCACGCCGAACGCCACGTGTCGCGACTCGTCACGGATCACGAGGGCCACGATGTCGTGCAGCAACGGGTCGCAGCTGCTGAATTGAATGGTGCGGAACGCAGCCAGCGCGAGGCCTTCGATGATGATCTGCATCCCGATGAACTTGAGGTCCCAGCGAGGGTCGGTGAGCACCTTGTCGAGCAACGCCTTCAGATGGACGTTGATCGGGTACATGAAGCCGACCTTCTCGAAGATGTAACGGGAGAAGACCTCGACGTGCCGGGCCTCGTCGAACGTCTGGCTGCCCGCATAGAGCTTCGCGTCGTAAGTCGGTCCGCACGAGACCAGCTGCGACGCGACGAGCAGCGCACCCTGCTCGCCGTGGAGAAACTGCGAGAGCGTCCAACACTGCTGGTGCCACGCGAAGTCGACCTTCTGCTCGGGAGTCAGCTCCTCGAACGGGGCGTATCCCTCGAACGGGTTGATCCCCGCAGCGACCGGCGACTCGCTACGGGGAAACGTGCGCCCCCAATCGACGTCCACCGACGCGTTCCAGTTGAGCGACTTCCCGAGCTCGTACAATCTCCGGATCTTCTCGTCGGAATCGACGTAGCTCCAATTGAACGAGCCCGTGAGCCGCGTCTCGAAGATCTCGACGATCTGCGCGAGGTCTCCCGGCG
>JADZFZ010000652.1 GCA_020854145.1 Deltaproteobacteria bacterium | reverse complement strand
GACCGGTGTGGCAATCGCTGGAATCCGGATCTCCTGCTTAACGGGGTTGAGGAAGACAGGACCGACAGGTGTCCAGTCGCGCGTGCGACCCGTCCAGCGTCTTGGATTGTTGCTGCGTGCTGTGGCATAGACAGCGGTCCTCTGTCGGAGAATGGCGCGGTCGCGGCGAGCGTGGCGGTCACTCGGCGTGACGTAGCGGATGCCGCTGTGCAGGTGCGTGTCGTTGTACCAAGCCACGAAGGCGCCGACCCAGGCGCGCGCGTCGGCGACGGATCGGAAGGGCTTGTGGGGGAACGAGGGGCAGTACTTCAGCGTGCGGAAGAGAGCCTCGGCAAAGGGGTTGTCGTCACTGACCCGAGGGCGGCTGAAGGAGGGCACGACGCCGAGACGCTGCAAGGTGGCGAGCATCGTGGAGCCCTTCATCGGTCCGCCGTTGTCGGCGTGAAGCACGAGCCGGCCGGGGTCGACGTTCTCGGCCTGGCTCGCGGTGGTGATGAGTTCACCTGCATACTCTGCGGACTCCTCGAGGTGGACGTTCCAGCCGACGATCTTGCGGCTCCACACGTCCACGATCAGGTACAGGTAGAAGAACGTGCCGCGCACGTCGCTGCGGAGGTAGGTGATGTCCCAGGACCAGACCTGGTTCGGGCCGCGCGCCACGTGCTCCCGTGGTCGCGAGTGGGAGGCCGGGCGAGCATGCTGTCGATGAGCGAGCTGACCCGCCTCCCGCAACACTCGGTAGAACGTCGACTCGCTGGCGATGTACTGCCCACGATCGGCGAGCAGCGGCACGATCTGTCGCGGAGAGAGGTTCCGGAACTCTTGGCGGTTCGCCGCGTCGAGCACGGCCTGGCGCTCCTGCTCGGACAGCTGATGAGCGGGAGGGCCCGACGGCCCCGCACGCCGGTCGACGCCCTCTGGCTCGGCGCGCCAGCGCTGCAGGCACCGTTCGGAGACGCCGACGACGTCGCACGCCCTCGCGATCCTCGCGCCCGCACGGACCGCCTCGTCGACGAGCGCGATGATCATTCGTCGCTCCTCGGCTTCGTGTCGTCGTCCTCGTCCCCCCAGAGCGCTTGGACTTTTTTTTGGAGCACGAGCAGCGCCGCGGCTTCGGCGAGTGCCCGGTCCTTGCGTCGCAGCTGCTTCTCGAGCTCGCGCTCGCGCTTGCTCGACACCGGCGGCGGTCGCTGTCGACCGGGAGCCAGCGCCTCGAGCATCGCCGCGCGCCACTGCGCCAGCGTCGCCTCGTGGAGGCCACGCTCACGCAGGAACGCACCGAGCGCCTCGTCGCCGAGCTGCGCCGCCTCCATGACGACGCGCAGGCGCTCCTCGGCCGGCCAGTCCTCGGGTCGGCGGGGCCGGGGAGTTGCGGGGGCGGACGGACGCGGCTTCTTCGACATGTCGGCCAGCGTACAGGTCACATCGCGCAACCAGCGGGAAAGAGTTGGCTGGGGAACCCCAGAGGTTGCGGCGAGCGCGGTGGCGCTCAATGCCGCCGGACCGATCATCCGCTGCACCATCTTCGACTTGAATGCCTGGTTGTACTCGGCCACGGTGTGCCGTTCTCCGTCCCCTGCCTCACGCGACCGACGACCCGGCAAAGGCCATCAGATCGGGGCGACAACTATCCTGACGCAGGGGGGGGGTGAGGGGCATGGTTCCGTTCGACCTCGCGATCGGCGATAGTGCCAAGCGGGCGCGGGACGGGGGGAGCGACGTGTCCTATCGACTCATCACAGGCCATCGTGCGGACCAGCGCGACACGGAGCTCGACGAGGTGATCGAGATGTCGGGCTCGGTCGTACGGCCGCGGTAGCGCGACAGACATGGCAACGTCGAAGAGCAGACCCCGCGTGCGAAAGGACCCGAGGGCAGCTGGCAGAACGACGGTGCCCGTCGGACCCAGCCTCGTGCCGGTGGAGCGCATCGAGCGCGCCATCGTGATCCTCCGTGGCCACAAGACCATGCTCGACGAGACGCTCGCCGAACTGTATGGCGTTCCCGTGAAGGCGCTGAATCAGGCGGTGAAGCGCAATCTGGAGCGCTTCCCCCCCGACTTCGCCTTCAAGCTGACCCCGGAAGAGGCCTTGCGTCTGCGGTCACAAACTGTGACCTCAAAGACGGGCCGCGGCGGTCGCCGGACCACGCCGTACGCATTCACGGAGCAGGGCGTGGCGATGCTCTCCAGCGTGCTCCGCAGCGAGCAAGCGGTGCGCGTGAACAACGAGATCATGCGGACCTTCGTCCGCCTGCGTCAGCTCGTGCAGTCGAACGCCGACCTCGCCCGGAAGCTCGAAGCCCTGGAAAGGCGCTGCGACGCCCAGTTCAAGGTCGTCTTCCAAGCCATCCGTGATCTCATGGCCCCACACCCACCGGGAGGTCGAAGGCACGACTCGGCTTCCCGACGGAGAGCGAGCCGTGAGCCCTACTGCGCCCATCCCACGAGCAAGCGAGCCGACGCGCGCAGCTCAACGCCTGCGGCGTCGCCCAGCGGAGACCGGATCCGTCGGAGAAGCGAACTGACGAGGTGAACGTGATCTCGACGGGCACGATGTACACGGAGCTCGACGGTGTCGGGCTCGAAGCTGCGGCTGCGGTACGACACCGAGGACTTGGTCGTGCGGCCGCGGTGAGCACCCCTCCCCTGCAACCAACCCTCTCTAGACCCTGATCTAGCGAAGCCCGAGCTCCGATTGTCGGGATCAAACTGAAAAGCCCCGGCGTTTGGTGGGTTGCGAAACCAATTCACCGGACACCGGAGGCTTTTCAGATGAAGGACGATGCCAGGGACT
>JADZFZ010000651.1 GCA_020854145.1 Deltaproteobacteria bacterium | reverse complement strand
GTGGCGGTCTCGACGATGATCGAGATGACCTGCTGCGGCGTGAGGGATGGGTTGGCCGAGAGGATCTTGCCGGCGAGGTTGGCGACGTTGGGTGAAGCCATCGAGGTGCCGGAGAGGGGCACGCGCTCGCCGGAGGGGACGAGGCTGTCGACCTCGACGCCGTGATCGAAGATGCGCACGCGATCGGGGGAGCTGTTGGTGAACGTGGCCCAATCGCCGTACCGATCGACGGCGCCGACGACGAGGAGATTCGGCAGCGAGAGCGCGGCCGGGACGTCTTCGAACTCGACCACGTCGCGATTCTCGTTGCCCGCGGCGACCACGAAGAGCGTGTCGGGGCATTGCTCGAAGATCCATTGCCAGTGGGCGCGGCGGCGCGCCTGGATGGCGCGGGCGCGCTCGCGGACCGCTTCGGGCGTCGTGTACGTCCGGGTCTCGAATCGGAGCTGGCTCTCGACGTAGTCCATGCCGAACCCGAGCGAGGCGTTGACGACGCGAATCCGGTGGCGCCGGATGAACTCGGCGATGGCGGCGATGTTCTGGCGCTCGGCGTCGAGCTCGGCGTCGGTCGGGCCGCGACGGTAATAGGTGCGCGTCTCGCCGGCCCACGCGGAGCGGAAGATGGCCAGTCGCGCGTGCGGGTTGCCGGCGAGCATGATGCCCGCGACGTGGGTGCCGTGCGCCCATTCGCCGACTGCGTCGAGGTTTCGCTCGAGCGTCTCGAGCGCCTCGGCGCCTCGGACCGAGCGGAGCAGCTCGAGCACGCGCTGCGCAGAGGGGGTGGAAGCCATCCCGGCGCGCAGGTCCATCACGCCGCGGAGGAAGGGGCCGTATTGGGTGATCACCTCGGCGCCGGGATCGAAGAGGAGCGCGCCGTTGGGCGCCGCGCCGTCGGACGCGATGCCGTGAATGTCGTCGATTTGCCCGTTGCCGTCGTCGTCCCGACCGTTCGGCTGCTCGCTCGGGCTCGTGAAGAGCTGCGCACGGAACAGCTCCGGGTTGGTCCCGACGTCCCAGACGCCCATACGCACCTCGGCGCCGCGCTGACGTGTGAGATCGACGGTGGAGAATCGATAATCGCGCCGGGCAGGGCGGGCGTCGTTCTCGCGGCGCACGGTGTCGATGGCCGCGAGATAGAGGTCGCGGTGCGCGACGACCTCGCGCAGCACCGCCCCGTAGAACAGGGCGTCGCTCGCGGTCTCCATGGAGACCAGCTGCGTACGGAGATCGTCGAGCTGCGCCTGGATCTGCGACTCTTCCTGGTACATCAGGTAGATGACGCTGGCGGAGCCGAGGCGACTCGCGGGCAGCGCGCGGAACACGGCGGCGACGGCCGCGCGTTGCGCGTCGACGGGCGATGCGTCCGCGGCCTTGCGAGCGGTGACGCAGAGGAGCGTGTTGCCCGCCCACGCCGAGTTGCGATTGCGGGCGCGCGCCCGGACGAGCTCGACCGTCTGACGCGCCTCGTCGAATCGACCGCTGGCGAATGCGGCGACGGCGAGATCGAGCAATCGGTCGACCACGCGGCCGCCGAGCTCGGGCGCCGACGCGGGCGATTGTCGCCACGCCGGGAGCTGCGCGAGGTCGAGCGTCGAGTCGGCTTCGCGGATCTGCGCGATCGCGCCTTCGGTGACGATGCGCGAGAGCGCCTCGGTGTCGAGCGCGGCCCAGGGATTGGGCGGCGTGGCCGGTGCCGGCTCTTCCGGCGCGACGAACTCCTGCGGCGGCAGGGGAGGCGGATACTCCGGCTGCGCCGGCGTCGATCCACATCCCGCGAGCGCAATCGCGAGGGTGAGCGCAACCAGCGAATCGATTCGTCGGGTCATCGTCATGGGATTCCCAGGTTTCTCGCGGACTCGGCGAAGATGTCGGCCAACGTGTCGTACAGCGACTCGCCCTCGGTCGCCGTGGCGGCGGCGGGCGCGCCGAAATAGGCCTCGGGGCCGCCGGCTTGATGGAACGTCCGCAGGCCTTTGCGAATCGCGACCGAGAGGCTCGCGGGATTCTCCGGCAACGCGTGTCGAGAATCGCGCACGAGCTCGGGTCGTGCGGCGAGCACGAGCGAAGTCTCGAATCGGCCGGCGTGGCAGGCGCCGGAGCGGAACTCGTCGCCCAACCGGAGCGCGTGGGGCTTTCGCGTGATGTCGGGGAACGCGACGCGCACGCCGTCGGCCTCGGCGCGTCGCTGGCCCTCGACGAGCGAGGCGATGTGCGCGGGGTCGAGGTGCGCGTTGCAGAGCACGACGCCGGCGAGACCACTGCGCAGCGTGGCGCGACAGACGTCGGCGACGAGGGCGCTCGCCGTCTCCGCGGAGATGGAGAGCGTGCCGGGGAACTCGCCGGCGTAATCGGCGACCGCGTAGACGAGCGGCGGCAGCACCACGGCGGCGATCGACGACTCCGCCTTCCGACCGGGGTGCTCCGGTCGTGGAGCGTCGGAGGCTCGGAAGGCCGACTTGCGCAGCCGGGCAACGGCGCGCAGCGCAGCGGTCTCGGCGATGACGACGTCGGTCAGGAGCGGAAGGTGCGGGCCGTGCGCTTCGACGGCGCCGCAGGGCAAGAGGGCGATCGCGCCCTTCGCGCTCCCGGCCTCGGGCCACGTGAGCTCGCCGAATCGTGCGGCCATTCAATTGCCCGACGGAGCCTCGGCGCCGTCGCGCAGCGCGCGTCGATTGACCTTGCCGCGATCGTTGCGGGGCAGCTCGCCGAGGAACGCGACGAGCTGCGGCGACTTGTGCGCGCCGATCTTCTCGCGGACGAAGGTGCGGAGCTCCTGCGCGAGCGCGTCTGCCGTCCCGTGCCCGTCGCGGACGACCACGAATGCCTTGGCGACGGTGAGACCGTTGTCGTCGGTCACGCCGATGACGGCCGACTCGCGCACCGCCGGGTGCAGGAGCAGACAGGCCTCGATCTCGGCGGGCGCGACGAACACACCGTGGACCTTGAGCACGTCGTCGGCGCGACCGACGTACCAGAATCGCGCGTCGCGGTCGCGGCGGAACAGGTCGGCGCTCAGGCACCAATCGCCTTCGAAGGTCGCCTTGCTGGACTCGTGATCGCGGAAATAGCCCACGGCGCAGCTGTCGCCGCGCACCTTGAGGCGACCGATCTCTCCGTCCGGCACCTCGTTGCCGTCGGCCCCGACGATCTTCGCCTCGTAGCCGGGAACGACCTTGCCGAGAGAGCCCATCACGACGTCGCCGGGCGCGTTGGTGATGTAGATGTGGAACATCTCGGCGGAGCCGATGCCGTCGAGGATCTCGACGCCGAAGCGATCGAGCCAGCGGCGGTGGAGCTCCTCCGGCAGCGCTTCACCCGCGGAGAGCACCGCACGAAGGCAGGACAGATCCGCGGTCTTGGCGCGCTCGTGATCGAGCATCTGCGCGATCATGGTCGGCACGTTGGTGAGGAGGGTCGGGCGGAAGCGCTCGATGGCGTCGTAGACGGCTTCGGGAGTGGAGCGCGCGGGAAACAGGCACGCCGTCGCGCCGACTGCGAACGGGAACATGAGGTTGGTGCCCGTCGCGTAACCGAAGAAGAGCTTCGGCACGGAGACGCACACGTCCTTCTCGGTCATCGCGAGGACGCGCTTGGCGTAACACTCGGTGTTCCAGGGGAAATCGTGGTGCAGGTGGACCGCCGCCTTCGGCTTGCCGGTCGAGCCGCTCGTGAAGAGGAAGCCCGCCATGTCGTCCTTCTTCGTGTCGGCGTTCTCGAGCTCGTCCGACGACTCGATGATGGCTTCTTCCCAGCGCTTGGTGCCGTAGGGGCCCTGGCCGTCGGCGACGAAGACGGCGCGGACGTGCTCGCGCACGCGATCGAGCGCCGGTACGAGCCGATCGAGCACCGAGACGTGTGCGACGACGGCGCGCGCACGGGTGTAGTCGAGCACGTGGGCCATGTCGTCGGCCGAAGCGAGCGGGTTCTGCATGCAGAAGACCGCGCCGACCTTCAGGATGCCGAACCATGCGGCGACGAAGTCGATGCCGTCCGGCAAGAGCACGAGCACGCGGTCTTCGTTGCCGATGCCGCGCGATCGCAGTGCGTTGCCCGCGCGATTGCTCAGCTTGAGCACCTCCGAGTACGTCCAGCTCTGCGCGCCGACGCGAACGGCGACGTTGTGCCCTCGTCCCTCGGCGATGCGATCGTCGAGGTAATACGAAGCCATGTTGAAGCGCTCGGGAAACTCGGGCGGAAACCGATCCACGGGGGGCCCCCTATCACGACGGTCCGGGGCGTCCTCATACCGCGCCGAGGGCCCGAGCGACAACCGCTCACGGTGTCGCTCGGAACACCGATCGTGAATCGGGACCCGCTCTTGTGGGGTGGTCGTAGGAGGGGGCGCGCTCGTAGCGCGACGCCCTCCTACCAGCCCGGGGTCGCGGGGGGCGGCGTTTGAGCCCCCCGCCAGCAACTCAGAGGGTCGATCAGAACATCGAGCGGATGGATCGCAGAGCGCGCCGCCTGCGAGGCACCGCGACGTGTTGAGCGACCCTCTCAGCTATCGGGGATGATGATCGCGGGCGACTCGCGATCGAGCTGCGCACGGCACTCGGCGGCCATGCCGGTCGAGGTGTCGACGGCCTCGATCCCGCCATCGGCGTCGCGCATGAGGCACGTCGGCTCGATGCAGTGATCGAGGCCGAGCGTGTGGCCGACCTCGTGGACGGCGGTCGTCACGACGCGAAACCGGAAGTGGGCGTCGTCGCGCGCGTTGGGACGCAGGCGGAACGTCGAGATGACGGCCGAGCGGCCGCCGAGATCGCCGAGCCCGAAGATGCCCCAGTCCTGCACGCGTCCCTTGGTGATCGAGATGTCGACCTCGGTCAGGCCGAGCACGCGCATCGCCGGTGGCTCGTTCTGCATCTGCTGACCGAGGAACTGGAGCAGGCGGTCGGCTCGGTAACGGCGACGCGCCGGGTAATAGGCCGTCTGCGGCAGCTGCAGCGGGGCGAGACGGCGGACGTCCACCTGCAGCTGTTGGCGCAGGCCCTGCTCGATCGCCTCGATCAGCGGAGCCGGGAAGGTGCCGAGCGTGACGAGCGACACGATCGCACGGACCGGCTGGCGCGGGCCTCTCGGAGGCGGGCGGACGTCGTTGTGCCCGGGCGCGACCAACGGGATGGCCGAGATGACCGTGGGCGTGGGCTCTTCGCCGCCGCACGACAGCGACATCGACGCGATCGCGAGGACGATCAACCGAGGCAGCAGAGACGACCGAGCGCGTTGCACCGCGGTTAGAGTAGCAGCGTGCGACGCGTGCGGGCCGGAGCATTGGTCGCGGCCGCGTGCCTCGTGGCGTGCGGTCGCGCCGACGAAGGGCTTTCCCCGTTGGACGAGGCGGGACGGGCGATGCTCGATCCGCGGCGAGCACGGACGATCGACCGCGACGGGCTCGTTTCGCTGCTTCTCGCGCGAGGATCGGCGCGCGGCAAGACGGTGGCCGACGTCGGATCCGGGCCGGGGGCGTTCGCGGAGGCGCTGGCGCGCGCCGTGGGTCCGGATGGCACCGTCGTGCTCACGGACGTGCGCGCCGATTACCTGTCGCACGCGAGGCATCGCGCGCTCGCGGCGATGCCGGGCGTGGGCGTGCGTACGCGGGTGCCGCGCGAGGGGCACCTCGATCTGGGCGCGCGCTCGGTGGACGCGTTGTTGATGGTGCAGGTCGACCATCTCTTCGGCCCGCGCCGCGAGGCGATGCTGCTCGAAGCGTTCGACGCGCTTCGTGCCGGAGGTCGGGCGCTGATCGCGGGCACGCGGCGCAACCGCGTGCCGGAGGAGATCGTGATCGCGTTGCGTGCGCGCGGGGCGGTCGTGAGCCGCGCGCCGCGAGGGACGGCATTGGAGCGGTTGACGGTCGATCGGTGAGGTCGACCCCGACGGCGACTACGACTACGGTGCAAACGAAGCGAGTGACACCCCGACCGCGCAACGCTCGAACCGACGCGCTCGGCCGCACGAGCCGCGAGCGCGTGCTGGCGAGCGCCGAGCAGCTCTTCGCGCTCAAGGGCTTCGCAGGCACCTCGATGTCCGACATCGCGAAAGGCGCCGAGGCCGGCAAAGGCAGCATCTACTGGCACTTCGAGTCGAAGGACGACATCTTGCTCGCGTTGCTCGAGCAGCGGGCCGAGGCGTGGATCGCCGAGTCGGTGGAAGCGGCTCGGAGCGCGGAAGGCCTGGTCGCGAAGGTCGACGCCGCGCTGGCGATGGCCGAGCGCAGGATGCGCCGGGACAAGGACGCGCTGCGCCTGCTGCTGCTGACGCTGCTCGAGCGGAGCGCCGTCGATGCGCGCGTTCGCAAGCGCGTGCGCGAGGTCTATCGGCGTTACCGGGCGGAGACCGAGCGCGAGCTCGCGGCGATGATGCCGATGGTGCCTCCGGCGCAGAGACGTGCGATCGGCGTGCTGGTGCTCGGCGCCTTCGATGGGCTGTTCCTGCAGTGGCAGCTCGACCCGCAAGAGGTCGACACCGAGCAGCTCATCGGGGACCTGCGCGACGGGGTGCGGATGATCGCCGCCCTGTTCGGACGCGGCTGAGCGCCCCGACCGGAGGGTGCTGGCTCCCTCGTCCCTGCTGGCGGGCGGGGGCTGATCTCGTCCCCATCCTCGCGCGCGTGGTACACAGCGCCCATGCGGCAGGAGATCACCCACGGCCCGTCGTTCGCGATGTTGCGTGTGGACCTGTCGCCGGGCGAGACGATCGTCGCCGAGGCGGGAGCGATGGTGGCGCGCCACAGCCCCGTCGCGATGGAGGTCAAGCTCAACGCCGGGCGAAAGGCGGGGTTCTTCGCGAAGCTCTGGGCGATCTGCATCGCGTTCGTTCGCAAGATGATCGGCGGCGAGACGTTCTTCGTGAATCACTTCAGCGCCGCGCAGGGCGGAAGCGTGTGGCTCGCGCCGGCGCTCTCCGGGCAGATCGTCCACCGGTCGCTCGCGGGGCAGAAGATCGTGCTCTCGACGGGGGCGTTCCTCGCGTCGATGGGCGACGTCGACATCAAGATGCGCTGGGGAGGGCTGCGCGGGATCCTCGCGAAGCGGGGCGCCTTCTTCCTCGAGGTGAGCGGCACCGGCGAGCTCTGGTTCACGAGCTACGGCGGCATCGAGTCGATCGACGTGACCGACGCGTACCTCGTCGACAACGGGCACCTGGTCGGCTGGGAGGGAGCGCTCCAGATGTCGGTGACGAGCGCGGGAGGCGGCGTCATGGGGCTCGTCGCGTCCGGCGAAGGGCTCGTCTGCAAGCTGACGGGGAAAGGACGCGTGTACCTGCAGACGCGTAACCTCGAAGCGCTCGGACAGTGGCTCACGCCCTACCTGCCCGGGTAGCGGCAAGAGGGCGGAGGGGCGCAGCAGACGTGTCGACCGTCGTTCGCTCGCGCGCGGTCGAGCTCCGCTCGGACGCGGAGGCGCTCTGGCCTTTCCTGACCGACACCGAGCGGCTGAACCGGCGCGCGGGGCTCGGGACGGTCGAGATGACGCCGCTGTCGTCGGGCACCACCGCCGCGCGTTACCTCGCGCGCACGAGCATCGCGGGCTGGCCCATCGAGTACGAGGAGATGCCCTTCGAGTGGGAGCGTCCGCGCCGGTGGTCCATCGAGCGGCGCATGCGCAACGGGCCCATGCGGGTCTTCCGCATGGGGTGCACGCTCGGGCCGCGCGAGGCTGCGCAGCCGGGTACGCGCGTCGTGTTCTCGCTCGACATCGACCCGCGCTGGGCGCTGATGAAGCCCGTGCTCGCGCTGGTCGCGGATCGCGTTCTCGGCCAGTTCGAAGGGCTGGCGCGCGAGGTGGACGAGTCGCTCGTGGCGTCCGGGCCCTACCCGTTCCAGGAGCCGCGCTCTCCGTGCGCGTCGGTGGGTCTGGCGGCGGCGCGCGACGGTCTGCTGCGCGAGGGCGTCGCCGCGGAGCAAGCCGATCGGCTCATCGGGTTCCTGCGCGAGCTGCCGGACTTCGATGCGACGCGCATCCGGCCCGCGCACGTCGCGCGGGCGCTCGAGGTCTCGCAACGCGACGCCGTGTCGTTGTGCCTCCGCGCCGTGATCGCGGGGCTCTTCGAGATCCGATGGGCGCTGCTCTGTCCGAGCTGTCTCGTGCCGAGCCAGAAGCTCCCGTCGCTCGCGGAGCTGGGGACCGAAGGGCACTGCCAGCTCTGCGATCTGCGCTACGGGCTCGCGCTCGATCGCGCGGTCGAGGCCATCTTCGTCCCGCACCCGGCGGTGCGCAGCGTGCCCGACGTCGTCTACTGCATCGGAGGTCCGGCGCGCACGCCGCACGTCGTCGCGCAGGCCATCGTGCCCATCGGCCAGACGCGTCCGCTCGTCGTGCCCGCCTCGCCCGCGAAGCTGCGGCTCTTCGTGCGCGGCGGAAAGGCGACGCGCGTCGAGGTGGAGGAGGGGCAGCTCGATCACGGCGACGCGGTCATCGGTGTCGATGGGGTCGAGCCTGCGGCGCTCGTCGTCGGCACGTCGGGGCACATCGACGTCAGGAACGGGTCGGACGCGGAGCTTCACGCGCGTCTCGAGCGGACCGACTGGATCGACGAAGCCACCACCGCGCACGACGTCTCGATGCTGGCCGAGTTCCGCGACCGCTTCTCGGCCGAGATCCTGCGCCCCGGGCTCGCGCTCGGTGTCTCGCGCGTCGCGCTGGTGTTCACCGACCTCGTGGGATCGACGGCGCTCTACTCGCGGCTCGGCGAGGCGCGCGCCTTCGGCGTCGTGTCGGCGCACTTCGATCTGTTGCGCGCTGCGATCGAGCCCGCGGCGGGTGTCGTGGTCAAGACGATGGGCGACGCCGTGATGGCGGCGTTCCGGACGCCGGCCGACGCCGTGCGCGCATCGGTCGCGGCGCTCGAGTCGTTCGGACGGTTCCGCGAGACCGAGGCCGACGCGCGCGATCTCGGGCTGAAGGTCGGGATGCACGCGGGACCCTGCTACGTGGTGACGGCCAACGGCGTGCTCGACTACTTCGGGCAGGTCGTCAACACGGCCGCGCGCATCCAGGGACACGCGAAGGCCGGTGAGCTCGTCCTCGAGGAGTCGATCGCCGCGGAGCCCGACGTGGCGGCCGCGCTCGCGAGGCTCGCGGCGCCGGAGGCCTTTCGTGCCCATCTCAAGGGCATCGAGGGCGAGGTCCCGCTCGTGCGCTGCCGGCTCCCCTGAGCGATCGGGACCGGTTCTCGCCGGCGAGCCCGCCGGAAAGTGGCGATCACGGCGCGGCCCGGGATCCAATACGCGCATGCGCACGCACGGACCGGTGTCGTCTGCGGTCGTCCTTCTGCTGGCGCTCGGCGCGTCCGCACCTGCTGCCGCGCAGCAGGCCGATGTCGTCGATTGGTCTTTGCCCGATCCGTTCGAGGAGCCGCGGCCGACCACGGGCAGCACGCGCGAGCGCGTCGTGGCGCCCGAGGAGCAGGCCGCGCTCTCGCGGCCGCTCGTGTTGCGCTCCGTCGTCGTCTACGGGACGAGCCGGCGCGCCTTCGAGGTGCCGCCGCTGCGCAGCCCGTCCATTCGTCCGGTCGAGCCGCTGCGACCGGCCGCACCCAGCTCGCCGCGGGTCGACGAACGCGAGCGCGCGCGCGCGCCGCGGCGCGCCGAGGGGGAGCCCGAGGCGCCACCGCCGCGTCGTGAACGGGTCGCCGCGTTGGATCCGGCGATTCGTTCGCGGTCGACCGAGCCATCGTCGCGTCGAGAGCGACCTGCCACGACGGTGGAGCCGTCGTCGCCTCGCGCTGCGATCGTGGAGCCGCGGGCAACCGCGCTGCCGGTGTTGCCGGCGCGCCGTCCGGTCGTCGACGCGCCCGACGATCCGCCGGACGTGGTTGCGTTGCGGGGGCTGTCGGCCGACGCGTGCTTCGAGCGTCTTCGGGCGACGGGGACGCCCTTCGAGCGCCTCGATCCAACCGAGCACGACGGTGTCGAGCAACCCGCGATCGTACGCGGCCCTCTCGGCGGCGTGCTCTTCCGCCCGTACGGAACGGCGTCGGGCACGCGGATGCACCAGATCGTCGACTGTCGGCTCGCGCTCGCGATGCGCCGCGCCGCGCCCGTGTTTCGCGCACACGGCATCCGAGAGGTGCGGTACCTGTCCATCTTCCGACCGGGAGCGCGCGTGCGCTCGGGCTCGCGCGCGGGTCGGCCGTCGCTGCACTCGCACGCGCTCGCCATCGACGTGCCGTCGTTCGTGCGCGACGACGGCACGACGCTCAACGTGGAGCGCGATTGGGGCCCGGCCCCGCGAGGCGCCCCGGTCTGCGGCCCCGATGCCGTCGTCGGCACGACCGACGCGAGCGCAGCGTTACGTGCGCTCGCGTGCGACCTGCACGCGCGTCGCGCGTTCCAGATGATCCTGACGCCGCAGTACGACCAGGCGCACCACGACCACTTCCACATCCAGCTCGACCCGCACGAGACCCGCCTCAGCGTGCGCTGAGTG
>JADZFZ010000650.1 GCA_020854145.1 Deltaproteobacteria bacterium | reverse complement strand
GACGTCTGGGCCGTGGGCGGCACGGGCACGTCGGGCGCTTTCGCGTGGCGTTGGGACGGCAGCAGCTGGCGCGACGAGCCGCTGCCGGACGGGCTCGTCGACACGACCTCGCTGTTCAAGGTGTGGGGCAACGCGGCCGACGACGTGTGGCTCGTCGGCTCGCGCGGCACGATCCTCCACTGGGACGGCAGCGCCTTCACGGCGGCCAACAGCACGACCACGCGCACGCTCACGACCGTGCACACGACGCCCGATCGCGTGGTGGCCGTCGGCGGCTTCGGCTCGGGAACCATCGTGCAGCGCGACATCGGCGGCGACTTCCGAGACGTGTCTCCCGAAGGCGCGCAGCAGACCATGGGCGTGTGGCTCGTCGGGTCCGAGGATGGCTGGGCCAGCGGCATCAACGGGTCGCTGCTCCGCTACCGCGAGGGCATGTGGACCTTCCACGACACGGGCTTCAACCTCGCCGAGGCCTTCCACGCGGTCTGGGTCGATCCGGACGGGGGTGTCTGGGCGGTCGGGGGACAGGTGTTGTCCGAACCCCTCGTCCAAGGGATCATGCTGCACCGAGGCGCGATGATCCCCGGCGGCACGTACCGTGAATGATCGTGCGAGGAACCGAAACGCTGCGTTGCTCTGGAGCAACGCAATCGTCGCAGCAGGCCTGTGATCGCAGGTCATCGGGGCGGATCGAGGAGGGACGATGATGTTGCGGAGAATCTTGTGCCTGGCTGGGCCGGTCGTGGCCGTGGGTGTGACGGGATGCACCGACGACCCGGCCGCATGCCCAGACGAGGCCGGCATCGCGTGTCGATGGGCGGGGCTCACCGACCGAGATGGGTTCGATGGCGACGGCAAGCCGATCGCCGAGAGCCGCATGTACTGGTCGATGGACGTCGAGTTCTCGCCCGACGGCACACCGTGGGTGATCGACTGGAACAACCACCGGATCCGCCGCGTGACCGCGGAGGGGACGTTCGAGACCGTGGTCGGCGACGACATCCCCGGCGACGGCCCGCCCGACGGCGGCGACCTCATGGGCGAGTCGCCGGGCGACACCGTACGGCTCAACCACCCGACCGACATGGCGGTGCTCGACGACGGAACGCTGCTCTTCGCCGCGTGGCACAACCACAAGATCCGCGAGGTCGACCCGGTGACCGGGATGGTCCACGTCTCGTGCGGACGCGGTCCCGGCTTCGGCGGCGACGGCATGCCCCAGGGCGCGGCCACGCGCTTCAACCAGCCGAGCCACATGCAGCGTGGCCCGGATGGGTCGATCTTCCTCGTGGATCAGCGCAACCAGCGCATCCGCCGCATCGGCCCCGACGGTGTGCTCTCCACGATCGCGGGCACCGGCATGCCGGGGTTCTCGGGCGACGGGGGCGATCCCCTCATGGCGCAGCTCGCGTTCGAGGCGGGTGGCAACCCCGAGCCCTCCGGCGGCGTGGCCGTCGGATCGGATGGCCGCGTCTACGTGTCCGACTCGCTCAACCATCGCATCCGCGTCATCGACCTCGACGCCAACACGATCGACACGCTCGCAGGGACCGGCTCGGCCGGCTTCTCGGGTGATGGAGGTGCGGCGACCGACGCGCAGCTCAACACGCCGCGCGACCTCGAGATCGGTCCCGACGGACGTCTCTACTTCGCCGACACGGAGAACAACCGCATCCGCGCGATCGATCTGTCCTCGGGGACGATCGAGACGGTCGCGGGCAGCGGACGCATGGGCAACGCGGAGCCCGACGGCCTGGGCGCGCTCGAGATCGAGATGGAGCGTCCCTTCGGCGTCGCCTTCGACGCAGAGGGCGCCCTCTACGTCTCGGACACCTACAACAGCCGGGTCATCCGGATCCCGCTCGCGCAATGAGGACCGCCATGAACGACCGAATCGTCCAAGACCTCCTCCGCGCGACGCTCTTCGGAGGCGCGCTCACCGCAGCGGCCATGGGTGCCGGCTGCACCGACGACGAGGCCGCGTGCGACCCGTCGGGCGGCAACGTCTGCAGCATCGCGGGCACCGGCGCCGCTGGGTATCTCGGCGACGACGGCCCCGCGACGGGCGCGGATCTCTATCTCCCGATGGACGCTGCGTACGGCCCCGACGGCTTGCTCTACATCGTCGACTGGAACAACCACCGTCTGCGCAGCATCGACGCGAACGGCGACATCCACACGGTCGCGGGAACCGGGCGCCTCGGCGACGGGCCCAACGGCAATGCGCTCGAGCACGACTTCAATCACCCGACCGACATCCTGTTCGACGCGCAGGGCCGGATCATCATCGCCGCGTGGCACAACAGCAAGCTCAAGCGATTCGACCCGGCCGCGGGGACCGTCGAGGACATCTGCGGAACGGGCCGGCGCGCCTACAGCGGCGACGACGGTCCGGCGCCGATGGCCGATCTCGATCTGCCGGCGTCGCTGGCATTCCACCCCGACGGGCGACTCTTCGTGATGGATCAGGCCAATCAGGTCATTCGATTCATCGACTCGGCGGACACGATTCACCGATTCGCCGGGCAGTGCATCATCGGCGAGCGGCAGATGGGCGAAGAGCTCGTGCAGTGTGAAGGCACGAACAAGCTCACCACGCAGCTCGACGAGAACCCGATGGCGTGCGCGATGCCGTGCACCCCGTCGTTCGGCGGCGACGGCGGTCCGGCGGACGAGCTGCGCATGGCGCAACCGTTCGGCCAGCAGGCCGACCCCGCGGGCCACCTCGTGTTCGACGCGCAGGGCAATCTCTACTTCGCGGACACGAAGAACAACCGCATCCGCCGCATCGACGCCGAGTCCGGCGAGGTCACGACCTACGCGGGCACCGGCGAGGCCGGCTTCGCGGGAGACGGCGGCGCCGCGACCGAAGCGCAGCTCAACAACCCCGTCGACCTCGTCTTCGACGCGGCCGGCACGCTCTACGTCACCGACACGATGAGCTCGTGTGTTCGCGCCATCGACCCGGACGGAACGATTCGCACGGCCGTCGGCATCTGCGGGCAGCGCGGTTTCGAGGGCGACGGCGGTCCCGCGACCGAGGCGTTGCTCGATCGGCCCTACGGTCTCGCGATGGATCGCGAGGGCAACCTGCTCGTCATCGACACGCACAATCACCGGCTGCGTCTGGTCGGGCTCGCGACGCGTTGAGATCCCGACTCGCTGCCATCGTCGCATCGGCCGTCGTGGTCGTCGTGCTCGGGGCGTGCCCCGCAGACGACGATCCGGCGGCCGAGCCGCTTTTCCCGGCGGACTACACGGCCACCTTTCGCGAGGTGCGACCGTGCCGGCGAAGCGGCGATCACGACCTCGCGTACGTGAAGATCTGGGCGGATCCGATTGCGTTCGAGGCGTACTCGACGCGCACCGTCCCGTTCCCCGAGGGATCGATCGTCGTCAAAGAGGAGTACGCGAACGACGCGTGCACCGAGCTCGACGGCTGGACCGTCATGCGACGTGAAGCGGGCTTCGATCCCGCCCACGGCGACTGGCACTGGCAACGCGTCGAGGTCGGCCGGCGCGTCTCCGAGGACGGACGGTTGGAGCGTTGCCAGTCGTGCCACGCGGATTGCGGCGTCGCGCCCGATGGCCACGACGGCACCTGCTCCGTCGTGGAGTGACGCTGTAAGCCCTCGCGCCCCGTCTGCGTTCGTCTGCCCGGTGTAGCCTGTCGGGCACGACGGAGGGGTGGCGATGCGCGCGCACGGGTGGATTGTGGGAGCGATGGTGTGGAGCGCTGCGGCGAGCGCCGCGATGTGGCCACCGGCGTCCGGCCGCGCGTTCTGCGGTTTCTACGTCTCGAGCGGCAGCGGGGAGCTGCTCAACAACGCGACGCAGGTCGCGCTGATGCGCAACGGCCTGCGGACCGTGCTCACGATGCAGAACGCGTATCAGGGCCCCCCGCAGGACTTCGCGATGGTGGTGCCGGTGCCCGTCGTCCTGCAGCAGGAGAACGTCCGCACGTTGCCGCACGACGTGTTCCGCCACCTCGAGGAGCTGACCGCGCCGCGACTCGTCGAGTACTGGGAGCAGGATCCCTGCGCGCCCGACGTGCCGACGCCGGACATGGTGCAGATGGCTCCGCCCACGACGGCGACGGCGGAGCCCTCCGGGGGCGGAGGTGCGGACCTCGGCGTGCGCATCGAGGCGCAGTTCGTGGTCGGCGAGTATCAGATCGTCATTCTCTCGGCTTCCCAATCGACGGGCCTCGAGACGTGGCTCCGGCAGAATCGCTACAACATCCCGCAAGGCGCCGCGGCGTATCTCGCGCCCTACGTGCGCGAGCAATCGAAGTTCTTCGTCGCCCGCGTCGACATCCAGCGGGTGCAACGGGATCCGAATGGCAGAGCCCGATTGTCGCCGCTCCGGTTCCACTACGACGCCGATGCGTTTCGATTGCCGGTGCGGCTCGGGCTGCTGAATGCGCCCGAGAAGCAGGATCTGATCGTCTATGTGCTGCACCCGCAGAATCGATTCGAGGTCGCCAACTACCCGAACGTCTTCATTCCCACGAACCTCGAGGTGGCCAATGCTGCGCGCGAGCGATTCCCCGCGTTCTATGCCGCACTGTTCGACGCGACGATGCGCGCGGCGGGCGGCCGCGCCGTGGTCACGGAGTATTCGTGGCAGACGTCGGGCTGCGATCCGTGCCCGACGCCGCCGCTCGAGCCTGCGGAGCTGACGACGCTCGGGCTCGACGCGCTCGGCCCGGGGAGCGAGCAGTTCCAATACGGGATGAACGTCACGCGACTGCACACACGCTACGACCGCGAGACGCTGACCGAGGACCTCGTCTTTCGCGAGGCGGCGCCCATCGTCGGCGGTCGCGAGCACGTCGTGAACCAGCAGACCGGAGCGCTCGAGGAAGGGGCGCGTCGCGAGGAAGGTGGCGCCAACAACTTCCAGGCGCGTTACGCGATTCGCCATCGATGGCAGGGCGCGGTCTCGTGCAACAGCCCGCGTCGCGGCGTGTGGGGCGGGCCACCCGGAGGCGGCGCTCCGCCCCAGCCGCAGCCCGCGCGCGACCTCGCGAACGCCCCGCGCGGATCGGTGAGCCTGGGCGACGTCCTGCTCACGCCCGTGCCGGGGATCCAGACGAGCACCGACGTGCAGCACGGCGCGGCGGGCAGCATCACGAGCCCGGAGCTGATGGCCGCGGGACGCGGACCGCGCGGCTGCAATTGCAGCGTCGCAGGCGCGGGACAGTCGCTCGCGCTCGGTCTCGGCGCGCTCGCGACGACGGGCCTCGTGGCCGCCGGTTGCTGGCGCGTCGTGCGCCGCCGGCGCAGACGCTGATCAGTCCATCCTGCAGAAGCAGCTGAGGATGACGCAGTCGCAGTACCTGGGCGAGACGCAGGCGGTCGCGCAGCTCCCGCAGTGGTCGTCGTCGCCCTCGAAGCACGTGCCGGCGCAGCAGCTGCCGCGCCCGTTCGTGCTGCACGGCGTGTCGTCGTCGACCGGCGACCAGCTCGTCTGGCTGACCGTCGACCGGCACTCCGTGCAGGTGCCCCCGCGCGTGCCGTCGGTCACGCAGGTCGTGCCGACGAGGCACCGTCCGGGAGGCACCGTCCAGTCGGTGGCGCTCACCGACGAGATGCACTGGTGGCAGTCGTTGCCCATCTGCACGGCGCCCTCCGAGTAGCAGAGCGCGCCGATCAGGCACCTTCCCGGGAGGATCGTGTTGTCGCATCGATCGTCGTCCTCGTTGCAGGAGTCGGTGGTGCACGACAGCGCGTCGCCGCAGCCGCGACGCGAGCCGCGACACACGCCGGCCGCGCACGCGTCGCTCACCGTGCAGTAGAGGCCGTCGTCGCACGAGCCCGTCCTCGGGCTCCAGCCGGTGGGGCTCGTGCTGGGCGCGCACTCCTCGCAGTCGTTCGACGGGTTGCGCTCGGCGTTGCCGCGACACGCCCCGTCGATGAGGCACGTGCCGGGCATCAGCGTGTGGATGCACGTTCCGTCCGAGCAGATGGGGCCGCTCGTGCAAGACAGCCCGTCCGACGGACAGTCCGCCTCGGTCGTGCAGCCGACGGGCGGAGACGCATCGGCGGAGCCGACGTCGAGCATCGTCTCGGCGTCGAGCACCGGGACATCCGCTCGTGCGTCGAGCGACGAGGTATCTCCGCGTGCGTCGATCGACGGCGACGCGTCGAGCACGGGCGAGTCGAGCGGCGACGCATCGTTCGTCCGCGCGTCGCTCGTGCGTGCGTCCATGCTCGTCCCCGCGTCGTCGCACTCCGGCGACCCGCTCTCGGTCAGCAGGCTGCAAGGCGGCACGTAGTCGTCGCGACACGCGCCGGCGGCGCACGTCTCGGCCGGAGCGCACGAGCGACCGACGCAGCTGCCGTCGAGCTGCAGCGGGAGCACGAGGCGCGCGCCACGCAGGAAGGGCAGCCGCGCCTGCCGGAACACGACCTCCGTCCCGGCGACGATCCCGACGGCGCGATAGCGGTAGAGACGCGTGTCGCCCTCGCGCGCGGGACGCACCACCTCCGCCCACGGACGCAGACGCCCGTCGGGCGCGAAGCTCGGGACGTGCGAGCGATGCAGGTGGACCTCGCCGACACCACGGTCGTCGAGGCGCTCGACGATCAGATCGAGCCGCTCGAGCCGCGTCGCGAGCGCAGGGTCACCCTCGCTCACCACGACGTTGACGGAGCTCCGCGCATCGTCACCGCTGCACGCGGCGAGGCCGAGCACGACCCCGATCACCCCGACGCCGCTCCCGCGAGCCACCCACCGAGGATAGCGGTTCGGTGGGGCCGCAAGCACCACGGGCTCGGAGCGGATCGCGCCGGGCGATCGTGGCGTCCGCCAGTGCGCGCGCGTAGCCTGCGCCGTGATGCACGCCCGATCGCTGGTCCCGAGCGCGCTCGTCGTCGCTGCGTGCGCGCTGCTCGCCTGTGGCGACGACGATGGCCCCACCGACTCGCCGGACGCCACGCCGCCCGACGTGGCGTCTGCCGACGTCGCGCAGCCCGACGCGGCCGGGCCCAATGCGCCGGACGCGAGGCGACCGGTCCCGGAGGGTCCGATCGTCGAGACGGCCAGTGGCGCCGTGGTCGGCGTCGAGGGTGACGGGTTTCGCGCGTTCCTCGGGATCCCGTATGCAGCGCCTCCGACCGGCGACCTCCGGTATCGCGCGCCGGTGCCGCACCCGCCCTGGAGCGAGCCCTGGGACGCGACCGTCAAAGGCGACGCGTGCGCGCAGAGCCTGCTCGGCGGGTCGCTCCGCATCGGCGAAGAGGACTGTCTCTTCCTCAACGTGCATACGCCGGATCCGATGCCGGAGGCGGCGCCCGTGCTCGTGTGGATCCACGGGGGCGCGTTCGTGCTCGGCGAGGGGCTTCAGACGGACGGCGGCACCGCGGGAGACGTGCTCGCGCGCGAGGAGGGGATCGTCGTCGTCAGCATGAACTACCGATTGGGGCAGCTCGGCTTCCTCGCGCACCCGGCGCTCGCGGCCGAGCAGCCCGAAGGCGGGAGCGGCAACTTCGGCTTCCTCGATCAGGTCGCAGCGCTTCGCTGGGTCCAGGACAACATCGCGGCCTTCGGTGGAGATCCGACGCGCGTGACGATCGCAGGCGAGTCGGCCGGCGGGATGAGCGTGTGCGGCCATCTCGTGTCGCCGGCGTCGGAGGGGCTCTTCGCGCAGGCGATCCTCCAGAGCGGCCCTTGCGAGCGCGCGATCGTGTCCCTCGAGACCGCCAACGCGCAGGGCGAGCGCTTCGTGCGCGAGGTCGGCTGCGAGGGATCGGCCGACGTGCCCGGCTGCCTTCGCGAGGCTCCGCTCTCGGCGCTCCGTGCCGCGCTGCCGACATCGGGCGCCATCGTGCTCGGCATGGACGAGGACACCGGCCAGTACCGTCTCGTGCCCGACGGAGTGGTGCTGCCCGGCCGTCCGCAGGACGAGATCGAGGCGGGGCGATTCCACCAGGTGCCCGTGATGACCGGATGGAATCGCGACGAAGGCACGCTGTTCGTCGCGCTCGCGGAGCTCGCGGGCGAGCCGCCCATCGACGAGGCGCGGTATCGCGAGCTCGTGACCTCGGCCGTCGGCGCGGAGCAGGCCGAGGCCGTCTTCGCGCAGTATCCCGTCGGCGAGTATCCCGACGCACGCTACGCGCTCGCCGCCGCGCTCGGGCACGGCGTGCTCGCGTGCCCCGCCCGTCGGACCGCACGCGCGCTGGCCGGAGCGTCCGACCGTCCCGTGTTCACGTACTGGTTCGCGTACGCGGACGCGGAGTTCCAGCTGCCGCTCGGCAGCGACCTCGACCTCGGAGCGTTCCACTCCGCCGAGATCCAGTTCGTCTTCGGACATCGGTCCGGTGGCGGCGACTTCGATGCGGAAGAGACCGCGCTGCACGAGGCCATGCGCGGTCGCTGGGCCGAGTTCGTCCGCGCGGGAGATCCCGGCGGCACACCCGCGTGGCCCGTC
>JADZFZ010000649.1 GCA_020854145.1 Deltaproteobacteria bacterium | reverse complement strand
GCTACGCCGCGACCGGCGAGTTGATTCGACCCGCAACCTCACCCTCTTTCTCGTGCCGCCCCTGCTTCCGCAGGGTGCACGGCGTCTGCCGCCCTCAACACGCTGCCCGGAAACCGGAGAAGAGCCGTTCTTTCCAAACAGGGCCAATCGGCAACTACCTATTCGAGCTTGCAGCTCAACCGGGTGGGCCGCAGGGGCGGTCAAATACGACAACGGGCTCGAAGCCCAATACCAGAATCGACCGGCCCCGAGGTGAATGGCCCGCGTGCACCGCGTCACTCCGCTGGAATCACCTCGCCCCATGCCCGGTACGCGTGAGGGGATCACGGGCCGAGGCGTTCCACCAAGAGATCGGCGTTGCACGTCGCCCTGGTCATACCCAGTATGACGCCGCAGGCCGCCTCTTCGAGGTAGACACCGACGGCGCGCTCTCGGCCCGCTACGCCTACGACGGCAACTCCAATCGCACGGGAGCCCTCCGCGGGGGCGTCCCGACTCTCGGCATGGTGGACGCCCAGGACCGCCTGACCGAATGGGGCGGCCTCGTCTTCACGTACACACCGAACGGCGAGCTCGCGAGCCGCCTCGACACCGGGACGAGCGCGCTCACGCAATACGGCTACGACAGCAGCGGCGCACTTCGCACCGTCGCGCTCCCGAGCGGCGACCTGATCGAGTACGTGTTGGATCCCGCCGGCCGGAGAATCGGCAAGAAGGTCAACGGCGTTCTCGAGCAAGCCTGGCTCTATCGGGACGGCCTGAGGCCCATTGCCGAGCTCGACGGGATGGGCAACGTCGTCAGCACGTTCGTCTACGCCACGGGGCTGAACGTCCCCGACACCATGGTCCGCGGCGGGGTCACCTACCGCATCCTCCGCGACCATCTGGGCAGCGTCCGATTGGTTGTCGATGTCGCTACCGCCACCGTCGCCCAGCGGATGGAGCACGACGAGTGGGGGAGAGTGCTCGTCGATAGCGCGCCGGGATTCCAGCCGTTCGGGTACGCGGGCGGATTCTGGGACCCGGACACCGGGTTGGTGCACTTCGGGGCGCGTGAGTACGACCCGGAGATCGCGCGGTGGACGTCGAAGGATCCGATCGGGTTCGGGGGCGGGGACGCGAACTTCTATGGGTATGTGCTGGGGGACCCGGTCAACGGGATTGATCCTGGCGGGCTGTTCTTCACGACGGTTGATGCGTACGCGAGTGCGAACCCGTCGGACTTTGGCGAGATCCTCGCGGCGATTCACGAGACCGGAGGCGGTCGTCGCGGCATGAGGTGCGAGGGAGCACGCGGCGGGGGTGTGTTCCGGATTGCGGGTGTGGCGGGGTCGGCGGTCCAGGGCGTGCGAGCCGTCGTCGGCATGTATCGACTCGCGCGTTCGGTCGCGCGCGGGGTGCGCGACTTTTGGAGGCTCTGGCGTTCCTCGAACTGGACGGTCCCGCTGTCCGGGCTGTCGAGCACACCGCTCTTGCAGGCAGCCACACAACCGTTTCAAGGCGGATCGCTGACAAACGCCGGGCGTGCGCTCCCGAAACATCCGGAGGTCGTGGGCCAAGACGCCCAGACGCTGCGGCAGGTGCTACCAAGTGACGCAGCGGTGAACGCCGCCGCCGAGGGCGCGGTCGCTGGCATTCTGAGCAGCGGCAGCGGCACCCTCAGGCAGATTCCGCGTTACGGTGGTGTGCTCGAGGTTGTCGGCGGCAGTGGATTCGGCGCGCGTTGGTCTATCGAAACGGGGCAATTCATTGGATTCATCAACCCATGAGGTGGCGATGTCGGTAAGATTGCGCCTGCGGAAGTTTTCGCCGATTGACCGCGAATACCCTATTTTCGAGATTCTTGACGGCGACGACGTGGTGTTGGATGTGAGTTTGAGCGATGCGGGGAACTATGAGTTGGGAGTTCACGAATCGAGTAGCAGTAGGGTGCTGCCACTGCGCGAAGTTCTGGGATTAATCGAAGAGGCGCAACGGCGTCTGGGGGAGTAGCGTGCCGAGACTTCGTCGGCCCCGATAGCCTGGGCGAGGGGATGGGTGTCCGGATATCGGCGCGTGGCTCGAGCCCGCACCGAGGTTGGTGTTCGCGGCGTGCGCGGGCGGCGGCGGCAGGCGATGGCGAGGGGCCGCGGATCCGGGGGATCCAGGGGAACCCGGTGGCAGGCATTGTCGGCGGGGGCCTCGGCGGGACGGGGAGGGAACGATGCCAGGCATTGTCGGCCGTCGTCCGCGGCGGTCCCGCGGTCGTCCGAGCGAACGTCGCGATGCGCTCACACGCGTCGCAGGCGCTGGATCAGCGGATCAGCTGCAGCAGCCGTAGTCCAGGTCGTACGCGGGCGCGGCCGTCGCGCAGGCCAGGGCGCACTGTGTCGAGTTGGACGAGTACGTGAGGAACGTCGTCCAGGTCGTATCGGTCGCCGGACACGTGGGCATCGGGGTCGCCTCCATCTGCCCAGGCGCGCAGCTCGGGTCGCCCGACGTGTTGCCCCAGTGGCACTCGCACGTCACCTGGAACGGCTGTCCAGGCGCCACCGCGTAGTAGCCGGACTTCCTGGAGCTCGTGACGATGGCGTACGAACGCAGGTCGTACGTGCACTGGTGCACCCCGCTGACGTACGTCGGAGACGACGCGTCGCACCAGTCCACCGTCGCCGCGTCGTCATCGACCGCGACCCCGCGCGTCGCGACCAGCTCGGCCTCCTCCGCGCCCACGTTCGCGTCCTCGGGCCCGAGGTCGGCGGCGCACGCGGGGATCGAGCCGGCGAGGACGAAGAGGACGAGAGTCATCGAGGTGCGGATCGAAGTGGTCATGGCGCTCTCCCTGCGGGTGCGTCGCGCGTCGGCGGCACCGCTTTTCATGGCGACGACGCCCCCCGCGCCGTCGCATGGGGACGATGAGCAGCCTGCGTGCCACGCGATGCCTCCACGACTTGCCGCGGAATCCCGCGGGCAGGAGAGCCGCGAGCGTCGCCCGTACGTG
>JADZFZ010000648.1 GCA_020854145.1 Deltaproteobacteria bacterium | reverse complement strand
GAGGTCACGTCCCGCGCTTGAGCAGGATGAAGCGGAACTTCGAGAACTCCGCCTGGCCCACCGTGTAGAGGATCTCGCTCAGCGTGCGGAACGGCGTTCTGCGGTCCGCGATGATCTGGAGCTCTCCACGGAAGGGGCGTCGCGGGTTGGCCGCGGCGATCGCCTTGAGCCGATCACGGTGCTGCTCCATCACGCGGAGCAGCGCGGGCACGAGGAATCCCTGCGCGCCGCCTTGCTTCTGGCTCGGGTCCACGACGCCGTTGCGCAGGGTCACGACGCCGCGACCCTCGACGATGATCCGCGAACGCGACACCTGGATGACGATCGCCTCGCCGGGAGACACCTCGCTCGACGAGTAGGGGATCTGCAGCTCGCTGCTCTGTTGGACGTTGCTCGTGCTCGCCGAGAAGCTCTTGATCAGGAAGACCAGCAGGATCGTCATCATGTCCATCATCGGGTACAGATTGATGGACATGTCCGTGTGCTCTTCGTGCTTCCGACGCATGCGTCGGATGCGCGCGGACACCTGGGCCGCAGTGGCCTTCGGCGGTTCCTTCGGCGTCTCGGTGCTCTCCGTCATCCTCAGCGGACTCCTGCCGAGATGAGCACGTCACCGAAGAGGCGACGCTGACCCTGGTTGCGAAGCGCGTCCATGGCGGCGACGAGATGCTCGTACTCGACCACGGGATCGGCGGAGACGATGACCTGCGTCTCGTCGGGGAACTCGTTCTTGATCCGGGCGACGCAGTCGGTCAGCGCCGCCCAGTCGTAGGTCATCATCCGTCGCATCTGCCCTTCGCGCACCACGTCGAGCATGCGCTTCGGGATGGTGGGAGAGCGCGTCCCGAGCGGCGCCGGCCCCATGCATCGCGGCGCCATGGTGGCGCCCGATCCCGCGACGAAGATGCCGTCGTTGCCCACCGTCACCGTCAGGTTGAGCGTGCTCTGCTCCTGGTTCGGCTGAGGTCGCCGACCCGCCTGCGCGATGGGAGGTGCGTTCGAGTCGATCTGCACCGTTGCGAGGATGTACGCGACCGTCGCGAGCAGGAACATGATGATGTTCACGACGATATCGAGGAACGGAACGATGTTGAGCTCGCCCACCGCTTCCGACGGGTCGAGATCGTGCTGCTTCCCGTGCTTGCGGATGTACGCGCGCTGGGCGGGCGAGAAGTGCGGCATGGAACGAGGCTATTGAGCGCGCCGCAGGGTCACGAGGTTCTCGAGCTTCATCGTGGAGCGCTCCATGTCCTGCTTGATGCGCTTCGCGGCGCCGTGGAGCAGGAGGTGCGCGGTCATGCAGAGCACGGCGATGCCGAGGCCGAGCGCCGTGTTGTACATGGCCTCCGAGATGCCGCGCGCGAGGATTGCGGCGCGCTGCTCGGGGTTGGCGGACTCGAGCGCGCCGAACGACTTGATGAGGCCCGAGATCGTTCCGAGCAGACCGACCAGCGTCGCGATGTTCGCGAGCGTCCAGAGCGCGGGGATGCGCTTCTCGAGCTCGGGGATCACCTCGGACATCCGCTCTTCGATGCTCGCGATGACCGCCTCTTCGCCGCGGTTGATCTGCGTGAGGCCGGCTTTGACGACCTGCAGCAGCGGCAACGGCGCGGCCTCGCACAGCTTGATCGCGCGGTCGACGTTCCCGGCCTGAACCAGCTTCCGGATCTGCGCCATGAACTCGCGGGAGTTCACGCGGTATTTCGTGAGGATGAAGATGACGCGCTCCGCGATGATCGCGAGCACGACGGCGGAGACGGCCACGTTGATGAACGAGAACGGCGCGCCGTCCACCAAGAAATGCCAGATCTTTTCCACCCGGATTCCCTTCCCTTCTCCTACGTCGACCGCCGCGAACGCTCAGCGTTCCGTCGTTGGTACCGCGAACTGCAGGACGCATCGGTCACCGCGCGGGCGCCTCGAACCGAGACTTCGGCTCGGGCCCTGCGGTGATTCGTTTGCGCCTTGTTCTCTCGCTCGATGTTGAGCTCCCGAACGTGTCGGAGGGTAGCTTCGCGCCGTCTTGCCTGTCAACGCGACGCCAATCACCACGGCCGCGGTGATTGCTTGCCCGTCTCTGGGGTCCATTGTACCCTTCTCGCGTCGTGTGGAACGGAGCCGCTCTCCAGCCGGGGTCAGCTAGCCTCGCCCGTGTGCGACGCGACGGGTCTGCAGCTCGCGCGCGGGCGCTCCGGGTGGCGACAAAAGGGACCGCGGAACACCGTCCCGGAGGCGGTGTCTTTCCTTGGCGGGGTCGAGCGTCCCCGTGATCGCTGTTGACATAGGGGGGCGCTTCTGTATCATCGCGCCGTTTCACCCGATTTTTCGGGCATATTGTCGAGCTTTGACGGATGAGAGCCAACGCGCCGATGGTGGCGCGAACGTGTGGCGGGCTGACGTGGCTCCGGTGGACGACCGGTGGCAGGCAGGAGGACGGGTTCGATGTCGACTCTGATGAAGCACTTCAACGAGGGCGGCTGGATGATGTGGCTCATCCTGTTTTGGCAGTTCGTGACCATCGCCATCATCATCGAACGCGCCATCTACCTCTACCGATCGAGCATCAACAAGGATGTCTTCCTGGCCACGATGCAGAAGTGCATCCTCGCCGGTGACATCGGTCGCGCGATCAAGCTGTGCTCGGCGGCCCAGGCGCCGCTCGCGCGCATCGTCAAGGCCGGCCTCATGAAGGTCAATCGGCCGGACGCCGAGGTGCAGGCCGCCATGGACGAGGCTGCGCTCCGCGAGCTGCCGAAGATCGAGCACCGCACGCCGTACCTCGCGCTGCTCGCGAACCTGTCGATGCTCTCGGGCCTGCTCGGCACCGTCATCGGTCTGATCATCGCGTTCGAAGGCGTCTCCGGCGCCGATGCGAGCACGAAGGCGACGCTGCTCGCCCGCGGCATCTCGGAGGCCATGAACTGCACGGCCTTCGGTCTGATCGTCGCGCTGATCGGCCTGATCGGCTTCGCGCTCCTGAACGGCAAGACGCAGGGCGTCGTCGATGACATCAACGAGGCGACCGTGCAGGTCATGAACCTCGTCGTGAACAACCGCAGCAAGGTCAACATGTCGACCTTGCAAGCTGCTGCCTGAGGCGCTCGACCGAGCTTCTCCGGCTGGTTCTCGTTGAGCCCACATCGGGAGGTCCACGATGGGCGGCGTAAGCGTCGATAGCGGCGGTAAAGGCGGAAAGAAGCCTGTCGACTCGGAGGTCAACATGATCCCGATGATCGACCTGCTCATGTGCTGCATCATGTTCCTGCTGGTCACGGCCGTCTGGAGCCAGCTCGCAAGGATCAACTCCAACCAGGCCGTTCCGGGGCAGGGCTCGCCCGACCAGGACTCCGTCCCGCAGGAGCCGAGCATCAAGCTCTTCCTGCAGGTCCGTGGTGCCGGTTACACGCTCGCCGACACGGCGGGCACCCGCTTCGAGGTCGACAAGGTCAACGGGCAGTACGACCTGGAAGGGCTCCGCACGAAGCTCCGCGAGCGACGTAGGCAGGAGCCCAACCGGCGCGACATCATCGTGGCCCCCGAAGACGGCGTTACCTACAACGACGTCATTCGCACGATGGACCTCACCGTGGGTGAAGGCTACGAAGACGTGTCCGTCTCCGACGGCGCGGCGATCTGAGGAGCGGTCATGCCGATTCACACGCCCGGCCGAAGGTTGATGCACGACATCCCGCTGAAGTTCGTACAGAACAAGGTGGGAGGCGCCGGAAAGAAGAACGTCAACGCGTCGCTGAACCTGGTCTCGTTCATCGACTTCCTCGTGACGATGGTCGTCTTCCTCCTGACGTCCTTCTCCGCGAGCGGTGAGCTGCTCTCCGTTCAGGCGAACATCCAGATGCCGAACGCCGCCAACGTCACGACGCTCGAGCCGAGCCCGATCATCGCGATCAGCCCCGAGGTGATCACGCTCGACGGGCGGCGCATCGTGGACACCCCGTCGCTCGCCGCGAACGCCCAGCTCGAGCGCATCGATCAGCTCGTCCAGGATCTCGAGACGCAGCGGCGGAACTGGGGCATCCTGCACCCCCGTCAGCCGTTCCCGGGCGCCGTGATCATCCAGGCGCACCGCGAGATCGACTTCCGCGTCATCAAGAAGGTGATGTTCTCCGCCGCACAGGCTGGCTACGCCAACCTCAGCTTCGCGGTTCACCGCACCGAAGCGCGGCGCGGGGGCGGGGGCGGCGGCGGCGGCCACTGACGGCGACGCGCACTCGCCCATCGCGCGCACCACGAAGCCACACAGCGCCGACACGAGGCCTGTGTGGCTTTTCCTTTCGCTCCGCGAGCCCGAGCTTCGAGGAGCGCTCGCCCCTCATCCCGACCTCTCCCCATCGGGAGCCTGGTCCCGGATTCCACCTTCCGGCCAGGGTGCTCTGTAGGGCGTGGGAGGCTCGGAGAGTGAAATGACGACCCCGCTCCAGCCTGCGCGTCCCGATCCCGAAGGCGGGAGCCGACCCAGCTACCTGCCCCGCTTCCCGTGGAAGTGGGT
>JADZFZ010000647.1 GCA_020854145.1 Deltaproteobacteria bacterium | reverse complement strand
CGTCGAATGGGCCCGGAGTCGCATTCGTCGAGCCCGGCGCGTCGCGCGAAGTCGACAATCTGTACGTCGTGCCGCCGAGTGACGCGCAATCGTGCGCGAGCGTCGCGGTGGTCCCATCCACCGGTCTCGACGCCGCGCTCGAGCTGCCCATCGCAGCCACGTGGACCGGCGATGCCGCGCTCGTTGCCCTCTTTACGGTGGAGGGCAGCTTGCGCATCTATCGAACGGGCGCGTGCCACATTCGCCGGAACGAATCCGAGTGACGGGAGACTGCCAACGTGTGGGGTCGGTGGTCTGGCTCTTGATGGGCTGCATGGTCGCGGCCTGTGACGGCACGGCCAGCATGGCGGGTGACGCGGGGGCGATAACGGGCGCGGCCTGCCAGAAGACGACGGATTGTCGCGGAGGCGACTTCTGCGACCGCGGTACCTGTGCCCGCATCGCAACGCACGATCAGTTCGGTCACGGTTATGGCGCACAGTGCGTCGGAGAGGAATTCTACCCGTCGGACCCGCGCCTCGGGCGCGCCGTCCATTGCCGGTACTACGAGTGCCTCGATGGCCACTGCAGCTCGTGCGTCTCGGACGCCGAGTGCGAGCCCAACTACCTATGTGTCGCGGCACCCGCGTACCCAGGGTATCCGGACCGGGCTCCCGACTATCCAGGCAGGCGGTGTACGCACCGCCTCAGCCTCGAGCATCCTTTTCCTCCATGCGGCGTACCCGAAAATCCAGTGCCCTGCGGTCCGACGAGACCAGAGCTGCCGGAGCCGACTCTATTGCCCAACGCCGCAGACGATTGCCAGCGCATCGAAGATTGCCGCGGCGACGAGTTTTGCGACCGGGGCCGTTGCGCGCCCATCCTCGTGGACGCATTCGGCCACGGCTACGGCGCTGCGTTCGTTCGCAGGGAGCCGCCCGCCCTCGGTGATAGCTGTCAGGGCTACCTGGCCGTCGGCCGCTCGTGCAGCTCCTGCGTCGGCGACGGCGACTGTTATCCGGAAGCGCCGTATTGCATCCGCTACCCCTACCGCCCCGAAGCACGCTCGTGTGCGCGTCACCCGGAGGCCGAGCACTACGACGCGGACGGCAACGTCTCACCGCACTTCTCGCACGTCGGGCCCGACGACTTGAGCGACGACGATTGGCTGGCGCGCTACCGCGAGTTTCTCGATTACCACGCGCTCTACCGGGAGGCGCGTGCCGTCGCGGGATTGCCCGTACCGCCTGCGCCACCTCCCATCGCGGACGCCGCCGCCGACGCGGTCGCGGGAGACGGTCCGTAGATCTCCGGCCGTTACCGCTCCGCCGTTCGCTCGAGGCGGCAATTCGGGACCATGAACGCCGTCGTGATGCCACCGTCGTCCACGCCTTGGGCGACGACGAACGTTCCTGCCTCGTCTGCCGTGACAGCGAGCCCGCCTCGGCCCTGCTCCAGAGTGGCATAGGGCGGTTGGGGAAATACGAGCGGCGTGTGCGGAACGGCCGTGCTGCAAAGCGCTGCGTCTGCGAACAGCACACGTAGCTCCGCTCCGCTGCCAGTGGGCCTCTCGGCCCAGACCAGGGCAGCCGTGCCGTGGGTGCCTTCGGTCGCGATGAAGTCCGAAGGAAAGAGCCCCAACGCCGTGGGAATGCGAGCAATCTCGCCGAGCGCTCCGTCGCGGCCGAGCCGCCATCCGACGATGGCTCCTGCGAGGATGTCCGATGGGTCGCTCACGTATCGCCAAGCGACCGGTGCGTCATCGATGCTGCCAATGGCCGGGGGAGGGTCCGCCTCGTCCCCTGGCAGACGAACCGCCACGAGCGGTGCGCCTCCGAAGGGACCCCATGCGGCGTAAGCCTCCGTTTGCTGCCCAATCCGACGACCACCGCCGCCGACGACGGCGACCTGATTGCTCGTCAGCACGACGCCCGACAGTGGGACCGTGTCCCGTCGCTCGCCGGGGTAGCTGACCATCTGGCCGAGCTCACGCAGGCGCCCATCGCCGAGGTTCACCAAGCCGCCTTGGACTCCGTCGCCGTGCGCAACGCCGACAATCGCCTCGTCGCCTGCTGCGAACACTCCGCCGAGGCGCGTGCAGTCTCGACAGGGCGCGAGCGGCGCCGAAAGGCTGCCGACATCGTCCGCGTGGAGCAGCGCTCCATTCACGCTCCAAACTAGGCGTCCCACTTCGGCGACGCCATCTTCCCGATTGCGGGCCGAGCTTCGGAGTACGATGGCCTCGAATCGCGCCTCGCGCGCAACGAGCGCACCGCCCACCATCGCGTTGTCCACGAGGAAGGTCTCGACGGGGTTCGTGAGAGTCGCCTCCCCCGTCGTGAGCTCGAATCGGAGAAGCCCATAGGAGTACCAGTCGCGATTGGGATCCGCGTCCTGGGGCTGACGCATGACGAGCACGCCCAGGACGCTCCCGATTCGCGCTGCATCCAGCACCGCCCAAACCCTCGCGTCGAAACCGCCGTCGTAGCGCCCGATCAACGCGGGTGCGTCGCACGTGGTCCGGCAAGACGTCAGCACGTCGTTGGCATCCGCCGTCTCGGCGTCCACCGCTGGAGCGGCATCGGCCTCGCTCGCTCGTCGCCTCCGCCCATGCGAGTCTGCACACGCCATGAGCAACAGACCGAGCCCGACCAGGACCTGAGCGGCTCTCATGGGACCTCACAATCGAAGGTCAGAATCTCCAGCCCCGACCGCCAAAAGGCAACCGAGTAGCGACGGGAGCCCGATTCCCAGACGAGCCTGTCACGGTCGAGCGCGACACCATTGGCCACGACACTCATGCCATTCGGTACCTCGGCCACACCCGAGGCGAGCCCGAAGTACAGCGACCCGTCGTCGGCGGTCCCCCCCTGGGTGCCCATCGCGAGCAGCGCCTGTCTCGGAAAAGCTCCGGCGGCACCCGCCGAGTATCCGAACACGCCTGGGGAAGCCGCCATCTGCCATTCCCCGAGCGGCGCGAAGCTCGAATCGAGCCAGACAAATCGCAGTCCGCCGGAGCTCCAGTCCGAGGTCGGCGACTCCCCGATCACGAGCTCGGACCCCGTGCTGTGGAGGCCGTGCTGGGGCTGCTCGGCAATGGGGGAGCGCGCGAAGACCGCCGCATTCGTGGCCCTCTCCGAGGACGCCAGGTCGGACACCGAGACGATGAGCGTGACGATCTCCGATGGGCTCGATGCGCGGGGCATGAGCACGACGGTGTCGTCACCCAGCGATTGAATCGAGCCGGAGTACTCCAGCACCGCCGGGGCATAGAGCTCCTCCGGCACGTGAATGGGACCGAGAACCATCCCAGCGGTGCTGTACGTCGCCAGCCAGAACGGGTCGACCTCGGGCGAATCGCCGCGTAGGACGGTCGCGAACCCGAATCGCGTGGCCGTCACCTCGCCGACGTCCGGGAGCACCGGGCCTGCAGGTGCCCCGAACGGCGTCCGATCCACGAACTCCGTCGTGGACGACCACCGATCGATACCAGGGAGTCCCCCGGTGACCCAGAGGACCTCCCAGCCGTCGGCGGTTCGCCGGATGCTGAACGGGTACGCCGGTCCGCCAGGCGCGATTGCGGTCACGATGCTCTCGGACTCGACGTCGATGACTCCGAACCGCATGACGCCCGCGTCGTCCGAGTACGCAACGGCCAGGTGTGGGCCGTCCGCGGCGAGCTTGTAACCGGGGTAGCCCTCCAAAACGCCAGGCAGGCCATCGATTCGACGCCGAGTGACACCCTCCGTGCACGGTCGTGGTGGACGCGGTCGGCCGTCGGGAGGAGG
>JADZFZ010000646.1 GCA_020854145.1 Deltaproteobacteria bacterium | reverse complement strand
CGCGGCGGGTCGCCTCGATCTCAGGGCTTCTTCCGCTTCAGCTCGTGCAGGATGAGGGCGTTGCCCTCGGAGTCGAGGATCACCGACATCCGGCAGACGGGTGAGTGGATCATCGGCGCCTTGTACCGCACGCCCTCGGACGCCAGACGCGTGTTGAGCGTGTCGAGATCCTCGACCTCGAGCGCCACGCTGCCGCCGGCGGTCGCGCTCGGCTCGATGTCCTTCGTGGCGAACAGGGCGAGACAGCCGCCGCCGGGCAGGTCGTACTCGGTCCAGACGCCGTCGGGGGACGCGCTGCCCATCTTCAGGCCGAGCGTGGTTCCGTAGAAGGCGCGGGCGCGCGCCGAGTCCGTCACCGGGTACAACGTGAACGCGACCTTGTCGAACATCGGTGCCTCCTGCCCGTGGGGGTCTTCGTGATGCGAGCGGAGGAGTGTTTCACACGCCGCGAGGGCAGCGGAACCGGGTAGGGTCACGCGGCGATGCAACGACTCGGCGACGCGGTCAGGTTCTTCGTCGGGGCCGTGCTCGTGCTCCTCGTCACGACCGCGGCCGGGTTGGGCGGCGCGGTGGCGGGCGCCAAGGGGACCGAGCGCGTGCTCGGCGTGCTCGGGCTCGGCGTGCTGCTCCATCTGCTCTCGGGGGTGCTGCTGCTGCGCCTGCTGTATCGACGCCGCGAGTATCCGTGGCGGCGAGCGATCCCGATCGCGCTCGGGTGGACGGCCGTCGTGACCGCGGCCGCGCTCGCGACGTTCTGGCCGCAGCCGCCCGTCGCGCCGCCCACGTTGCTGGATCGCGGAGCGCCGTTCGCACGCGTGCGCCTGCCGACGGGAAGCGAGATCGCGTTCGCGCAGATCGGGGACGCGACGCTGCGGCCGCGCATCGTGTTCCTCCACGGCGGGCCCGGTGGGTTCGTTCGCGCCTCGGACGTCGAGCTCGCTCGCAGCCTGGCGGCCTCCGGGTTCTCCGTCGTGCTCTACGACCAGGCGGGTGGCGGTGCGTCGGCGCCTCTGCCGGTGCGCGACTACACGGTCGCGCGGCACGTCGCCGATCTCGAGGCGTTGCGTGCCCACCTCGGCGACGAGCGGGTGGCGCTCGTGGGTCAGTCGTGGGGCGCGCGCCTCGCCTATGAGTACTTCGTCGCGCATCCCGAGCGCGTCACGCGCATGGTCTTGTTGTCTCCTGGCCCGCTCCGCGCGGCGCACGCTTCGTTCGACGTCTCGCGCGCCGGCGGGCGCGGCCCGTCGTTCCCGCCGTACGTGCTGCTCGCGTTCGTGCTCTTCCAGCTGAGCCCGGAGTCGGCGCTCGACTACATGCCGCGCGACGAGCTCGACGCGTACGCCGCGTCTCAGCTCGAGGCCGCGTCGCGTCGCGCGGTCTGCCGCTCGACGCTCGACCGGCTCCGTCCGTTCGAGCCGACGCGCGGTGCCGATGCGTACGGGATGATCGCGATCCGAACGCAGATCGGGAACGCCGATGCTCCAGCCCCTCCGGCCAACGTCCGCGTCCCGTCGGTCGTGCTGCGCGGCGAGTGCGACTACCTCGTGCGCGCCGCCGCGCAGGACTACGCGGACGTGATCGGCGCGCGCGTGGTCGACGTGCCCGGGGTCGGCCACCAGCTCTGGTTTCCCGAGCTCGCGCCGATCGTCGCCCGCATCGTCGAGGCCCTGCGCGAAGGCGCGCCGCCGCCGCCGCAGGTTCCAGCGCCTGCGCGCTGAAGGGGTGACGACAAGCCGTTCGTGCGCACGGGCACGCCGGTTGGTCGCCGCGTCCCGCGCCGTCACTCGCCGACGAGGTCGCCCCCGAGCGCGAAGTCCCGGTCGAGGTCGAGGTCGCGCCACGTGCTCCGCGCCGCCTCGGCCGGCAACGTGACCGGGCCGTCCGGAGGACCGATCACGAGCGAGGTGACGCTGAAGACGCGCTCGAGACGCAGGCCGCTGGCTTCGCGCGCGTTCTCGGGAAACGGCCCTCCGCGCACCGAGCGCGGCAGTCCATCGAACGGGTCGAGCGCGACGCGCAGACGCGCGTAGTTCGATCCCGGCGGCGCGGCCTCGGGGTCGAGCTCCATCCAGAGGCTCCGCGCGAGGCTCGCCGGGGTGCCCGCGGGCGGACGCGCACGCTCGGCGCGCACCACCCGACGAAGCCACGGATACCCGCGCAAGGCGTCGACGAAGTAGTAGGACTCGTCGAGCAGCTCTCTGGCCGTGGGGCCTTCGCGACGAAGCGACGTCCTGATGCCCCCCAACGTGGCCAGGTGCGCGTAGACCTCGTGGCCGCGAACGAGGACGTGTCGGTGGGTCTCGCTCCCGCCGGAGCGTCGCGCGACGTGCACCGAGACGCGGTCGTCGCGCGCGCGGAGCTCGACGCGGTCGAAGCCCTGCTCCCAGCGCACGGCGCCCGGGTGCGCCGCGTCCTCGTAGACCACGCGCGCCGTCGCCCGGAACGCGCGCACCTCGCTCGTGCGCGTCGCGAGCACCGACAGCGACCGCGACTCGGCCGGCGCGGCGGGGCAGGCCGTGGTGGCGGCGGCACCGAGGGCCGCGAGCAACGTCCAGACGCGGGTCCCGGTTCGCGATGCCGCGGGGGCCGCGTGAACGGTGGGCTTCGCGCTGCGCGCGCGACCCTTCCCACGACCATCGCGAAAGAGCGAGTCCCGATTCGCCCGGACGGGATTCTCAGGCATGGTCGGCGCGGGCGGCGCGTGTGACGAGCTCCTCGCACAAGGCCAGGAGCGCGCCGGGCTCGATCGACTTCGCCACCACCGCCTGCGCGCCGGCGGCGTCGGCCTCCGCACGCAGCGCGTCGTCGGCGTCGGTCGCCAGGAGGATGAACGGGATCTCGGCCGAGGACGGCGTCGCGCGCATCGCGCGGCACAGATCGAGACCCGCATCGCCGCCCAGGAAGCGCTGGCAGAGCACGAGGTCGGGCGGCTCGCGCGCGAGCCAGTCGAGCGCTTCGTCGCGCGCACCGGCGGAGACCACGCGGTACGCAGGCTCGAGCTTCGCCGTCAGCAACGCCCGCGAGGTCGCCGACTGATCGAGGACGAGCGCGCGACGACGGCCTGCCGCGGTGCGTGTCGTGCGCGAGCGCGAAGGCGTGACCTCGCGCGACGACGGCGGCCTGCGCCCGGGAGCTCGCGCGACGGTCTCCGCGAGCAGCTCGACCACCGGCACCTTCGATTGCTCGAACGGCTCGAGCGCGCGCGCCACCTCCAGACCGCGCGAGGGCCGCAGCGCCGGGTCCTTCGCCAGCATCGAGAGCACCAGGTCGTCGAGCGCCTCGGGAACCATCGGGTTGAGCCGCGAGGGTGGCTCGACCTCCTCGTTCATGACGTTGAACATCGCGCGGACCCCCGACTCGGCGCCGAACGCCGCTCGGCCGGCGAGCATCTCCCAGAGCACCGCTCCGAGACCGAAGAGGTCCGACCGCGCGTTGACGACCCCCTGGAGGATCGTCTCGGGCGCGAGGTACTCGGCTTTGCCTTTCACCGTGTTCGTCCGGCTGCCTTCGGCGCGATCGCGCGCGCGGGCGACGCCGAAGTCCGTGAGCTTCACCTGCCCCTCGTGGGACAGCAGGATGTTCGACGGGCTGACGTCGCGGTGCACCACCTCGAGCCGCTTGCCGGCTTCGTCGCGCTTGCGATGCGCGTAGTCGAGCGCACCTGCGACCTGACCCGCGACGTGAGCGGCCTCGGCGACCGAGAGCGGCTCGTTGTTGGCCGCCAGGACGCCGAGCACCTCGCGCAAGCTCGCGCCATCGACGTACTCGAGGACGAGGAAGTAGCCGTCGTCCTCGCCCAGCTCGAGGACCTGCACGATGTTGCCGTGCGACAGACGCGCGGTCAGGGAGGCTTCGTACCGGAACATCTCCACGAAGCGCGGATCGGCCGCGTGCTGAGGCAACACGCGTTTGATGACGACGCGCTTGGTGAACCCGTCGGCGCCCGAGAGGCTCGCCAGGAACACCTCCGCCATCCCGCCATACGCGAGCCTCCGCTCGATCGCGTACTTGCCCAGACGGGACGGCCAGGGCGGCTCGGCCATCGTGTGATGATGCCGGCCGGTCGCGAACGCGGTCAACGCCACCCGTTTACAGCAGTCGCGTGATGCCGGCCGGTCGCGAACGCGGTCAACGCCACCCGTTTACAGCAGTCGCGTGCTGCGCCTAGCCTGCTTGCTCGGGGGGCGGGCGCGCCAAGCCGGTCCCGGAGCCGGAGGGCCATGCTGCGACGGATCAAGATCTGGCAGAAGCTCGCGGGGATCTGGCTCGCAGTCTCGATCCCGCTCGCGGTCACGACGTACTTCTTGTTGGACGAGAAGAGCATCAAGATCGAGTTCGCCAGCCGCGAGATCGAGGGAACGCAGTACCTCGACGCGTCGCGCGACCTGCTCGTGGCGTTGCTTCGGGCGCGCGCGCTCGCCGTGCGGGAACGGACCGGCCGAACGGACGTCTCGCACGCGGGCGACTCGGCGCGAACACGATCCGGCGTCCACCGCGCGATGCGGCGGTTGCTCGCGATCGACTCGAGCCTGCGCTCGACCATGGCGACGAGCCGCGAGGATCTGGCGCAGCGCGGACGCACCGAGTCGCTTCCTGCGTCCATCGCCGAACGATGGGAGCGACTGGCGGGCCTCGACGCGGCCGAGCGCGAGGCGCGTCTCGTCGAGATGATCGCGCACCTGCGCACGCTCATCGCGCACGTCGGCGACAGCTCGAAGCTCATCCTCGACCCCGACCTCGACACCTACTACGTGATGGACGCGATCCTCCTGCGCGAGCCCGAGATCGTCGTGCTCATCCACGAGGTGGACGACCGCGTGCTGCGCATCGCGACGAACCGCTCGCTGACACTGGACGACCGGCTCGCCGTCGCAGAGCTCGCCGCGAGGCTGCGGGAGCACGGCGAGGGGCTGCGTGCGGATCTCGACAAGGCCTACGCGGAGGTCGAGCGTTTCTCGCGACACGACGCGCTCGAGACGGCGACCAACGCGCGGCTCGCCTCTGCGGGCGAGCGCCTCGACGCCTTCTTGCGCATGGTCGACACACAGGTCGTGCGCGCGGACGCTCCGCCCGCCGACTCGAGCGCCATCCATCGCGCGGCGCGCGCCGCGATCGATGGTCACGTGCCGCTCTGGGCGGAGCTCGTTCGCCACGAGCGGACGATGCTCGAGATCCGTCGCCGAGGAGACGAGAGCCGACGCGCCGTCGCCATCGGAGCCGTCGTCGTCACGACGTTGCTGACGCTGCTGCTCTCGGCGGTGCTGGTCCGGTCGATCACGGGCTCGATCCGCAAGGCCGCCGACGTGGCGGAGGCGATCCGCGCCGGCCGGATCCCCGAGGCGCTCGACGTCGGTAGCAACCGCGACGAGGCCGGGATGTTGCTGCATTCGATCGACGGGATGCTGTCGTTCCTCGACCTGCGCACGACGATGGGCACGCTGCAGGCCGCAGCGGATCAGCTCACGCAGGCGGTCGGCAACATCGAGACGCAGGCGAGCGGACAAGGTGAGGCGGTCACTCGCCAAGCAGCCGCCTTGCAGGAGACGCAGGTCACCGCGCACGAGATCAAGCAGACGTCGCTGTTGGCGGCCGAGCGCGCGCAAGAGGTGCTCCGCATGGCCGAGCGCGCCGACGACGTGAGCCGCGCGGGTGAGCTGGCGGTCGAGCAGAGTCTCACCGGGCTCGCGGAGATCCGCGCACAGGTCGACGGCATCGCCGAGACGATCGCGGATCTGTCCCGGCGCACCGCACAGATCGGGGAGATCACCGAGACGGTCAAGGATCTCGCCGATCAGTCGAACATGTTGGCCCTCAACGCGGCCGTCGAAGCGGTGCGCTCGGGCGAGCACGGCCGCGGCTTCGGCGTCGTCGCCCGAGAGATCCGAGCGCTCGCCGACCAATCCATCCAGGCCACGACGCGCGTACGCGCGATCCTGGAGGACGTTGCGACCGCCGCACGGCGCGCGTCGCAGGGGACGGAGCAGGGCCGGCAGCGCATGGAGTCGGGAGCGCAACAGGCGCGCGCGTCCGGCGAGCACCTGCGGGAGCTCGCGACCATCACCCGCGAGAGCTCGGGTTGGGCGCGGCAGATCGCCGCCGCGGTCAACCAGCAGAACGCGGGCATCGGACAGATCTTCACCGCGGTGACCGACCAGACGACGATGATGAACGAGACCGTGCAGCGGCTGGAGTCGCTGCGCAGCGCGTCGGCGACCCTGCGCGACGTCTCGAAGCAGGTCGCGGACGTCGCCGAAAGGTACCGGAGGATGTTCGCCAAAGGATGAGCCCGTGACGCGTCCCGCTGCCGGTCAGCCCGCTGCGCCCTCCGACGGGGCGCGCCCCCACGTCGTGATCGTCGACGACAGCGAGACGTTCCTCGCGCTCGAGCGAGCGGCGCTCGAGGATCGCTACGCGATCACGACGGCCTCGGACGGAGCGGAAGGGCTCGCGCGCATCCGGCAGCTCCGACCGGACGTGGCGCTGATCGACTTGGCGATGCCCGCGATGAACGGCGACGACGTGCTCCGCGCGATGAAGGCCGATCCGGAGCTCGCGTCCATCCCCGTCGTCATCGTCTCGTCGCAGGTGCACCGCGGCCCAGAGGTCCGCGCGCTCGGCGCGGAGTTCCTGCCCAAGCCGGTGGACCCCGAGGAGCTCGTCGCCACGGTGGCGCGTGTCCTGTCGCTCGCGAGCGGTGACGATCCGGGTCCCGACTCCGTGCTGGTGATCGAGTCCGGGGGGGCCTCGGTCGCGATCGCGGTGCGCGACATCGCCTCGGTGCTCGACGAGCTCGCGACGAGGCCCCTCGTCTCGGGCCCGTCGTACCTGCGCGAGATGTTCGTCCTGCACGGGGAGCCGATCGTCGTCTTGGATCTCGCACGCAGGCTCCGGCGCCCGCCGCGGAGCGAACGCCTCGCCCGCAAGCTCGTCGTGCTCGGTGGAGCGGAAGGTGTGCGCCTGGCGCTGCGCGTGGACCGCGTGCACGACCCCGAGGACGTTCCGCCGGGCGCCTGGCGTCCCGCATCGCGCGTCGCCGGCCTGGGTCACTCGGATCTCCGCGACCTCTGCCGTGGCGTGGTCGTGTCCGCACGCGGCCCGATGGTCGTGCTGCGCTCGGGCTCGCTCGTCCGCGCCGGCGTGCTGCGGCGTCTCCGTGGGCTGCTGGAGCGCTCTTTCGAAGCGGCGGCCGAGACCTGATGCGAAAGGTGCTCGTCGTAGACGACAGCGAGACGATGCGCGGCATCGTGCGCGAGCTGCTGGCGCCGGTGGCCGCCGAGTACACCTGCGTCGAGGCGAGCTCGGCGCAGCGTGCCATGGCGCTCGCGCGTCTGACCGTCCCCGACGTGATCCTGGCCGACGTCCTCATGCGAGACATGGATGGCGTCGAGCTCGTCGAGGCGCTGCACGCCGAGGCTCGCCCGGAGGTAAGGCGGATCCCCGTCGTGCTGCTGACGGCGAGCCACGAGAGCGAGCTCGAGGCCCGAGGCCTCGCCGCCGGAGCCTACGCGGTGCTGCGCAAGCCCGTGGGGCATGGAGCGCTCCTGGCGGCCTTGCGCGGCGCCATCGCGCGAGGACGGACGAGTTGAGCGCGTCGATCACGATCGGTCACGACGTGCTCGACGAGCTGACCGAGCTCGCGTCGCGGTGGACGGGCTTTCGCGCCGACGCGGTGCACAGGACGACCCTGGGACGGCGGCTGCAGAAGCTGCTCTCGTCCGGAGACGAGCTCGAACGGTTCCTCGCCCGGGCGCGTGCCGGAGAGCGGTCGAGCGTCGCGGCGCTCGCCGAGGCAGTCTCGGTGGGCGAGACGTACTTCTTCCGCCAAGGCGAGCACTTCGATTGGCTGGCGCGATGCTTCTCTCTCGAGCGCATCGTGTCGCGACGGGGCGTCGTTCGCGCGTGGAGCGCGGGGTGCGCGACGGGCGAGGAGGCCTGGTCCATCGCGTCGTTCTTGCGCGCCCACGTCGCGACGGGCGCGAAGGTCGAGGTGCTCGGAACGGATCTCGTCGAGCGCAACCTCGTGGCTGCCGCGCACGGAGTCTACCCACGGCGCTCGTCGCGCACGGCACCGCGTTACCCGGTCACCCACGAGGACGCGGCGGGCAGGCTCGTCGTCGCGAAGCACCTGCGACCCCTCGCGACCTTCGCGACGCACAACCTGCTCGATCCGCTCCCGAGCGTCCACGGGCTGTTCGACATCGTCCTCTGCCGCAACGTGCTCGTGTACCTGAGCGCCGATGCCGCGAGCCGCGTGTGCGCGCACCTCCGGCGGGCGCTCGCTCCGGAAGGCGTGATCGTCTTCGCGCCTGCCGATCTCGCGAGCGCTCAGCCCGGGCTCGTGCTCGTCAGCCCTCCCGAGCTGTGCGTCTACGGGCATGCGCGCACGACCGGCTCCGGGCTCCAGACCGGCGAGGCCGCGGCGAGGCCGGAGACGCGCAGGCCAGCTTCACCTCGCGCCAGGGCCGCGACGAGCGAAGGGCGCGCGCGTCCGACGGCGCGGGGCAAGACGTCGTCGGGATCCATGCGCGCGGTGACGCGGCCTCCGGCTCCGGCTCCAACGCCCACCCCTCACCCCGATCGCGTGCCCGGTCTGGGAGAGGGGGCCTCGGCGCGAACGAGCGCCGGCGCCGATCCCGAGCCGCCGGCGGTCGCGCTCCACGTCGCGGCGCTCGATCACATCGAGCGGGGAGACCTGCGCAGGGCCGCGGCCGCCCTGGCCGAGCTCGAGACGACCGCGCCAGGGTACCTGCCCGGGTTGCTCGAATGCGCCTTGTTCCACCAGCGCGTCGGCCGGCGCGACAAGGCGGAGCGTCTGATGCGGACGTTGCTCGCACGTACCCGACAGCTGCCGCCGGAGATGCGCGTTCCCGGCCCCGAGGAGATGCCGGTCGTCTTCTACGCGACGTCGGCCCGCGCGTTTCTCGAAGGGAAGGGCTGACGCGTGTCGAAGCCCGCCCACGGCGACGACGGCATGAACGAGCGCGTGGAGCGAACGCTCGAGGAACGCGCCGCGCGCGCGGCCTCGGTCGCGTCGAGCCCGCTCGACGCGGAGGAGGTGCGCGCCGTCGCGCGATTCCCGATCGGCGCGCTCGTCGCGGCCATCGATCTGCGATCGCTCCGTGCGGCCATCCCCCTGCGGCGCGTGACGCCGGTCCCGCTCGCCCCTCCGCCCGTGATCGGCATCCTGCGCTTCCAGGGCACGACGCTGACCGCGCTCAGCCTCGCATCGCTGTTGGGGCTCGGCGGCATGAGACGCGATCCGGCCGTGCTGCTCGTGATCGAGATCGAGGGGGGTCGTCTGCTGGCGCTCGACGCCGAGGAGATCCCGCGAGCCGACACCCTACGAGAATCGGCCATTCGCTCGGCGATCGTTCACGCCGAGGGCCTCGCCGACGTGACGACCGAGGATCTGCGCGTCGTGCGGCTGCTCGATCTGCCGATCATCGTGCGGCGCTTCGACGCGATGTTGGCAGAGACGGCGCCCGTCGCCCGCGTCGGAGCACAGGACCCGACCGATGGCATCTGAAGCGCTTCGACGGCAGCTGATGAAGAGCTTCGTGCAGGAGGCGCGCGAGACCTGCGCGTCGCTGACGCTGCTCGTGCTCGAGGTCGAGCGCGCCGAGGGCACCTCCGTGGCGAGCTCCTACGAGTCGCTGTTCCGGGGGCTGCACAACCTGAAGGGCACCTCCGATGCGCTCGGGCTGCGCGCCGTGGCGGCGCTCGCGCACGAGCTCGAAGACGTCGTCGATCCGTACCGGAGACGCCCGCAGGCGCTGCCGTCCCCGCTCGTCGATCGCATGCTCTCGGGGCTCGACGAGCTGCTCGCGCTCGTCATCGCGAGCGCGGACGTCGCCGGCGCACCGCCGCCGCTCGAGCCCGTCGCGTCGGACCGGGCCCAACCGACTCCGTCCGCTCCCGTCCGCGAAGAAGCCGTCGTCGGCGTCGAGGTCGGCGAGCCGGTCGAGCAGAAGCCGCCACGAACGTCGATGGCGAGCTCGCCGACCATCGCCTATCCGCGTCCGACGGGGTCCGCCAGCGAGGGGCGTCAGGTCTTCACGACGCCGCCGACCACGCGTGGAAGCTCGCCGGGCACCGATACCAAGATCGCGTCGAGCTGGCGCGTCGAGGCCGGGCAGGTCGTCGGGCTGATGCGCGACGTCGAACGTCTTCGCGAGCTCCGGCTACGGCTCGACGCCGAGCTCCGACGCGTCCAGAAGGCGCGCGAGCTGCTCGAGGCCGAGGTGCCCGCGAGAAGCGGCTCCACGGACACGGCGCTCGTCGACCTCAGACGCGCTCTGTCGTCCGATCGGGACGAGGCCGCCGACATCGTCGATGCGCTCGAGTCGAGCCTCAAGGCCATCTGCACCGTGCCCATGCGCGTGGTCGTCGAGCCGCTGCAACGCGTGGTGCGCGACGCGTGTCGCATGACCGGCAAGCGCGCACGTCTCGAGACCAGCGGCAGGGACGTCGCGATCGATCGTCGCGTCGCCGACGCGCTCAAGAGCCCGCTCGTTCACCTCGTGCGCAACGCAGTCGATCACGGGATCGAGCCGCCCGAGACACGCGTCTCGCTGGGAAAGCCTGCCGAAGGCACCGTGCACGTCCGTGCCGAGCAGCAGGGCAACGTCGTCTTCGTCGTCATCCAGGACGACGGCAGCGGCATCGACATCGACCGCATCCGGCAGATGGCGGTCGAGCTCACGCACGTCACTCCGCAGCAGGCAGCCGCGCTCTCGAAAGACGAGATCGAGAAGCTCATCTTCACGTCCGGCCTCTCCACCCGCACGAGCGCCGATCACCTGTCTGGTCGGGGCGTCGGGCTCGACGTCGTGCTCAGGCAGGTCGAGACGCTCGGAGGTCGCGTCGAGGTGGTCTCCGACCCGGGACGCGGCACTCGCTTCACGCTCAGCCTGCCGCTCGAGCTCGGCAGCTTCCCGGTGCTCGTGGTTCGGGCCGGCGAGCTGCAGCTCGGCCTGCCCACGCTCGCCGTCGAGCGCGTGATCACGGCATCGCCCGACGCGGTGGATCCGATGCGCGACGATCTCGCGCTGGTCCACCAGGGCACGTTGCTCCCGCTCCTCGATCTCGGCGGCGTCCTGCGCACGCGAGAGCCGCTGGCTCCCTCGGCCGGCCAACCCGTGGTGGTGCTGTCGTCGCAGAACGAGCGGTGCGCGATCGTGGTGGACGAGGTCGTCGGCGACTGGGACCTCGTGATCCGCCCGCTCTCCATGGAGCTGCGTCACCTGCTCGCCTACCAGGGCGCGGCGACGATGCCCGGAGGCGAGCTGCTCCTCGTGCTCTCGGCCGATTGGCTCGTCGGACAGCGCACCACGGCACCCGCGCGGCACGCCGCGCAGCGCGCTCTCGTCGTGGACGACTCGCTCACCGCACGTGCGCTGCACCGCGTGATGCTCGAAGCCGGCGGATACACCGTGCACACGGTCGGGAGCGGCGCGCACGCGCTCGAGCTCCTCGCACGCGGACGATACGACGTCGTCGTGTGCGACATCCACATGGAGGGCGTCGACGGCTACGAGCTCACGCGTCGCACGCGCGCCAACCCACGCACCGCCTCGTTGCCGATCGTGCTCGTGTCGAACCTCGACAGCGACGAGGACAGACGCCGCGGGCTCGCCGTCGGGGCGGACGGCTTCCTCGGCAAACGCGAGTGTGACGGCGGTCGGCTGCTGGCCGAGGTCAACGGTGCCATCGGCCGACGCTCACGTCGCGACACCCTCGGAGGCAGGCTCCTCGCGTGAGCACCCGACACGCTGCCGGGCCGATCCGAGTGCTCGTCGCGGACGACTCGAGCACCATGCGCAGCCTCGTCGTCGAGGTGCTGAGCGCCGTGCCCGAGATCGCCGTCGTGGGCGAAGCGGGCGACGGTCTGCAGGCCGTCCGCGAGGCCAGGCGGCTCGAGCCCGACATCGTCACGATGGACGTGCGCATGCCGAACATGGACGGCATCGAGGCGATCCGACGGATCATGCAGGAGCGTCCGTGTCGCATCATCGTGGTCACGGGCGTCAAGGACGAGCGCGACGGGGGCGACCTCTCGCTGCGCGCCATCGAGGCCGGCGCGCTCGAGCTCGTCGCCAAGCCGGCGAGCGGGCCCGAGGAGATCGAGCGATTCGCGAGGCGATTGACGACCTCCGTGCGGTTGATGGCGGCCGTCCCCGTCGTGCGCCGCCGTGCGATGGCTCCGGGCGACACGACGCCGACCGCTCCCGTCGCGGTGCCCTGCCCCACGAACGACGACGCCGGGCGCGTCTCGTCTCGTCGGCCGATCGTCATCGCGCGAGCGGCGGACCGTCGCGTAGACGTCGTCGCGATCGCGGCCTCGACCGGCGGTCCACCGGCGCTCGCGACCATCCTCGGCGGCCTGCCGCAGTCGTTCCCGGCTCCGCTGCTCGTCGCGCAGCACATGGCACCCGGCTTCGGCGAAGGGCTCGTGCGCTGGCTCGCGTCGGTCTCGCCGCTCGACGTCCGCGTCGCGACCTCGGGGCAACACGCCGTGGCCGGGTGCGTGTACCTGCCTCCCGACCGCCACCATCTCGAGATCGACCCCGGCGGCGTGCTCCGCGTCGAGCCCGCGACCGGCGGGCACTGCCCATCGGCTGATCGGCTCTTCTCGTCGGTCGCGCGCGCCTACCGCGACCGCGCTGCCGCGATCGTCTTGACCGGGATGGGCGAGGACGGAGCGCGCGGGTTGATCGCGGTCGCGCGCGCCGGCGGCGTGACCTGGGCCCAAGACGAGGAGTCGTCGATCGTCTACGGCATGCCGCGCGCGGCCATCGTGCACGGCGGAGCGACCACGATCGTGTCGTTGTCGCAGATCGCCGAAGCGATCGTCGGGCTCGTCGCGCAGCCGCACGCCCCGTAGCCGGCGGTGGCTTCGCCCGGGATCGAAGCGAGTAGAAGGCGCGCCGGGTATGGACGTACGCTCGCGGCGCATGGACGAGCCGCGAAAGCCCAGCACCGCGTTGGCCTCCGTCGCGGCGGCGGTCGTGCTCGTCGCGCTCGTGGGCACGCCGCTCGGCGTGCTCGCGACGGCCGCGGCGACGCGCACCAGCGTGGTGCACGCGTTCCGGGAGATGGGCGGGCCCGCCGCCGCGCTCGTGATCCTGGGCGCGCTCGCGGGCGCGGCCGCGACGGCCGCGTTGCTCTTCTTCGAAGGCCGCGGATCTCGTGTCCCGACTGCGCTCGTGGCGCTCACGGCGTCCTTGCCCTGGCTCGGCGGCCTGGCCGGAAGCGCGCTCGGGATGCGCATGGTCGAGCAGGCGCTCACGCAGGTGGACGCCTCGATGCGCGCGGCCTTGCTGGCGCAGGGGATCTCCGAGGCGGGGCTCGCGCGCGTCGCGGGTGGCTTCTCGGGCGCGACGTTGCTCGCCGCCGCAAGCCTCGGTCTCGCGCTCGGTTCGCTCGCTCAACGCGCGCCCGCGAGACGCGCGCTCGGCGCGTCGATCGCCGTCCTCGCGCTGCCGGCTCTCGTCGCGCTCGTCATCGGCCTCGTCGGTGGCCATCGCGGCCTCGGCGGTGTGCTCGGCGTGCTGATCGCGAGCGCGTCGGTCCTGACCGTCGCGCTCGCGGGCGCGGGCGCCGGCCGCGACGAGCCTCACGCTCGCAGCGGCGCGCTCGCCGCAGCGTCGGGGGTCCTCGGCGTGCTCGCGCTCGTGCTCGTGTCGGCCGCGCTCTCCACGCTCGACCTGCTCGCGGTGCTCCGCGCCTTCGCGGGAGCGTCCGCGGACTCCAGGGCGGCGCTCGCGCTGCGCGCAGCGGACGAGCTCGCCGCGGCTCGACGGATGGACGCGATTGCCATCGCGTTGGCAGTGCTCCCGGCGGTCGCGCTCGCCGCGTGGTCGGCGGTTCGGGCCCGGCCCGACACCGGCCGCATCGCGGGCGGCGTCGCGCTCGTCGTGGTCGCGGGTCTGCTCGCATGGCCGAGCTTCTCGCGTTGGGACGCGACGCTCGACGAAGGCTCCGCGCCCTGGGCGGGCGAGTCGTCGTTCGTGGCCACCGAGGTGTCGGGCACCGAAGATCCCGGCGAGCCCCTCGTGGTCGACACCCGACGGATCGTCGTTCGCTCGAACGACGCGATGGATCTCGCCTCCCTCGCGTTCGCACCCGCGCAGAAGACGCTCGCGTCGAAGATCCGAGCCCGGCTGCCGCCGGCACCCCCCGACGAGCCGCCCCCGCGACCGCGCACGCAACGCGAGACGGTCGAGGATCTCTTGGCTCCTCGGTTGTTGCGCTCGCCCTTCATGCGCGAGAATCGGACGTTTCGCGACGCTCCGGGCCTCTCCATCGCGTTCGACGCGCGCGTCGCCGGCGATCGCGTGACCCAGGTGCTCGCGGCCGCGCTCGAGGCCGGTGCGCGATCGATCCTGCTCGTCGGTCTGTCCCCCGATGCCGCGACGACCCCCGAGCGACGCACGAACGCGCGCGTCGCCTCTCCGCTGCTGGCGGGGATCGCCGAAGCCCCGCGTGCCCGCTTCGTGCTGCTCCCGCCGGCGTTGCTCCCCGACGTCGCCGCGTCCGATCCCGTCCTCTTCCACGGCACCGTCGAGAACCGCTCTCTGGTCGTGCGTACGCGTCCCGACGCCGATCGACCCGGTTTCACCGTGTCCGCCGCATCGAGCGAGCGCCCTTCCCGAGAGAACGACGACCCTGATCGCATCGTCTACATCGCCTGGCGCCCCGACACGACCGCAGGCGATCTCGTGCGCATCGCCGACCGCGTCGGTGCCCTCGGATACGTGCCGCTCCTCGTGACCGGGCCATTCCCGGCAACCCCGCCGCACCCGCGGCCGCGCCGCCCGGGGGCGGGCTCGGGCTCGGCGGTCTCGGCACCGGCTTCGGCGCCGATCGCGCCACGAGCTCACCCGTCACCGGCACACCCGACGCCGTGATGGGCAGCCTCCCGCGCGACGTCATCCAGCGTGTCATCCGGCGGAACATCGCCTCGGTGCGACGCTGCTACGAGCAGCTGCTGCTCGAGCGTCCCGACGCCGCGGGACGCGTCACCGTCCGATTCGTCATCGGCAACGCTGGAGCCGTCCAGAGCGCGACGGTGTCGCAATCCACGCTCGGGCACGCCGAGACCGAACGCTGCGTCGAAGGCGCCGTGCGTCGGATGACGTTTCCCGCGCCCGAAGGTGGCGTCGTGACCGTCGTCTATCCCTTCGTCTTCAGCCCTTCGGGGTGAGTCGTGGCCCATCTCATCGAGCCTCCGATCGAGCCCATGCTGGCGAAGCTGACCGACGCGCTGCCGCCCGGCGACGACTGGCTGTTCGAGCCCAAGTGGGACGGCTTTCGCGCCATCGTCTTTCGCGACGGCGACACCGTCTACACGCAGAGCCGCGATCTGCGTCCCCTCGATCGCTATTTCCCGGAGCTGCAGGGCCCGCTGCGCGAGGGTCTGCCCCATCGCGCGGTCGTCGACGGCGAGATCGTGATTGCCGGTCCCCAGGGGCTCGATTTCGACGCATTGCAGCTTCGATTGCACCCGGCCGCCTCGCGCGTCGCGATGCTCTCGAAGAAGATCCCTGCCTCGTTCGTCGCGTTCGACCTGCTCGCCGAGGGCGACTCCGACCTGCGCGCGCGACCCCAGCGCGAGCGTCGTGCCCTCCTCGAGCTCGCGCTCCGCGACGCCCGCCCGCCGATTCACCTCACGCCCGCGACGACCGATCGCCAATTGGCCGAAGACTGGTTCCATCGCTTCGAGGGTGCCGGTCTCGACGGGGTCATCGCACGCAAGCTCGACGGCACCTACCAGCCAGGCAGACGTGCGCTCCTCAAGGTCAAGCACGCGCGCACCGCCGACTGTGTGGTAGCGGGCTTCCGCTGGCACAAGAACGGCCCCGGCACGCTCGTCGGCTCCCTGCTTCTCGGCCTCTACGACGACGCGGGCGAGCTGCACCACCTCGGCGTCACCTCGTCCTTCACGATGGCCAAGCGCAGAGAGCTCGCCGAGACGCTCGCCCCCTATCGCCGAGACGCGCTCACGAACCACCCGTGGCGAGAATGGGCGACTCGGGATCAATCGCAATCGACGCGGCGCCCCGGCATGACCAGCCGCTGGAACGCCGACAAAGACCTCTCCTGGGAGCCCTTGCGCATCGAGCTCGTCTGCGAGGTCGGCTACGACCATCTGCAGGGCAGCCGATTCCGCCACACCACCACCTTCCGACGCTGGCGACCCGACAAGCCCCCCTCCGCCTGCCGCTACGACCAGCTCGCCACCACCCCACCCATCGAGCTCGCCGCACTCTTCGCCGGGGGACAGGATCGACCTACCTAACCCATCGGAATCACGTCGTTCCGAGGCGAGCTGTTCCAATCCGTCGCGCGCCCCTGCTTCTCAGGCCTCCGAGCCACTGTCGCGCCCTCGCCGCCACGGGTCGTAGTCCGCCTCCAACGCCTCCTGCGGCGGCCGTTCCGCCTCGGGCACGTGAACCAGGTTCACCCGGATCCGCGTCCAGGTCCGATACCGGCCCCGCATCGCGTCTACCAGGATGTCGGCGGGCTCGAGGTACGGCACGACACCCGGGTGCCGCGCTTTCCATCGCTCGAGCCCGGCGAGCGCGTCTTCCTTCTTGTCGGCTCGGGCGATCTCCAGCATGGGGAATGCCGATCGTCGCCTCTCGGTCGGCGAACGTCGTCGCGTCGTCACACCTTCGTTCTCGGACGACGACGACCTCGTCCGCGGAGAACGGGGCACCCGATCTTCCTGGCTCGCGGCCAGCTCCATCGTCGATGCCAGCGAGCACACGGCATCGTCGATGCCCGCGACCGGATCGGGCATCGACTCGAACCGCGCCGGCACGGTGGCGACGGTGAACGCCTCGGCCTCCACCGTGGGCACCTCGTCCCATCGCAGCGGCGTCGAGACGCGGGCATCCGGGGTGGGCCGCACCGAGTAGACCGATGCCACGGTGCGGTCCTTCGCGTTCTGGTTGTAGTCGAGGAACACGCCACGTCGCTCCTCCTTCCACCATCGGCTCGTCGCGATCTCGGGGGCTCTGCGCTCCACCTCGCGCGCGATCGCGAGCGCCGCTCTGCGCACCTCGTCGAAGGTCCATCGTGGCTCGATCCGCACGTTCACGTGCATCCCGCGCGACCCCGACGTCTTCGGCCATCCCACGAGACCCAGGTCCTCGAGCGCTCCGCGGGTCACCATCGCGACCTCGCGCACCTGCGACCACGGCACACCGGGGATCGGGTCCAGGTCGATGCGCAGCTCGTCCGGGTGCTCGAGATCTCCCGCACGCACCGGATGTGGGTTCAAGTCGATGCACCCGATCTGCACGGTCCACAGCAGCGTTGCCGCGTCCCGGATGACCACCTCGTGCGCCGTACGGCCCGACGGGAACGAGAGCTCCACGGTCTCGATCCAGTCGGGCCGCGTTCCCGGTGCCCGCTTCTGGAAGAAGGGCTCTCCCTCGGCGCCATCGACGAACCGCTTCAACAAGACCGGTCGATCACGCACCCCTCGCATCGCGCCTTGCGCGACTGCCGCGTAGTACCGGATCAAGTCGAGCTTCGTCAGCCCGAGCCGGGGAAACACCACCTTGCCGGGGCTCGAGACGGTGACGATCCTTCCATCGATCTCGAGCTCGACTCTCGGCTCTCTCGCCAACGGTGCCTACCTACCCGGCGAGGTGACCTGCACCCGAGGTCCGAGCGCCGCGCGCATGGCCGTCTCGCGCTCCTCGCGCAAGGGCGACTCCATCGCGCGGATCGGCACCACGCGCACCTCGCGGATGTCGCCCGCTGCCACGTTGTCGGTCCAATAGAGATCCGCGGTGACGTCGCCGATCTCCACGCGTCCCTCCGACGAGACGCGCGCCGTGACCCGCAACACGACGACGTCGCGGTTGCCGGGATGCCCATTGCTCGGGTGCGTCATCCCCGTCAATCGCATTCCCCGTCGATACCGATATCCCATGTTCGAGATCAGGTTCCCGAGCGAGTACGCGACCAACGCACCCCCGCGCGCCGACTCCATCTCTTCGACGGGGTGAATCCTGTGCGGCCCGTGCCCGAGCACCACGTCCGCTCCCGCTTCCACCATGTCGCGCGCCCGACGTCGTTGCTGCCGCGACACGCTCTCCGCTTGCTCGTTGCCTCCCCAGTGCACCGACACGACGACCACGTCCGCCTGCTCGCGTGCCCGCCGGATGGCCGCGTCCACGCGCTCCTGGTCCCACAGTCGCGCAACGTACATTCGCGCTCCCGTGCCCACGCGACGCGCGGGCACGCTGCCTACCGGATTCATCGGGTGCGTGAACGCCACGAACGCGACGCGCACGCCGCGTGGCTGCACCACCCACGCGCCATAGGCCTCGTCGACCGTCGGGCCTGCGCCGATCGCGCCCAGCCTCGCGGCACGCAGTCGCTCGACGGTCTCGGCGAGCCCCGACTCGGTCTGATCGAGCGCGTGGTTGTTGGCCACGCTCACGACGTCGAACCCGGTCATCGAGATCGCGCGCTCGAGCCCGTAGTCGCTCCCGAGCGTCGGTGGCCAACGGCTCGTGTTGACCTCGCGATAGCGCGTCGTCAGCGGCGTCTCGAGGTTGACGAAACCGACGTCGGCGCTCTCGACGGAAGCGCGCACGGCGCCGAGCGCGTAGAGGTAGCCGCCGCGCGACGCGTAACGCCTCGCCGTCGCCTCGACCGTCCCGTGGGCGAGCACGTCGCCCGCCGCCGCGAGCGACACCTCACGTCCCGCGCGCGCGCCCATCGCGCGCTCGGTCCCGCGGCGCGGCGTGGCGTCGTCCGCGGGCTCCCGCCCCGTCGTGCGTCCCTGCGCGAGGGCTCCGGCCGCCACCGCCGCGCACACGAGCGCGACGCTCGCGCGCGCGATCGCTCTCGTCCTGCGCCCGTCCCGCACGGGTCGTGAGCCTACCGTGCGCGGGCGCGCCCGTCCGATAACCGCGCGCCACCGCACCCGCGCCACCACCGCGGTCCCCGATCCGTGCTACGCGGTGGGCCGAACACGAGACAAGGACCGACCATGGCCACCATCGAAAGCACCCCCGATCTGGTCGCGGGCACCTACGCCCGCACGCGCGACAACCTCGTCACCGTGCGCAAGCGCCTCGGACGCGCGCTCACGCTGAGCGAGAAGATCCTCCTCGGCCACCTCGACGCTCCCGCGACGCAGGAGCTCGGCGCGGGCACGGCGTACCTGCAGGTCCGCCCCGATCGCGTCGCCATGCAAGACGCCACCGCGCAGATGGCGCTCCTGCAGTTCATGACCTCGGGGCGCTCCGAGGTCGCGGTGCCGAGCACCGTCCACTGCGACCATCTCATCCGCGCGCACGTCGGCGCCAGCAAGGACAAGCTCGTCGCGCTCGACGAGAACCGCGAGGTCTACGACTTCCTGGCGTCGGTCTCGTCGAAGTACGGCATCGGCTTCTGGAAGCCCGGAAGCGGGATCATCCACCAGGTCGTCCTCGAGAACTATGCCTTTCCCGGTGGCCTGATGATCGGCACCGACTCGCACACCCCCAATGCCGGCGGTCTCGGCATGATCGCGTGTGGCGTCGGCGGCGCGGACGCCGTGGACGCGATGGCGGGTTTCCCCTGGGAGGTCCTGCAGCCCAACCTCGTCGGCGTCCGGCTGACCGGCTCTCTGTCCGGCTGGACCGCACCGAAGGACGTCATCTTGTGGGTGCTCGGCCAGCTCACCGTCAAAGGCGGCACCAATCGCATCGTCGAGTACTTCGGCCCCGGCGCCGCGAGCATCAGCGCAACGGGCAAGGGCACCATCACCAACATGGGTGCAGAGCTCGGCGCCACGACGAGCCTCTTCGCGTTCGACGACCGCATGGATGCATATCTGCGCGCGACGCGTCGTGCCGAGCTCGCCGATCTCGCCCGGAAGAACGCCGACCTCCTCGGCAACGACCCGGAGGTCGATGCACACCCCGAGAAGTTCTACGACGTCCTGCTCGAGCTCGACCTCTCGAAGCTCGAGCCCCATCTCGTCGGCCCGCACACGCCCGACCTCGCGCGCCCCATCTCGCAGGTGAAGGAGGCCGCCGCGAAGGAGGGATACCCCACGACGATCCGCGCCGCGCTCATCGGCTCGTGCACCAACTCGTCCTACGAGGACATCTCGCGCTCCGCCGACGTCGCCGAGCAGGCCGCGGCGCACGGCGTGACCCGCCCCTCCACTCCGCTCCTCGTGACACCCGGATCCGAGCAGATCATGGCGACCATCGAGCGCGACGGGCAGATGGCCTCGCTCGAGAAGATGGGTGCCACGGTGCTGGCCAACGCGTGCGGCCCCTGCATCGGTCAGTGGAAGCGCGACGACGTGAAGAAGGGTGAGAAGAACTCGATCGTCAGCTCCTACAATCGCAACTTCCCGGGCCGCAACGACGCCAACCCCGAGACGTTGTCCTTCATCGGCTCTCCCGAGATCGTGGTCGCCTACGCGGTCGCGGGCACGCTCGCGATCGATCCGACGAAAGACGCGATCACCGCGCCCGACGGTTCGACCTTCCATCTGGTCGCGCCCAAGCAGGCCCCGGAGCTGCCGCCTTCGGGCTTCGTCTTCAAGGCGGAGGGCTACGTCGCTCCCGCGAAGGACGGCAGCGCCATCGCCGTGCACATCTCGCCCGACAGCGAGCGTCTCCAGGTGCTCGCACCCTTCGCGCCCCCGAAGAGCGGGGACGAGATGCGCTCCATGCCTCTTCTCCTGAAGACCAGAGGCAAGACGACCACGGATCACATCTCTCCCGCGGGACCGTGGCTCCGCTACCGCGGTCACCTCGATCGCATCAGCGACAACATGTTCACCGGCGCGATCAACGCGTTCACGGCGGAGCGCGGCAAGACGAAGAACCTTCTGAGCGGAGCCGCCGGGCAAGACGTCCCCGCCGTCGCCCGCGACTACAAGGCACGCGGTCTCCGTTGGGTCGTCGTCGGCGACGAGAACTACGGCGAAGGCTCGAGCCGCGAGCACGCCGCGATGTCTCCGCGATTCCTCGGCGCCGCAGCCATCATCGTCCGCAGCTTCGCGCGAATCCACGAGTCGAACCTGAAGAAGCAGGGAGTCCTGCCCTTCACGTTCGCCTCCTCCGCCGATTACGACAAGGTCCGCGAGACCGACCGCGTCACGCTCGAGGACGTCCTCGACATCGCTCCCGGCAAGCCCGTCTTCGCCGTCTTCGCGCACGACGATGGTACCCAGGACCGCGTGGAGCTCCGCCACTCCCTCAACGCCGAGCACATCGCCTGGTTCAAGGCCGGCAGCGCCCTGAACGTGCTCGGCGCCTCCTGATCGCAGCCGTTCGCGAAGCCCGCTCGTCTCGTCTCGATCGACCCCTCCCCTCCCCGGATGCCGGGGAGAGGGAGACGAGCATCGTTCAGCGCCGGAGCTTGCGGACGCTGCGGGCGGCCCACCAGGCCAGGCCGAGATGGCCGATGAGCCAGATCACGGCGATCACCAGCAGTGCGCCGCCGATCACGTAGTGGCCGGTCGCGCCCGAGGCGAGGAGCACGCTTCCTCCGCCCACGAGCGAGGCCACCACGAGACCGTGGAAGATTCGCCTTCCGAGCAGGTCGACCGCCGACGGGACTGCCGGGTTGCTCGTCATGATGACGAGCCGACCCTTGCGGAGGTCGTCGAGGATCTCGCCGACCTGCTCGGGCATCGTCGTCGCGACACCCGACAATCGCGTCACGATCCGCAGCGCGTCGTTGCCGATGCGCTCGGGGCTGTACCGTAGACGCAGCAGACGCAGGAAGTACGGGCGGACCTCGCTGAAGATGTCGAGCTCCGGGTAGATCTCCTTGCCGACGCCCTCGACCGTCATGAGCGCCTTGCCGACGAGCAGGAAGTCGGGCGGGATCTCGAGCCCGTACTTCACCGCGCCTTGCACGATGTCGCGAATCAGGAAGGAGAGCTCGATGTCCTTGAGCGGCTTACCGAGGTAGCGCTCCGAGAGAAAGGCCACCTCGGCGTCGTACTTGGCGCGATCGATCCGCTTGGTGGGACGGCCTATCGCATAGAGGCAGTCGGCGATGCCTTGGGTGTCCTGTCGCACGACGGCCACCATCAGGTCGATCGTCCGATCGCGAAGCTCCGTCGTGAGCCGCCCGACCTGCCCGAGATCGATGAGGCCGAGCACGGGTGCCTCGGGAGTCCCCATGATGAGAACGTTGCCGGGGTGCGGATCCGCGTGGAAGAAGCCGTCTTCGAAGATCTGCTTGAGGATCACGTGGACTGCGGTCTTCGCGATGTGCTCCCCGGGAAAGCCGCCCGCGACCGCGTCGTAGACCTTCTTGCCGTCGAAGAACTCGATCGTGAGGATCTTCTTCGCGCTCGCTGCGCGGTAGACCTTCGGGAACCGCGCGGTCGGATCGGACTCGAAGTTGCGCGCGAACCGTTCCGCGTGATCGGCCTCGAGCCCGAAGTCCATCTCGGCGGTGATGGCGCGATCGAACTCCGTCGCGAGCGCGATGGGCGAGTAGATGCGCGACTCCGGGATGCTGCGCTCGATCGCGCGCGCGAGGATGAGCAGCAGCTCGACGTCGCGCTCGACGATGGCCTTGATCCCCGGCCGCTGGATCTTCACGACGACGTCGATGGGCGGCCCGTCGATGGGCTCGCCGGCGGGCGGCTTCAGACGTGCGCGGTGCACCTGCCCGATCGACGCGCTCGCGAGCGGTACCTCGTCGAACGCGAGGAAGACGTCGGCGATGGTCGCGCCGAGCTCGCGCTCGACCTCGGCGCGCAGCTCCGCGAAGGGCACGGGCGGGACGTCGCTCTGGAGCTTCTTGAGCTCGGCGATGATCTCGGGCGGGATGATGTCGGGGCGGGTCGAGATGATCTGCCCGAGCTTGATGAACGACGGCCCGAGATCCTGCAGGACGAGCCGCACGCGCTCGCCGACGGAGACCTTGGGTGCATCGCGCGAGGTGCCCGCGGGGATCAGCGATCCGAGCCCGCTCCGTTGCACGACCTCGCCGAAGCCGTGCTTGACCAGCACGACGACGATCTGCCTGAGACGCTCGATGTCGCGAACGGTGTTGAGCAGCGAGACCAAAACGTTGCGCGCAGTCTATCAGCAGGTGTCGCCAACTTGACCGTCCTAGGTCGAGGCGTAGAGTCGCGATCGTCTACGTGGTGCCAGATACCACACGGCCGCGCTCGTCCGCTTCCTCCACGCCGCCGCCTCCGTTGCCGCTCGCCGCTGCCCTCCGGCGCGTGCTCTCGAAGGGCTACGGCGCGCGGCACCTGAAGGACGATCTGATGGCCGGCACGGTCGTCGGGATCGTCGCGTTGCCGCTGTCGATGGCGCTCGCGATCGCGGTGGGCGTGCCGCCCCAGCACGGGCTCTACACCGCCATCCTCGCGGGCGCCGCGACGGCGCTGCTCGGTGGCTGCAAGTTCCAGGTGACCGGCCCGACGGCGGCGTTCATCGTCATCCTCGCGCCCATCGTCACCAAGCACGGGCTGACCGGGCTGCTCACCGCCGGGTTCATGGCGGGGCTGATCCTGATCGGGATGGGTGTGGCCAAGCTCGGCCAGCTCATCCAGTACATCCCCTATCCCGTCACCACGGGGTTCACGTCGGGCATCGCGGTGGTGATCGCGACGCTGCAGATCAAGGACATCCTCGGCCTCGAGGTCGCGCACATGCCCGACCACTACGCCGAGAAGCTCGGTGCGTTGTGGGCGGCGCGCGGCACGTTCGACCCTCGCGAGCTCGGCGTCGCCGCAGTGACGTTCGCGCTGCTGCTGCTCGTTCCGAAGGCGACCAAGCGCGTGCCGGCTCCATTGCTCGCCATCGGCGCTGCCACCGTCGGCGCCGCGGTGCTCCACGCGCTCGTCCCCGGCTTCGAGGTCGCCACCATCGGCTCGCGCTTCCGCACGGTCATCGACGGCGTCACGGTGGCGGGCATCCCACGTGCGCTGCCGTCGCCCGCGTTGCCCTGGGGCGCCGGCCTGCCGAGCTGGTCGCTCTTGTCGGAGCTCATGCCGAGCGCCTTCGCGATCGCGATGCTCGGCGCCATCGAGTCGCTGCTCTCCTGCGTGATCGCGGACGGCATGACGCAGACCAGGCACGAGCCCAACTCCGAGCTCGTCGGGCTCGGCATCGGCAACCTGGTCGCACCCTTGTTCGGCGGGATCGCCGCGACGGGCGCGCTCGCACGAACGGCTACCAACATCCGCGCCGGCGCTCGCTCTCCGCTCGCGGCGGTGTGGCACGCGGTGATCGTGCTGCTGGCGATCGTGCTGCTCGCGCCGGCCGTCGCCTTCGTCCCCATGGCATCGCTCGCGGCGCTCCTGCTGCTCGTCGCGTGGAACATGTCCGAGGTGCACCACTTCGTCGGCGTCGTTCGGCGCGCGCCGAAGAGCGACACGGCCGTGCTGCTCGCGTGCTTCTTCCTCACCGTCGTGTTCGACATGGTGGTCGCCATCGGCGTCGGCGTGGTGCTCGCAGCCCTCCTCTTCATGCGCCGGATGGCCGAGCTCACCCAGGCACGCGCCGTCCTGCAGAATCGCGACGAGGCCGACGGACGCGTGTTGCCGGCGCGCGTGATGCTCTACGAGATCGCGGGACCGCTCTTCTTCGGCGCCGCGTCCAACGCGATGTCGCAGCTGATGGTGACCCGGGGAGACACCTTCGACGTCCTGGTCATCGATCTGAGCAAGGTGCCCGTCATCGACGCGACCGGGATGGTCGGGCTCGAGCAGACCGTCGCGTCGATGGTGCGAGACAAGAAGACGATCGTGCTCGCCGGCCCGCTCCCGAAGCCCGAGCGCATCTGGGAGCGGTCGAAGCTCACCCAGACCCGAGAGCACGTGACGTTCACCTCCGACCTGCAGGACGCGCTCTCTCTGGCCGAGCGCATGGTCGGAGAGCGCCACAGCGCCCCTCCCGGCGCACGCAAATCCATTCCCGGCTAGCGCGCGGACGCACGCGAGAAGCTCCCTCGCCCACCGACGGGCGGGCTCGGAGCGTCAACGGGCGTGTCGGACGAACACCTGGACCGATGGACGCGCCCAGTGCTTCTCGGCATACGCGCGGACCCGCGGCGGCACGTCGTCCCCGTTGAGGATCAGGCGATGGAGCATGAACGAGAGATCCGCGTCGGCGAGACAGAAGTTCACCCCGAACGGCGGAGCGCCCGTGCTCGGCAAGAGCGCCTCGGTCACCCGAATCAGCTTGTCGGCCGCCGCACGTCCCTTCGAGCTCAGGGGCGCGGTCGCCCGCTCGTAGAACATCGTCGTCGTCGGTCGATCCTCGCGAAGCCCATAGAGGTCGCTGCGCAGCCACGCCATCACCTGCCGTGCACGGGCGCGCTCCCAGGGCCCTTCCGGCAGCAGAGGGTCGTGCTTCGGGATCGGGAAGATCTCTTCCAGGTACTCGACGATGGCCGAAGACTCGGAGAGCCAGAACCCGCCATGGCGGATCGCGGGCACGCGCTCGGTCAGGGATCCGCGGACGAACGCCTCGTTCGCGAGATGCTCCTTCTTGTCCAGATCGAAGGGCACCACCTCGTAGGGAACACGTTTCTCCTCGAGCGCGACGACGGCCGTGAAGACGAACGGGCTGTCCCAGTGACTCTCGCCGAACAGGGTGACGGGCGTGTGATCGGTCATGTCGTGTCTCCTGAGCTTCCCTATCTGTCTCGTCTCTTGGTACGGGCGCCGCCCTTCGCGGGGGCAGCGCCCGGCAAGGGCGGCATCGCCTTGCCATGATCGCGGAGCGCGTCGAGCAGCAGGCGTGCTGCGTGGGTCATGTGCATGTCGAAGCGTCGTACGAGCGCGATCGTGTCGTCGAAGCGCGGCTGCTCGCCGTCGAGCGGAACGAGCTTGCCGGCGCCGCTTCCGTAGCTCGCGACGCGAAACGGCAAGATGCCGACGCCCACACCGTCGAGGACGAGGCTCTTGACGAGCTCCATGCTCGAGCAGGGGATCTGTCGCTCGATCCGGCGTCCCGAGAGCGCCAACGCCCCGAGGATGTACTGGACCTGTGCGAGCACCGGAACGTGGAGAACCGGGTAATCGGAGAGCAACGTCGCGACGTCCGCTCCGACTCGCGTGTAGAGCGCCGTCGAGACCACGAGCTCGACGCGATCGCCGAAGAGCGGGACCACCACACAATCGGGGTGCTCTTGGGGGTTGACCACGAGGCCGACGTCGACCTGTCGATCGACCACGGCACGCTGCACCTCGCGGGAGTTGCCGTTCCACAACGAGACGCGGATCTTCGGGTGAGCACCGAGGAACTTGCCCATGAACCCGGGCAACAGATACGCACCCAGGCTCTCGTGGCATCCGATCGTCAGCTGCCCTCGCGGCTCGGCCTCGAGCCCGTGGATCTCCTCCGTCGCCGTCTGGAGCGTACGCCTCGCGTGCGTCGCATGGTGCATGAGCACCTCGCCCGAACGCGTCAGCGAGACGCCTTGCCGCGTTCGCAAGAGGAGTGTCGTGCCGAGGTCCTCTTCGAGCTTCTTGATCGCCACCGACAGCGATGGCTGCGACACGCGGAGGGCGCGCGCCGCGCTGGTGAAGCTCCCCGTCTCCGCGATCTTGAGGAAGTAGAGAAGAGGCGCGCTGACGAACCGCTCGGTCACCCCGTCACCCGTGGAGGAACTGCAGGAGGAGGAGATTGACCTCGTGCGGCTTGTCGAGCTGCACCCAGTGGCTCGCGTCTGGCACGTAGTGGATACGCAGATCGGGGACGTAGCGCGCGAGAGGCTCGTTGCACTCGCGCCCGAGCACGAAGTCGTTCTCCCCCCAGATGACGCACGCGGGCACGTCGACGCGTCTCGGGATCGTCGTCTTGCCCATTGCGCCTTCTCGGATGGCCGCACGATACCAGCCGAGCATCGCCGGGAGAGCCCCGGGCTGGCGCGCGGCTTCCTCGTAGACGTCGAGGTCCCGTTGGGAGTTGCGCTCGGGGTTGGCCGAAGCGAACCACCAGCGTGCCAGGAGCGAGAGGCGGCGCGAGGCCAGCATGCGCTCCGGCACGAGCGGCACCTGGAAGAAGAACATGTACCAGCTTCGCGCGATCTGCTTGGGGTGTCGGCGGAACACACCCGCCATCAGTGCCGGGTGGGGTCCATTCATGGCGACCACGCGCCGGACGCGGTGGGGGTACATCGCCGCGTACGCCCAGGCGATCGACGCACCCCAATCGTGCCCGACGACGTGGGGCTGCTCGATCCCGAGCGCATCGGCGAGATGCACGATGTCGCCGACCAGCGTTCTCGTGTCGTAGGGTCCCTGCTTGTCCGTCAGGTTGTAGCCGCGTTGATCGGGCACGATGACGCGATAGCCGGACTCGGCGAGCGTGGGCATCTGGTAGCGCCACGAGTACCAGAGCTCGGGGAAGCCATGGAGCAGGATCACCGGCTCGCCGTCTTCCGGGCCCATCTCGACGACGTGCATCCGCAGGCCGCCTGCATCGACCATGCTCGAGCGCGTACCGGGAAGCAGCGAAGGGATCATGGGTT
>JADZFZ010000645.1 GCA_020854145.1 Deltaproteobacteria bacterium | reverse complement strand
CCACACATCGTGGCGAACGTTCACCCTGTCGTAGTGACTGACCACGTGCTCGTTCTCGCGAACGACGGTCGTCCGGTATGCCGAGCTCGCGATAGGCTCATCGGAGAGCCAGCCCAACACGGTCGCATCGGAAGCAATACGGACGCTCTGGCGGTTCGACAGGTACGCCCACAGGCTGCCGTCGGGCAGCACCGTCAGCAGCCTCGGCCCGGCGTAACGCCCGTTCTCGTCCCGGAAACGTAGCCTCCACCGCCGCTCGTCCCGGCCGAAGCACGACGCTTCGATCGCGCCGTCGATGAGAACCAGATAGACACTGCCTTGAGGCCCCGCGGCCACCGGCCAAGGGATGGAGGCCTCGCCTTCGACCGTGCCCAGGCGGCGGCGCGAGATCACGTTGCCGTCCTCCGAGGCGAGCCGGACCAGCAACATCTCGGAACGGGCATCTCGCGTCGTGAAAAGCACGCTGCCGTCGGGGGCGATGGTCAGCCTCTCCACGTCGGGCTGGAGGCCACCCCCCGTCATCCATCGGAGCCGCCCGTCGGGCCCGATCTTCATCACCCGGTCGACCTCGGGCCCTACCACGTAGACCGAGCCGTCCGGACCCACCGAGAGCTTCGGGCTGATGTACTGGTTAAGTAGGCCTGATGCGCGATAGAGGGGATCGTCGTACGCGAAGTAGCGCCAGAGCTGGCGAGGCGTCGTGTCGGCAGGCAGCTCGCGGGGTGTCGGCTCGACCGGATCCCACTCCCCACAGGGGCGCATGTCGTGCCGCTCCAGCTCGGGCGTGAGCGCCCAGCCGAGCGGAGGTGGGCGGGCGTCCGCCGCGTCCACGTCGAGAGGCGACGCGTCTCCCGGCGCGTCTCCCTGCATGTCCGAGTCGCTCGCGGCGCCGCCGTCCATGGGCCCGGCGTCGTGGAGGCCACCGTCGGTACCCATGTCGGGCGCGCGGCTCGGTGAGCTGCAGCCTGCCAGCACGATGCCCAGCAACGCGACGCCGCTCGTCACTGCACCAGGCACTCGACGGGACCAGGCGGCTCGTACAACCATGGATGCTCCTCGCGATCGTCGAGCCCTGGCGACGTGATCGCCATCCCCCCGGCGCTGGGCTCGAGATAGTGCGGCGCTGGGCCGCACCGCACGGTCCGGTACGACCGACGCACGTAATCGTCGGTGCGTTCGGGCGGGAAGTCCGGGACCACGCGGGTCCCGTGCTCGCGCGCCATGCACAGACCCCATCGCAGCCCGGTCCAGTCGTCGTAGTCGGTGTGGTACCCGGGCTCCGGACCCCGACCGAACGGGCTCAGGGTCACGACACCATAGGAGGTCGCCGGCTCATCGGGATCGACGCACTGGCCGTTCAAGCAGCTCGTCGCAGGTGCGGTCAGGCATTCGCCATCGAACCTGCACGCGGCGGGATGGGTCCGATACACACGCAGCCCATGGAGCCGCTGAGGGAGCGTGTCGCGGTCGTCCCACACTGCCACGGGCCCGACGAGTGGCATGACATCCGAGCTGCCGTGAAAAGGCCGGAACCCCTGGGGAGACGCATAGGGGTCCGGCGGGCTCCCGGGGGTCAACGGGTCCGCGTGGAAGTCATCGAACGCCATCCAGAGAAACGAGTCGCAGCCTCGCCACAGGAGCCAGTGGTGCGTCCGGTCCTCATCGCGGATGGACGGCGCGCGCACCAAGGCCGGCCGGACCGTCGTGCACGCAGCCGGATGCTCGTACCGCAGCTCCAAGGGCCACTCGAAGCCCTCGTCCAGCACGGCCCGACGGCGGTGGATGACCAAACCCCCGCCGAAGACCGGTGCGGCGGCCAACCATACGTTGCGGCCCTCGGACGCGAGCGAGACCGCCGTCGCGACCAGCAGCGGGCCCGTCTCGTCGACGGCGGTGCGCGCCTCGGACCATCCCGTCGCTCCGGGCTCCAGGCTCGCGTAGCGCACGCGTGTACCGTCGCCATGCCTCCAGGCGAGCACGACCTCGTCAGTGCGCGGATCGCCGTCGATCCCCGAGACCCGGACGAGGGCCGGCTCGAGCGATCCGATGGCGCCGAACACCGTCTCGTTGATGTGGGTCACCCCATGGTCCTGGTAGTCCGCGAGTTCGATCTCCTCGTCCGCTCTCGCGTCCGACCGGACCGTGAACGTCGCCCAGCGGAGCTGGTCCGACGGGTCGTGCCAGACCATGACGGCGCCCTCGCGCAGAGAGCCATCGACCATCACGGGCGCGGACGTGATGGCGACGGCCAGTCCTTCGATCGTGCCGTCGAAGCCAATTGCGATCGGAGCGCCGTGATCGAAGCAAGGGGGATATCCGGCGTCCCTGACTGCGGTCGGTGGTCGCGGATATTCGCTGCAGTCGCCCTCGCCATCTGCCCGCAGCTCGATGAACGCACGGCCCGCGTCGTCGCGCAGGCTGACGTCGGCGTACACGAGGGCAGCGCGACCAGTCACCCCACGTTCCCCGATGACCGCTGCGCTTCCGGAAGCCCGCAGAGCTCGCGCATCGACGATCTCGACCTGCCGGCGAATGCGGTAGTTGTCGTAGATGCGAGCCATCGGGCGCAGGCCCGGCTCGATGATGCCGCTGTGGTCCCAATCGACGCTCCAGGAACCCGGGACGCAACGGCTATCCTGAGTCGCACGCTCCCCCACCTCGTTCAGCACCCCCAGGCTGGTGCCGGTGGAGAGCGGGCATTCCTCGCTGATGCCGCGGCTGCTCCAGGGCGCAGCCCACGCGCCGCTGCTGAACGACACGGACTGCCACACTGGACGGCCCGGCGAACGATCGAACCCGCCCACGTTCTGAAACATGTAGCTGATTCGAGAGGGGTAGTTGGGACGATAGTTGGAGTCGATCTCGCTCGCGGCGCCGGCGGAGCTAAAGGGGCCACCGTGCTCCAGCCGGCCCACGTGGCCGAGCTCGTGGACGTGCCCGATGATGCTCGTCGCGCCGTACGCAACGCGATCCGTGGTCGTCTGGCCGTTTCGCGCGGTGAAGTCCACGCTGTAGACGAACAGCCATTTCCGCGCGTCCGCGAAGGGCGTGGGAGGACAGGTCGAGCCACCCGCGTTGTTGTACGCCTGCGACTCGCCGCATGTGGACGGCAGGCAGGTCCCTCCGTGACCCCAATCGCCCCAGCGCGTGTCCTCCGGGTCCGGGTT
>JADZFZ010000644.1 GCA_020854145.1 Deltaproteobacteria bacterium | reverse complement strand
GATGCCGGCGACTCCGCCGTCGTCGATGCCGGCGACTCCGGTCCGCCCGACGCCGGCGATGCCGGGTCTGCGGACGCAGCGGTGCCGCGGCTGTGCGGGACGGGCGATTGCGAGCCCCAGGTCATCGCCGCCGGATGGAGCCACACGTGCGCGGCGCTGAACGACAGCCGCCTCGTGTGCTGGGGACGCAACAACCAAGGGCAGCTCGGTCGCGAGCCCACGGGCGAGGCCTTCCCGCGCCCCGCCGCCGTGCCCGACCTGAGCGTGACGCCGTCCGCGTTCTTCCCGCCCCGCCCCGACTATCTCGGCGCCGGCAGCGAGCACACCTGCGTCGTGGTGGACGACGATGGACCGACGATGTGCTTCGGCGCCAACGCCGACTGGCAGGTCCGCGCCATGGGCCCGCCGCGATCGAGCGTCCCGCTCGAAGGCATGCGCTCCGGTGGCCGCCTCTCCGTCGGTGGCGCCCAAGCTTGCCTGGTGAGCGCGCCCGCGACCATCTGTTGGGGCCGCAACGATCGCGGTCAGCTGGGCAACGGCGGCACGATGAGCCCGCTGATCGTCTCGCTGCTGCCGCTCCCGGATGGCAGCGTGGTGCGCGACCTGTCGCTCGGGGCCGACCACGGGTGCGCCACGATCATGACGGCCGGGATCGACTTCCGCGTCCATTGCTGGGGCGTCAACGACCTCGGCCAGGTGGGCGACGGCACCAACGCGCAACGCGAGAGCCCCGTGCCCATCACGAGCGCGGGCACCGGTGCGCTCGTCGCCGCCGGACACGATCACTCCTGCTACGCGACCGCCGCGGGAGAGGTGCTCTGCTGGGGCCCGCGTGCGCTCGGCGACACACCGCACGCGGTCGCCGACCTTCCGCCGGTCGACGCCATCGCCGCCGGCGACGGCTTCACGTGCGCGCTCTCGGCGGGATCCGTTTGGTGCTGGGGCAGCAACGTCTACGGTCAGCTCGGCACGGGCACGACCGGAGGCACGGCAGGACCGAGCCGCGTCCCGGGCATCGACTTCGCGGCCCAGCTCGCGGTCGGTCGCTTCCACGTCTGCGTGGTCGAGGACGTGCCCGGCGACGCGCCCGCGCGGATCCTCTGCTGGGGACGCAACGATCACGGCCAGCTCGGCGACGGCACGACCGAGGACCGTGCGAGCCCCGTCAACGTCGTCGCCGAGTGATGCAGTCGGAGCGAGCGGGACGCGACCGACCGCAGCGCGAGGGGATCAGTCCCCGCGCGCGACCAAGGCGAGCGCGTAGGCGTCGCGGTGGGCGAGGCCTAGCTCGTCCTCGAGCGCCTTGGCGATGTCCTTCGTCGAGTGGCCTTCTTCGGCCATCTCCCGCGCGAGCGTCCGGGCGAGCTCCGCGCGCGCCTCGAGCTCGTCCTCGCTCGCCTCGCGCGCGACGTCGCGGGCGCCGACGACGAGCGTGATCTCGCCGCGTGCGGGCGCGTCGGAGTACCGCGCCGCGAGCGCGTCGAGCGGGCCGCGCACGACCTCCTCGTGGAGCTTGGTGAGCTCGCGACACACCGCACCCTCGCGTTGCCCGGCGCCCGCCGCGACGAGGTCGCCGAGCGTGCGGCCGAGGCGCTCGGGTGACTCGAAGAGCACCGTCGCGTCGTCGTCGCGCGCGATGGCGGCGATGCGCTCCTCGCGTTTTCGCCCTTTTCTCGGGAGGAAACCGACGAAGCGGAAGGCCGGTGCGACGACGCCGGCGACGGCGAGCGCGGCGGTCAGCGCGCTCGGTCCGGGCACGGTCTCGACCGCGATCCCTCGCTCGCGCGCACCCCGCACCATCGCTTGGCCCGGATCGCTGACGAGCGGCGTGCCGGCGTCGGTCACGAGCGCGAAGTGCGCGCCGCCCGCCAGCGCATCGAGCCACCGGTCGACGTGCGCCTGCGGCGAGTGGGCGTGCAGGGCGCGCACGGGCTTGTCGAGCCCGAGGTGCGCGAGCAGCCCGCGCGTGCGCCGCGTGTCCTCGGCGAGCACTCCGTCGCACTCGCGCAACGTACGCACCGCGCGCAGCGTGATGTCCTCGAGGTTGCCGATGGGCGTCGCGACGACCGAGAGCCTACCCGCCATGGACTACACTCGACCGGAGGGGTCTGCCCGCCGGACCCCTCCGCACTAGGGCGCACCGACTTCCGCCTCGAGGAACCTGCGCAGCTTGTCTTGCAGCCGCTTCTCGAGCTGGCGGACGCGCTCGCGCGAGACGCCGAACTGATCGCCGATGTCCTGCAGCGTGCGCGGCTCCTCGGCGACCAGACGCTCGTAGAAGATGATGCGGTCCTTGCCGCCGAGCTTCTCGCCGAACTCCGCGATCTTCGCGCGGTAGATGGCGCCTTCCTCTTCGCGGGCGAGCAGCTCGTCCACGTCCGCGCGCGGAGCCGGCAGGAGCTCCACGCGCGGGGCGCGCGAGTCGTCGGGGCCGCCGGCCGGCGCGTCGAGCGAGACCTCGCGACCCGCGAGGCGCCCCTCCATGTCGGTGACCTCTTTCTCGGGGACGCCGAGCTGCTTGGCGACCGCCTCCGCCGTGGGCTCGATGCCCATCGACGCCAGGCGCGCCTTCTCCTTGTTGAGGTTGTAGAAGAGCTTGCGCTGGACCTGCGTGGTCCCGAGCTTCACGAGCCGCCAGTTGTTCAGGATGAAACGCAGGATGTACGCGCGGATCCACAGCGCGGCGTAGCTCGAGAACTTCACGCCGCGAAACGGGTCGTACTTCTTGACGGCCTGCATCAGCCCGATGTTGCCCTCCTGCACGAGGTCCATCAGGTTGCGGTACGCACGCCGGTACTCGTACGCGATCTTCACCACGAGCCGGAGGTTGGACGTCACGAGCGTCGCGGCCGCGTCCACGTCGCCGGTCTCGAGGTACTTCACCGAGAGCCGGATCTCCTCGTCACGCGTCAGCAGCGAGAACCGCTGCACCTCGCGCATGTACGCGGCCATCGGATCGAAGGCCGCCAGGCTCGTGCTGCTCGAGCGCGCGACCCGCGGCAGCCCCGGCTCGAGGGTCTCGCGCGCACCCCCGAGGTCGTCGGCGGCGATGGCCTCGTCGGTCTCGACGATCTCCGCGACGACGGCGTCGTCGTCGGGCTCGTCGACCGCGCGCGGCTCGTCGTCGTCGGCACCGCCCGCCGCCTCGTCGCGGTCCTCGGTCGCCTCGGCCGCGCCCTCGTCTCTCGAGGACGTACGCCGGCTCTTTCGCTGCTCGCGCTTCGTGGTCATCGACGAGCAGCCGTCATAGCACGGCTCGCCGAGCGATCGGCCCACCCTTCTGTGATGCCCGGCGGTGGGCTCGGCTCGCCCCTCCGCGATCGGTTCGGGGTGGCTCCTCGTCCGGGCCGGCTGGCAGGGGGCTCGGCGCGCCCCGCGCGGCCGCCTGCGCGCGCGACGCGCGGCGCCTGCGACCCCCGAGAATCGCGGGTCCGGGTGTCAGGGGATCAACATCGCCGGACGCACGAGCGCGACGAGCTCGTCGTCCTCGGAGAACAACGCGAGCTCGATGCCCACGCCCTCCGCGGTGCGACGAGACCAGACGTACGTCGGCGCGATGGACCGGAGCTCGGCCGCGGCGTCGCGGGGGACGCGCCAGCCGGCACCTGCGAACTGCTCTGCCCCGAGCGCGGACGCGAGCCCATCCTGATCGAGCAACGCGCTCAACATCGTGACGCGCACGTGTGGCATCCGGTTGAGCACGCGCAGCGGGTCGCCCAGCCCTCCCAAGCGCACCGTCGCGCCGTGCGCGAGCCCCGCGACGAGCGCGTCGGCCACCGTCACCGCGTGCTCCGCGTAGAGCGACATCACGCCCCGTCCCTTGCGCTCCACGTCGCCCGAGACGAGCACCGACTCCTGCACCGTCGCGTGCACGAGATCGAGATCCCCGTCGGCGAAGATGTCGACGAGGTCGGTGCCGAGGTCGGCGGGCACGACCAGATACGTGTCGGTCTCGCTCACGTGATAGGGCGGCAACAGCGTGATGCTCCGGGGCGTGCTCCCCTCGCGCAGCGAAGCCACGTCGTCCCCGTCGGCGAGCACGACCGACAGCGCGACGCGCTCGAAGAGGGACAGAGGCAGAGACGGGCCCGAGCCGACCGGTTGCGTGAGCATGGGCGCGACCGTAGCGATCGCGCGATCGCCGTCAAATTTTCGAGTGATCGTGCGAAAGCCGGTCATCCGCCAAAACATCGGCGAACGGATTGGTTTGGGCTCCAACCGATCGAGATGACAGGGTTCGGCGCCGCTTGGATCGGGCAACCGATCGAACGGCGCCGGCCGTGATCTCGCCGCCGGCGTCGAGGATCGCGTTCAGGCGCTCAGGGCCGCATCGATGGCGGCGCGGAGCTTCTCGTCGGCGGGCGCGACCTTGCTCGGGTAGAACGCGATGGCCTTGCCGTCCTTGCCGACGAGGTACTTGCAGAAGTTCCAGTTGGGAACCGAGCCGCCCGCCTGCTTCGAGAGCAGCGCGAAGACCGGCGACTGCCTCGCGCCCGGCTTGACCTCGCACTTCTCGAACATCGGGAACGTCACGCCGTAGCGCATCTGGCAGAAGCTGCGGATCTGCGCCGCGTCACCGGGCTCCTGGCCGCCGAACTCGTTCGACGGGAAGCCGAGCACGACGAGGCCGCGCCCCGACAGCTCCTCGTGGAGCGCCTGCAGGCCCCTGTACTGTGGGGTGTAGCCGCACTCGCTGGCGACGTTCACGACGAGCGTGACCTTGCCGCGGTAGTCGGAGAGCGATGCGGCGCTGCCGTCGAGCGCACGCGTTTCGAGGTCGTAGAGCGAATCGATCATGGTGGGCGTCCTTCGTACCCGCTCGTCCGCGCGAATGCCATCCGCGCTACGCTCGAGCGCGTGAAGAAGAAGAGCAACACGCTGCTGATCGTCATCCTCGCGTTCGTGGCGATCTTCGTGCTCTGCGGGACCGGCCTGGCGCTGATCCCGCTCGTCGCGGGCGGGGCCCTCTTCGGTGCGTTCGCTGCCTACGAGCACGGCGCGCCGCCCATCCAGAAGCTCGAGCCGTACGTCGAGTCGAGCCCGCGGGTGCAGGCGACGCTCGGCGCGCCGGTCGACGTGTCGATGACGATCACGCGCGTGCTGCGTCGCGAGATGCGTCCCGACGGCAGCGACCACGTGAACCTGATGACGACCGTGTCGGGCAGCCGTCAGAGCGGCCTGTTGACCGCCAACGCGCAGAACCATGGCGGACAAGGATGGGCCGGCACGTGGTCGCTCCGCACGGACTCGAGGCGGGTCCTCCGAGACGGCCAGTACCGCGTCGAAGGCGGCGATCTCGTCGCGAGCGGCACCTTCGCGCCCGACGGCAGCCCCCGCGAGTAGCGTCAGCTGGCGCCGTTGCCCCCACGGGGGCCGGGCTTGTGATCGTGGTCGTGACCGTGCGCGTGATCGTGCGCGTGGTCGTGACCGTGCGCGTGATCGTGATCGTGGTCGTGCGCGTGATCGTGGTCGCAGCCGGGGCCGTGCACGTGCACCTTCGCGGCGTCGAAGACCGGGTCCATCGTCTCGAGCCGGTCGATCCCGAACGCACCTTGCGGTCCCGCGATCGCGAGATGGATCGGTCGGGCAGCCGACGCGGCCCACGCGAGACGGTTGACGACGCTCTGCCCGTCGAGCGCGCCGTTCTTCTCCACGGCGAGCATCAACGTGTCGGCAGGCGACGCGACGACGTGCAGGAGCCACGCGCGTTTCAGCCCGGGGACCCCGGTCAGCGTGTGCACGACGGCCGCGCGCAGGCCTTCGGGCACACGCTCCGGGGACGGGTTGGCGACCTGGAGCTGCTTGCCCTCGCCCATCGACAGCGGCGCGAGCGCGCGCGTGATCTCGTCGCGCGTCGGCGGGTCGAGCGCGTCGCGCAGCTCGCCGTAGGTGAACACCAGCTGATCCTCGGTGCCGAGCCCCACGAGCAGGCCCCATCCCGCATCCATCGCGATCGTCGCGAGGAGCTTGCCGGGCAACCTCGTCGCCTCGATCCCGCGCAGCACCGACGCGAGCGCCTCCGCCGACGGGAACACCGCGAGGTACGGGAGACCTTCGGGGTCGCTGACGGGCAGGAGCGCGTCCCCTCCCGTGCCCGGACAGAAGTGGTCGTGCAGGAGGAAGCCCTCCGGTAGCGCAATCTGCTGGTCGTCCATCGAACGCGTGCTCCTTGCGAATCGCCGATAGGAGCGCGTGCGCAGCACGGCGTCAAGCCGGGCGCGCGAGGCCGGCGCTCGTCACCGGCCCCACGCCCGACGACGCTCCGCGAACCCCGCTCCCCCGAGGAAGTCGGTCGTCCGACCTTCAGGCCGCGAGCAGATCGGGCGCGAGGAGCTCTCGGAGCCGAACGCAGGCGCGGTGCGCGCGTACCCGCATCGTGCCCGCGCGCTCCCCCCGCTCGCGCGCGATCTCGTCGAAGTCGCGCTCCTCGAGCCAGTGCGCCACCGCGGTCTCGCGCAGCATCGGTGACAGTGCACCCAACGCTCGGCCCAGCAGCGTCGCGCTCTCCGCTCGCTCGACCGGGCGAGCCGTCTGATCGTTCGCGGTCCTCGGCACGACCGGCAGCCCCACGAGCTCCGGCCGTCTCGCCGCGCGTCGCGCCAGGTCCTTCGCAACGTTGTACGCGATGGTCCACAGCCACGGACGCACCAGCTCTCCGCGGCGAAAGGTGCTCCGCGCACGGTGCACGCGAAGGAACGTCTCCTGCACGACGTCTTCGGCCTCCGAACGTGACGCTGCACGGCGCATCGCCGCGAGCAGCGCCGGACGATGGCGGCGGTACAGCGCGCCGAGCGCATCGTCGTGTCCACTGCAATACCGGCACATCAGCTCTTCGTCGGTCTCTTCGGTCACGCGCCCATCCTCCCGAGGCATGGGTGTCGCGACCTCGCTGGGCGTTACAGACCCGCTCCGAGTCCGCGAGATCCGCGCCGACGCCCCGGAGTAAGCCGGATTAAGGGCGAATAAGTCGCTCCCCCGCAGGCGAGCCCATAGGACCTCGCTCGGAGGTGGCGATGACGGGCTCGGCTTCGACGACGATGGGCGCGCCGGTCGGCGCGGGTGTGATCCGACTGGTCCTGCTCTCGTGGCTGCTCGTCGGGTGCAGCCACGCCGCGGAGCGCGACGAGCCGGACTCGGAGCCGCAGAGCCGCGAGCCCACCGGCGATGCCGACGCGGAAGCGCCCGCGCCGCCGCCGCCGCCTCCGCCCCCGACGGCCGCCGACGATGCCGGCACCGCCCCGCCCGATCCGCCCGATCCGGCCCCGCCCCCTCCCCCGCCGACGCCAGTCGATCCACCGCCGCCGCCGGCGCCGAGCGGCCGCGTCCAGACGATCACCGAGCGCGACGAGATCGTCGAGCAAGCCGCGGTCGCCCTCGCGAGCGACGGGTACGTCGCCGCGTGGCGCTCGGTGGAGCGCGACCCCGGTGGCGACGTCGTGCGCGTCCGCTTCGCGCGGCTGGATCGCGCGGGCGCACGCATCGGCGACTCCGTCGTCCTCGCCGAGCGAGCGGTCGGGGCCGAGCTGCTCGAAGGGCCGTACCTCGCGGAGCGCTCGCTCGCCTGGGACGGCGCGCAGGCCGGGGTCGCCTTCACGGAACGCAACCGCGTGGACCTCGGCGAGCGCATCACGACGTTCGTTCGCGTCTCGCGCGACGGCGCGATCCTCGGCGCGCCGCACCGCGTCTCGCGACCGTTCCATCGTGGCGTGTGGCTCGACGCGTCGGACGGCGGGTTCACGCTCACCGTCGCGCGGGACTTCGACTCGACGCTCACGCGCATCGCGTCCGACGGGACCCTCGGCGCTCCAGCCACCGTCGCGCTCGATCCCGCAGAGACCGTCCAAGCCGTGGCGTCGTCGAACGGGACCGAGCTCGTGCTGCTCGTGCATCGCTCGACGCGCAACCCGGACGAGCTCTCGTGGTTGCACCGCGTGGCGCTCGACGGGACGAGCGTCGCCGCACCGGTCAACCTCGCGCTCGAGGCGTACCGCGCGGGCCAGTCGCTCGTCGCCACGACCGAGGGTCACGCGCTGCTCTGGCACGGCGCCACCGAGGACGACCCACGCCGGGTCGACGTCCGGCTCGCACGCGTCCACGCGCGCGACGTCGTCACGGTCGAGGAGCCTGCGGTCGTCGCGCGTTCCACCGCCTGGTACCGAACGGTCCATACCGTCTCCGGCTCCGGGCGCGGCGTCGCGAACGTCGCGTGGATGTCGAGCGCGGACGGCGGGTACACGGGCACACCCATGTTTCGTCGCGTGTACCCGGACGGCTCCGCGACCGAGCCGTGCGCGCTCCAAGACGTGCCCGCGACCCCCGACTTCGACGTCTTCGCGCTGGCCGTCGCGTGCGACCCGACGGGGATCGCGTGCGTCGCGGTCTGGGGCGAGCCGGCCGACGGCGCGTCGGGCGAGCGTCCGATCGTGTCGCTCCGCGCGCGCGTGATCGCCTCCTCGGCGTGCAGGTGAGCCGACGCGGCGCACGATCCGCCGGGCCGCCGACGAACCGCGACGGCGGCGGCGCACGCGCGAACGCAGCGCCCCGAGAGCCGCGCGGCCGGCCGCGTGCGTCGGGTACGCTCGGACGCTCATGGCGTCCCGGCAACCACCGCGCATCTCCGGCGCGCGGACGAACGTCGCGCCCCCGAACGCGCCGGTCATCGGGCGCGCTCGCGACGTCGCGGCGGTTGCGGCGCTCTTCGGCTCGGGCGAACGGCTCGTGACCGTCGTGGGCCCGCCGGGTACGGGCAAGACGACGCTCGCCCGGCGGTACCTGCTCGACCTCGACACGGCGCGCGACGCGTCGTTCTGCGATCTCACCGAGGCGCGCGACGCGAGCGAGATCCGCGGCGTGGTGAGCCGCGATCTCGGCTTCACCGTCGGCGTGGACGACGCGGAGCCCGACGCGCAGATCGACGCCGCCATCGCCGCACGAGGCGAGTTGCTCGTCGTGCTCGACAACTTCGAGCACGTCGTCGCGCACGGCCCCGCCACCGTGGGGCGCTGGCTCGCCGCGGCGCCGCGTGCGCGTTTCCTGGTGACCTCGCGCGAGCGCCTCCGCCTGCCGAGCGAGGTCGTCCTTCCGCTCGAACCGCTCTCCCTGCCCGCCGCCGACGAGCGCGACCCCGACGTCATCCTGGCGTCGGACGCGGTGAAGCTGCTCCTCGACCGGGCGCGACGCGTGCGCGGGGGCTTCACGCCGCGCGACGCCGACGTGCGCGTTCTCGCGGACATCGTGCGCGAGCTCGACGGGCTGCCGCTGGCGATCGAGCTCGCGGCCGCGCGGCTGGGAGTGCTGGGCCCGAAGGAGCTCCTGGCTCGGCTCTCGCGGAAGCTCGACCTGCTCTCGACGGGCACGCGCGACGCCGTCGCCCGTCACGCGACGCTCCGCGCCGCGATCGAGTGGTCGTGGACGATGCTCGACGCGCGGGAGAGAAGCACGCTCGCACAATGCGCCGTGTTTCGCGGCGGATTCTCGCTCGAAGCCGCGGAGGCCGTGGTCGACTCCTGCGTCGACCTCGAGGGCGCCGACATCGACCTGTCGGGCACCGAGCTCCTCGACGTCTTGCAGAGCCTCCACGACAAGTCGCTGGTGCGCGCGTACGAGCCGACCGGCACGAGCGGCGAGCGTCGGATGGGCCTCTTCGCGAGCATCGCCGAGCACGCGATGGCGAAGCTCGAGGCCTCGCCGCTCCTCGGAGGAGCGCGCGCCCGACACGCCGCGTACTTCGCGGCGGCGGGACGGCGCTGGGCCGCGGACGTCGACGGCGTCGAGGGGACCGATCGACTGCGCGTCCTCGCGATCGAGCAGGACAACCTCGGCGTCGTCGTCGAGCGCGGGCTCGCCGACGACGACCCGACCTCGGCGTCCGCGACGGCCGCCGATCGGACGGCGCGCCGCGCGCAGGGCCTCGACGCGATCGTGGCGCTCGATCCGCTGCGCACGGCGCAAGGCCCATACGACGCGCACCTCTCTCGCCTCGACCGGATGCTCGCCAGGGTCGACGACGAGCATCCGGTCGGATCGGCGTTCGATCGGGCCACGCTCGCGCTCGCATACGACGCGCGGGCCCGTGCACGTTTCTCCCGGGCACGGCCGGAGGAGGCACGCGCGGACGCGGAACGAGCGGTCGCGCTCGCCGACGCTTCGGACGACGACCGCGTGCGCGGGCGCGTGCTCTCGAGCTTCGCGACGATGGCGCGCCAACGTGGCGAGATGGACGTCGCGATGCGCGGCTACGCACGCGCGCTCGAGGCTTCGCGGCGCGCGGGAGACGTCGCGGGCGAGGGCTCGACGCTCGGGAACCTCGCCATCCTGCACAAGGAGTGCGGCCGTCTGGTCGAGGCGCGTCGCGGCTACGAGGAGGCGCTCACGCTGCTGCGCGCCGTCGAGGATCGGCGCGCCGAAGGCCGCTTCCGTTGTGACCTGGGCGCGCTTCATCAGGAGGAGCGTCGATTCGAGGACGCACGCGCGTGCTTCCTCGCGGCGCTCGAGATCCATCGCGAGGTCGGCAATCGACGATTCGAAGCCATCGCAGCGAGCGACCTCGGGGCGCTCGCGTTCGAGACACACGCCCTCGGGGAGGCGGACACGGCCCTCGGCGACGCGGTCGCCATCTTGCGCGAGGTCGGCGACCGTCGTTACGAGGCGCTCTTCACGGGCGTTCGCGGCGCGGTGCAGGCGTGGCTCGGCAAGCTGGACGAAGCGCGTGCGTCCCTCTCGCACGCGGAGGGCTTTCTCGATCGGATCGGCGACGCGCTGTTCGCCGGAGCCGTCCGCGTGCACCGCGGGCACCTCGATCTCGTGCTCGCGAAGCTCGCCGACGCGGCCGGTGACCCCGGCGCGGCAGCGCGTCATCGCGACGCAGCCCGCGAGCGCCTGGAGCGGGCCATCGCGAGCAGCGCGGACGGCGCCCCCTCCCTCGCGTCGCTCTCGGACGACGTTCGTCTGGCGGTGCGCGTCCTACGTGCGGCGATCGACGAGGTGGCGGAAGCCACACGCACCGATGCGCTCGTCATCGGACCGGACGCCCGCTGGTTTCGCGCGCCGGGGAGCACGGACCGCGTCGAGCTCGGCAACCGCGGCGTCGCGCGACGGCTCCTCGCTGCGCTCGCCGATCACCGCGTCGCGCACGCGGGAGCGCCGCTCGATCTCGACGCCCTCCGTGAGCGCGGATGGCCCGACGAACGCGTCCTGTCCCACGCCGCGGCCAACCGCATCCACGTCGCGCTCTCCGCGCTCCGCTCCTTGGGTCTCAAGTCTCTCCTGCTCCGCCGCACCGACGGCTACCTGCTCGACCCGGCGGTCCCCTTGCTTCGCAGCCCGTGAGCGCGGTCTGGCGCGCCGCGAGCTCCGGCCGTCTCGCCGCGCGAGCCGGGTCCCGGTTCGAGCGCCCCTACAAGTCGAGCGCTCGCGCGATCCACCCCGACTGGGCCGCTCGCTCCGCGGCGAAGCGCGCGCGGTGTCCGTCGGTGTCGCGTTCGCCCGCGCTCGACGCGCATGCGAGCGCGGTCACGTAGCCGGCCAACGCAGCGGACCGCGCACCGACGCGCTGGGCCCGCGCCGCGAGATCCGTCGTGGCCTCGGCCCACCGTGACCCCGACACCGCCCGGAGCGCCACGTGCTTGCACCGGATCACGAAGGGCTCCCACACGTCGGGACCCCAACGGTCCACCCGGCGCACGAGCCGCGCCGCGCGCACGAAGACCGCGTTGCCCGCCGCGACGCGCGGTCCCGCCACCTCCACCTCCCAGAGCTCCTCGGCGATCCACCACGCGAGATCCTCGCGTACCGCGACCGTCACGCCCGGGGCGCCTTCGTCCGGCAGACGCCAAGCGCCCGGCGCGGAGCCCGAGACGCGCGGCCACGACGCATCACGCGAGTCTCCGCGAAGGAACGTCCACGCCCGCACGCTCAGCCTCGTGCCGCGCGGAGCTTCCAGGACCGGAACGCCTGGCGGAGCACGTCGAGCGAGTCGGGCGCGACGTCCCGCTCGCGGAGCGTCCCGGTCGCGCGCAGCGTGCGCCGCATCTGCGCGAGGTAGAGACCGCAGCCGTCGCAGACGAGCAGGTGCTGCTCGAACCGGGCGCGTGTCGCCGGCTCCATCGAGCCCTCGAGGTACTCGGTCACGAGCTCGACGAGCTCCTGGCAGCTCAGCGTCATCCCGGCAACTTCCATCAGGTCGGCCTCCGAACCGGGTCGAGCCCGAGGCGCGACTCGATCGCTCGCCGGAGCTTCGCTCGACCCCGGTGGAGCAAAACCCGCTGATGGGTGTCGCCCAGACCGAGGGCGTTACACGTCTCGTCCGCGTCGAATCCGAGCACGTCGCGCATCGTGACGACGTCGCGCTGCGCCGGAGGCAGCGCGGCGATGGTCTCTTCGAGCGTCTCGCGCAGCTCGCGAGCGCTCGCGGGATCGACCGACCACCCCTGGGGCGGCGCGACCCAGTGCCCGGGCCACGCGTGCGCCTCGGGCGCGAACCGCTCCGGGTCCACCGTGGGACCCACGTCGTCGCCGGAACCCGGCCCGACCGAGGAGAGCGGCACCGAGCGCGCCTCGCTGCGTACCTTGTTGCGAATCACGTTGAGCAGGATCCCGACCAGAAAGGTACGGAGCGTCGAGCGACCCTCCCACCGCGCGAGGCTCTCGAGGAACACGACCCACGCCTCCTGAGCACACTCGTCGGCGATGGACGCGCGTCCCCCCACGCGCGAGCGTGCCATCCGCAGGAGCACCGGGTGTTGCTCGCGCGCAAAGGCAGCGAACGCGGCTTCGTCGCCCGCGCGGAGCGCATCACACAGCGCTTGGTCGCGGGCCCGGGCGCTCCACGTCCGCTCCCCCGTCGTCGGTTCTGGCGGTTCGCGCCCTCTCATCGGCGGCGAACCCTACACCCACGCGGTCCCGATTGCGCGCAATCAATCGTGCGAGCCGGGTCCGAACCGGGCCGGCGCCCAGCCCCACCGCGATCGAGAGCGCGATCATGCCGAGCGACACCAGCGCAGCGAGGTGCAGCGGCAACGTGTGACCGATCACCCGGTGCGGCGAGAAGGGAAACCAATAGAGCACCAGGAGGTGCACGACGTAGAGGGTGAGCGTCTCGCCAGCGAGCACCGCGAGCCATCGCGGCAGGCGCGTCGCCTCGCGCGAGAGGTGTGCGACGATCGCCAGCCCGCCGAGCACGATTGCGAGCTTCTGCAGGACGAACCAGGGCGCGCTCGCGTGGTGCCGCGCGTCGCCCCCCGGGAGACCCAGCGCCACCATCGCGACGAGCGCGGTGACCAGCGACGCGAGCAGCAGTCGCCACGGCGGCTCGGCGCGCGACGCTGCG
>JADZFZ010000643.1 GCA_020854145.1 Deltaproteobacteria bacterium | reverse complement strand
GCGCGGCGCGCGGTCTTGCCTTTGGTCAGGTGGCCCACCGCGTCGCCGAGGCCTTCGAGCGTCAGCGGGAACATCTCGAAGACCTGACGCACGTACTCGATCGTGTTGCCGCTCCAGAAGTGCCGCGGCTCCGGGTTGAGCCAGGCGCTCCTCTCGAAGTGCTCGGCGAGTCGCGAGAGCCACACGATGCCTTCGACGCGCGTGTCGTCGCCCACCTCGACGCTGCCTCCCGCGTGGAGCAGCTCGTAGGGCGCCATCAAGGCGTCGCCGACCATGATGAGCTTGTAATGGCGCGCACAATCCTTGAGCACGTCGCGTACGGGGACCGCGTCGTCGAACTTGTCGGTCCGATAGACGCGGCCGTAAACGCAGTTGTGGAAGTAATAGGTGCGCAGCTCTTTGAAGTGCGTCGTCTTGCTCGCGGCCGTGAACAGCCGTGAGACGAGGTGCGCGTAGGGGTCCATCGAGCCGCCGACGTCCATCATCAGGATGACGCGCGTGCTCGGGCGTCGCGGGGGTCGCACGACGATCTCGAGCTCTCCCGCATTCTTCGCCGTCGCGTCGATGGTCCCTTCGAGGTCGAGCTCCTTCTCGTTGCCCTCGCGGGCGAATGCGCGGAGCTTCCGGAGCGCCATCGACATCTGCCGCACGTCGAGCGTCAGGTCGCTGCGATACGGCTTGTAGGCGCGTGCGTCCGCCGTCTTGATGGCGCTCCGGGCTCCGCCGGCTCCGCCGACGCGAATCCCCTGGCGCGCGGCGCCCGAATTGCCGAATGGCGATTTGCCGGCCGTGCCAATCCATCGATTGCCGCCGTCGTGGCGCTCGTCCTGCTCGGCCATCGTCTCGTCGAACAATCGCTTGAGCGTCTCCGGATCGAGCGCATCGAGCATCGCGCGTTCTTCGGGCGTCAGCTCCTCTGCGCGACCCGCCGCCTCGCGCAGCCATTCGAGCAGCTCGTCCTTCAGCTTGACGCCCTCGCCCTCGATGCCCTGGAAGTGGGCGAGGAAGGCCTCGTCGAATGCGTCGAGGTGCGCCTCCGAGTGCACGAGGAGCGACCGCGCGACGTGATAGAAGCCGTCGAGCGACGAGTCGTGGAGCCCCTTCTGCAGGGCCTGCGCGAGCGCGACGGCCTCCTGAGCGCCGACCGGCACCTTGCGCGAACGGAGCTCGTAGAGGAACGGGACGAACACGGCTCAGGACCTGTACTTGCGCCCGCCGGCGAGCTGGTCCGCGAGCGTCACGAGGTCTTGCTCCTTCTTCAGGAGCGCGCCGAGGAACGGGAGGCTCTTGTCGAGCTTGACGTCGGTCGCACCCGATTTGCGGAGCACCGCAATCCAATCGATGAGCTCGCTCGTGCTCGGGCGCTTGCGCAGCCGCGTCATGTTGCGCAGCTCGTAGAACACCTTCATCGCCTGGTCGCAGAGCTCCTTCTCGAGGTCGGGATGGTGCACGGCGACGATGCGTCGCATCAGCTCCTGATCCGGGAAGTCGATGAAGTGGAAGACGCACCGCCGCAGGAACGCGTCGGGCAGCTCTTTCTCGTTGTTGCTCGTGATGACGACGACGGGGCGCTGGATGGCGGCGATCTCCTCGTTCGTCTCGACGATGCGGAACCGCATGCGGTCGATCTCGTGCAGGAGGTCGTTCGGGAACTCGATGTCGGCCTTGTCCACCTCGTCGATGAGGAGCACGACGCGCTCGCGCGACGCGAAGGCCTCACCGAGCGGCCCGAGCTTGATGTAATGGCGAATGTCGCGGACGTCCCCGTCGCCGAATCGCGAGTCGTAGAGACGTTGCACGGTGTCGTAGACGTAGAGGCCGTCTTGCGCGCGCGTCGTGCTCTTGATGTTCCACGGGATGAGGCGCAGCCCCAGACCGTCGGCGAGCGCTTCCGCGAGGAGCGTCTTGCCCGTGCCCGGCTCGCCGCGAATCAGCAGAGGGCGCTCGAGCACGAGCGCGCAGTTGACCGCGGCTTCGAGCCCTTCGCTCGTCAGGTAGCTCGCAGTGCCGCGGAATCGCCGGAAGTCTTCGGTCATCGAATGGCCCTTCGTCTCCCCCGACGCACGGACCCTACCATCGTGCCCGCGGCCGGGCACCCCGATGAACAGCGGCTCATTGGGTCGAGCGCTCGCCCCTCACCCCGACCCTCTCCCCATTCGGGGAGAGGGAGCCTGACGTCGAATCGCGCTCCGCCTATGGACGCGCGTCCCCTCTCCCCGCAACGCGGGGAGAGGCAGGGTGAGGGGCGGTCCCGAATCTCAACGAGGCGACGACGCGGTCGCGCGCGCGCGCAGCCACACCGACGCGGCACCTGCGGCCACGCACGTCACGAGACCGAGCCCGACCACGACGAGCGCGAGCGCGACGAGGACCACGGGGAAGCCGCTCGACTTCACCGCGTGGAGGGCGGGGGGCGGACGCGCGACGGGCGGAGCGAGCGACGCCAGCAGCGCAGCGCGCATCTCGGCCGCGGACGTGAACCGTTGGTCGCGGTCGCGCGCGAGCGCCCGGTCGAGCACGTCGTAGAGCGCTTCGGGCAATCCCGGACGGAGGGTCCGCAGGCTCGTGGGCGGTCCGTCGATGACCGCCTTGAGGACGCGCGTCACGGGCACGTCGTGATAAGGCGGCTGCCCGAGCAGACACGCGTAGAGCAGGATCCCCACCGAGTAGAGGTCGCTCCGCGCGTCGATGGGATCGCCGAGCGCTTGCTCGGGCGACATGTAGCGCGGCGTGCCGAGCACCTCGCCCGGCAACGTCAGCTTGGTCTGCCCGCTCGTCGACGGCACGTGCGAGAGCCCGAAGTCCAGGATCTTCACGCGCTCCGTCGCGGCCAGGGGCGTGACGCGATCGTCGAACGGCGGCGGCACGAGGAACACGTTGCCGGGCTTGAGATCACGATGGACGATGCCGCGCTCGTGCACGGCGGAGAGCGTGTCCAGGATCTGCGCCATCCAGGTCACCGACTCCTGCAGCGTCGGCGCTGCGCGATGCAGGCGCGACGAGAGCGGCTCGCCCTCGAGCAGCTCCATGACCATGAAGGGCCCGGCCACGGGGTCCATCCCGAACTCGTGGACGGCCACCACGCCGTCGCGTCCGACCGCGCCCGCCGTGCGCGCCTCGCGCTGGAATCGGCGCACGGTGTCGTCGTCGCCGGCCGCATCCGGGAGCAGCGTCTTGATGGCGACCATCGGACCGCCTTCGAGCGGTGTCGCCGCGAAGACCGCGCCCACGCCGCCCGCGCCCAGCGTGCGCTCCAAGCGCCAGCGCCCCGCGATGATCTGCCCGGCGACGGCCTTCTCAGGGCGGCGCATGACGACGCTCGGGCATGGGCGCTGAGCCCGTCAACCACGGACGCGGATCGTCGATCTCCGAAGACTCTTGGCGATAGGGCACGAACCCGGCGCGCTGGTACGTCATCAGCGCGCGCGGGTGATCGAGATTGCACGTGTGGACCCAGAGCCGCTCGCAGCCCTGGAACCACGCGCGCTCGACCGCCCAATGAAGCAGGTACCAACCGAGCCCACGCCCGATGAAGTCCGGCACGAGCCCGAAGTACGCCAGCTCCACGTCGCGCCCTTGCCACGGCCGCTCCGAGGGTCGCCGGCCCTTGCGCGCGGAGCCGCCGACGACCGCAGCCGCGACGTGCGGCTCGGGCAAGCTCGGACGCCGGGGCGCGTCGTTCGCTCCTCCGCGCTCGTCGTCGTCCGCGTCGTCGGCATCGGCGTCGGCATCGTCGTCGTCGTCGTCGTCCTTCACCTGCGCGCGCGCATCGAGCTCGACGTAGCCCGCGGGCACGCCGCCGACGTAGAGCACCGTGATCTCGACGCCGGGCGATTGGATCTCGGCGCGGAGCGCCTCGTCGGTCCAGAGCCGTCGCTCCCACCAGAGCCAAGGCCCGCCGACGGTCTCGTAGAGGTACCGATAGAACGACACGGTCGGCCGCTCCGCGTGCAGCACCGCGATCTGCTCGAGCGGCGCGCGAACGGGCTTGGACCGCGGCCTCTCGGTCATCTCGAGGTACGTGGTCACGACGTGGATCCGTCCGTCGACGGCTTCGATCGGTGCGCTCACGGGGCGCGATGATATGCCGGCCGCGGCGCGAGCGGGCGGGCGAGTGCGGAGCGACCCACCCGCCGTGGGAACGACGACTTACCCGCGACTTCCCGGTCCCCGACGGTGGCAGAGGAGGAGTGGGAACGCTATCGTCCGCCCCGTCTTGGCCGCCCCCCTGGTCATCGTCGGAGACGTCCACCTCACGCGCGCCGATCTCGGTGGGCCGCTCGTGGGTGCGCTCGCGCGCGTCGTCGATGCGAGCGCCGGGCACGACGTCGTCTTCGCGGGCGACTTGCTCGACCTGCCGCTCGACTCTTCGCGCGAGCACGAAGACGCGGAGCGCGCGGTGGAGCTGGCCGCGGCGGACGAGCGGCTGCGTAGGGCGATCGGTCGTCACGTCGATCGGGGCGAGACGGTCACGCTGGTCGCGGGCAACCACGACGCGTGCATCGCGCGGCCATCCGTGATCGAGGCGCTGCGCGACGCGATCGGGCTCGAGGGCGCGGCGCGGGAGCGGCTGCGGGCGACGCCTTGGTTCGCGCGTCTCGGGCCCATCCACGTCGAGCACGGGCACGCGCACGATCCGGACAATGCGCCGCCGCATCCGCTCGCGGAGCCGCTCGACGGGCTCGGCACGTACATCGTTCGGAACCTGATTCGCCCGACCGGGGCGACCGCGTTCCTCGGTCAGAGCGACGGCACGCCGATGACCCAGCTCTGGCGTGCGTTCCGTATCTACGGGGTGCGCGGGCCGGGCATCGTCGCGCGCTACTTCGCGACGGCGTTCTCGGCGTTGTTCCTCTCGGGGCCGCGATGGCGCGCACGCGCGAGCCGGCTCGAGCGTGCCGACGTGATGGCGTTCGCGCGCGACGTGGGGCTCGACGCGCAGACGATCGAGGCGCTCGCCGCGCTCGGCGCGAACCCGACGCTCGCGTCCATCCGTCGCACCTTCGCGCGCCTCTACTTCGATCGCGTCGGGCTCACGCTCGCGGCGGCGTCGGGCGCGGGGATCGCCGTGGCAGGCCGGCCGGCGATCGGCCTGATGACGACGGCGACCGCGAGCATCCTCCTCGCGGCGACGATTCTCGGCGCGCCCAATCGGTATGCGGAGCGGGCCGTGGAGGGTCTCCGTGAGGCTGCCGACCGCACGGCGGAGGCAACTGGGGCGTCGCTCGTCGTATACGGGCACGTGCACCGAGAGGACGAAGGCGAGCGATACGCGAACACGAGCTCTTTCGGTTGTGCACCGGAGGCGCGTCGCGGCGAAGGGCATCCGTATCTGCGCGTGTCGGTCGAGGGCGATCGGCCACGCGTCGAGCGAATGCGCGCAAGGCCCTGAGAGGCCGATGCACGCGAGGCCATGGAGCGAGACGAGAGGACAGGGAGGAACACATGAGGCAGCGAGAAGGGCTCGCAGGGTTGGGTCTTGC
>JADZFZ010000642.1 GCA_020854145.1 Deltaproteobacteria bacterium | reverse complement strand
GTGCCCAGGGTCGGAATCGAACCAACGACACGAGGATTTTCAGTCCTCTGCTCTACCAACTGAGCTACCTGGGCGGGTAGGGGGCGTCATCGTGGCCGGAGGGTCGCGAGGCGTCAAGCGCGAGGTGGTCGCTCGCCCGGGGGGGGATGCGAGGGGCGGAATAGGCTGGAGGGCCACCGGGTTCGCGCAGCCATGGGGGTGACCATGCGACGTCTCCGGTTGATGACGTGGAACGTGCACTCGGCGCGGGGGCTGGATCGGCGCGTGGACCTCGCACGGATCGCTGCGGTGATCGAGCCGTGGGACGCGGACGTGATCGCGCTGCAGGAGATCGATGCGCGATCGAGGCGCTCGAAGGGGGTGGATCAGCTGCAGGCGCTCGGCGAGCGGCTCGGAAGAAGGGCATTGTTCTGCGCGACGATGCCACGCGCGGGAGGGCTGTACGGGCATGGCCTCTTGTGCCGATGGCCCGTGCGCGACTCGTGGTCGCGGCCGCTGCCGGTGGCGCCGGGGAGCGAGCCGCGGGCGTGGCTCAGGACGCGGCTCGAGGCGACCGGGGCGTCGTCGGTGGACGTGCTGTCGACGCACCTGTCGCTCGGTCCGTCGGATCGCGCGCGGCAGGCGGCGATGCTGGCGAAAGAAGTGGTGCAGACGACGGTGCGGCCCGATCGCGCGCTGGTGCTCGTCGGTGATCTGAACTCGCGGCCGGGCAGCGCGTCGTATCAGCTGTTGGCTTCGGTGCTGCGCGATGCGTGTCGCGAGGCGAGCGAGCGCGTGTCGCCGACGTGGCCGTCGCCGGCGCCGTTCGTGCGGATCGACCACGTGCTCGTCGCAGGGCCCGTGCGGGCGCGTGCGGCGATGGTCGTGCGTACCGCAGAGACGCGCGTGGCGTCGGACCATCTGCCGGTGGTGGTCGACCTCGAGCTCGACGTGGAGACGGTCGCGGCCGCTTGATCGCGCGTGGCGGCTCGGCGGTCGGTGTAACGTGGGCGCGTGAACGGACCGTCGGGCTCGCGCTCTTCGTCGTCGCCGATCGATGTGCGGCTGCGGGTGATCGCCGTCGCGCTCGAGCCGGCGCTCGCGCTCGCACGCATCGTGGCGCTGCCGCTCGACGAGCTGCAGGAGCTGGTGGCGACGGGGTACTTCCGCGAGGCGAAGGCGCGGGGGATCTCGCTGCGCGCGATGGCGCGTCGCTTCGGCAAGAGCCTGCGCACGATCGCGACGCTCTCGCGGCGCGCTGCGGACAAGGGGCCTCTGCTCGGCGAGAGCAGGCGGCTCGGATGGCGTCGCCGCATCGTCGCGCGCATCGCCGATGGCGGTCCGGCGAGCGTCGAGGAGCTGCGCCGGGAGCTGCCCGATGCGGAGCACGACGAGGTGGCCGAGGAGATCGAGCAGCTCGTCGCAGAAGGCATCTTGCGGCGAGACGCGGGCCAGTACGCCGTGTCGGCCGCGCTGTGGAGCTCGGTCGGTGGAGACGTCGAGCAGCGCATCGACTCGCTCCGACACTTCGTGTCCGCGATCACGCAGGTCGTCTATCGGCGCTTCTTCGTGGCCGACCCGCAGGCCGAGGCGTTCGCTCGCGTGCTGTCGTTCGCGGCGGAGCGCGAAGAGCTGACGCGCATTCGCGAGTCGACGTACGAGGCGCTCCGCGATCGCGTCGTGGAGAGTGATGCGAACGCGTCGTCGAGCGCGTCCGCGGTGAGCGCGTCGGTCGCGCTCTGTGTGGTGGAGGCACCCTCCGATCATGCCTGGCGACCGCGTCGCTGAAGCCTGCTGGACCTCGCATCGGCACAGCACGGCCCACGGAAGAGACAATCAGGCAGTACGCAAAGCGCAACCGCCTCCGAGATCCGTTGCACGTGTGCAACACAGCGCGGATGCGGGATTCGGTGTTGCAGAAGACTGCAACGCTATCCATCCGCACGTGCCTTGCCTCTGGCGTGTCCACCCGCAGAGTGGCACCACGAGGCACGACATGAGGCAAAACACTTTCGGCTCATTCGTTCGATGGTCGGCAGCGCTGGCAGGGATGCTCGTGGGGGTGGGCTGCGGCACCACCAGCACGAGCGGGGATCCGTGCGGATCTGGAGAGCACGTGCGCGCGCTCGGTCGCGGGTACTGCGTCTACCAGGGTGGCATCGTCATCGAGGGCGGGTTCGAGTGCCCCGCCGATCTGCCATTCCGCATCGATGTGGGGGAAGGCGTCGTGTGCACGGACGCGCGCGCGGAGCTCGACGAGCTTCCGGGCGAGGTGTGCACGAAGTTCGAGTCGGGATGCACCGACGCCGACCCGATGCGCGATGGCGGGATGGCGCTCGATGCGGAGATGCGCGACTCGGAGACGTCGAGCGACGCGGGCGTGCGCGAGTGCGACCTCGGTCCGATCGCCTGCACGCTCGACTGCACCGACGCGTGCGACGGAGAGAGGGTCGCGCCGACGTCGTGTTGCGAGTGCCCGCCCGGGACCTTCGACCGACCCACGATGTGCCCGCTCGGATTGCTCGGCGAGGGACGGCCGTGCACCGACGACGCGCAGTGCGCGTCGGGTCTGTGCTTCGGTGACGCCGATCCCATGGGGGCCTTCTCGGAGGCGACGTGCCGGAGCGCGTGCTTGGGGCGCGACGATCGCGCGCACTACTGCAACAGCGACACGGACTGCTGCGAGGGCACTTGCTGCATCGGGTGCGGCGAGCTCGAAGGGCTGTGTCGCGTCGCGCCGGGGACGCTCGGTGCCGGAGATGCGTGCGGCGAGGGCGTGACGGGCGCGTGCGGCGAAGGTCTCTCGTGCTGCTACCCGTGTGGCATCCCGGGCTGCACGAACGTGTGCGAGCCGACGTGCGACGCGAGCGAGCCGGGATGCGTGGGCGGCTGCTTCCTCAGGCCGTGACCCTTCGAGGCGTGATCGACGACACGCGTGACCGGAGGCCGTCTCGCCGTAGGATTGGGAGAGATGGCCTCTTCGCGCGCATCGATGCGACCGTTCGTGCGGGTGCACGCGCGATGGTCTCGGCTCGCGATCTTGCTCGGGCTCGAGGTGGCGCTCATCGGCCTGGCGGCGCTGGCGGGGTACTCCACGTGGCGCGAGCGGCGGCTGCGCGACGAGGGCGTGGTGGGCGAGGCCGAG
>JADZFZ010000641.1 GCA_020854145.1 Deltaproteobacteria bacterium | reverse complement strand
GACGCCCGCCCCGTCCAAAAGCCTCGACATCAACGCCCGGATCTGCTGACGCGCACCCCCGCGATGGACCTCGTGGAGCCGGTCACGCGCACGCTCGATCACGAGCAACGAGAAGGCGCGCTAACACACGCACAAGGCGGCCCAGCAACGTCGAGCAGTCTACGGAACCGACTTCGTCTGGGAGCAACACGTCGTTCAAGAGAAGATCGACTTCGGCAGCCTACCCGTGGACAGCTACATCACGCGGGTCGAGCACTTCCTCAATGAGATCCAATCCTGGTAGCCATCAGTCCGACCGGAGGCCGTAGAACTGGTCCACTCGGGCAAACGTCGTAACAAGGTTCAGGCCCAGGCCGGGTCGTGGCGTTCTGCCCAGCATCCGTGCCTCTTCCAGAAGATCGTCGTTGCGGGCACCCTCGATGATCGAGTTCAAGCGCCTCGTACAGATCGCTGCCACGAGATCGGCGACCTGAATCCCCGCGGTCTCGTGTGAGGTTGAAAAGGTCAGGGACATCTTACCAGCGGAGAAGTCGTAGTTGACGTGCTCCTGGGCGGCCGACTGCGAGAGGAGATCGAAGTCCTTGTTCGACTCTAACCCTTGGGCGTAGTCGCGAAGGATCTGTTCGAGCTGGGCCTGCTCGTCATGGACATGCGGTCGAAGCGTTCTTGCATCTCGATGATCGAACTGATCCCACTTGGAAGGCAAGCGTTCTCGAACTCGATGGCGGTAGCCAGGCCGTTCTTGGTCATCGGTCTGTCGATCCTTTCTACGCAGACTTCTTCTGCTTGCTCCTCGGAGCCAGGGCCGCCTTGAGCTTCTCGATCTCCTTGAACTGCGTGATCCGAACTTCTTGGTCCGGGAACTTCGCCCGGATCTCGACCTCGCCGCCAAGGGCGCTCACGTAGGCGTAGAGGTTGCTCAGGAGCATGTCGTCCTGGCGTTCGAGCCGAGAGACGTAGCCCTGCGTCACCTTGAGGATCTCCGCCAGGTCGTCCTGGTTCAGGTGAGCAACGTTCTGCCGAAGCTCCTGGAGGGTGAGGTCGAGCAACTGCTTCGCCGTCTCCTCCTCGTTTCGGTGGCGACGTTCCGGCGACATCTTTGCCCGTAGCTCTTCGAACTTCCTGGCCATGGTCATCTCGCTTTCGTCGGGGTTCCGGCGGTCGCTTGGTCTAGCTCTCGAAGGTGGTCGTCATAGATTCGATCCGCCTGCGGGACCATTCGCTCGTAGAAGAGATCGTCGCCCGTCTTGTTGCCGCCGATGAGCAAGATGGCCGACCGCCGGGGATCGAAGGCGTAGAAGATCCGGTACGGCTCTCCACGATGCTGGACCCGAAGCTCCCGCATGTTTCCGTGCTTCGAGCCCTTCACGTCGGAGCAGTAGGGAAACGGAAGCGACGGCCCCCGCGCTTCGAGAATGCCGACGACCTGATCGATGCTGTCTTGTTCGTCTTCATCGAGATCGGTCCACCAGGAGCCGAACTCGTCCGTGAACTCGACCCCCCAGGACATTACTTGCACAGAATATGCCCCCGAACGAATGCTCCGTCAAGCGGCCGGCAGCCCGTCGGAAGGCCCGGCATGCTGTCCCGGAACTGGCTCAGATCGTTTCCGAGGGCGACCGGGAGTTCGAGTGCTACGTGAGCATTGCGCTGCCCCTCGGAATGCTTCCTGTTTCGGGAGAGGACGCGACGTTTCAAGTCGTCGATGCGCTTCCAGAGCTGCAGCGACGTCACCCCGACCGGTTCGACGACGGCCAGGTACGCACGTTGCAGCGGCGCGTCCGTGACTGGCGCGCGATGCACGGCCCCGAGCGCGAGGTGTACTTCGAGCAGGTATGAGCACCGCCGCCGCTGCTCCTGCCAGTCGATCGTCCCGAGCACCGCCTCGCGCAGTCCGCGCTCGCTAACACGCGGGTCGCCGTCGCGAATGTCGGGAAGGTCGGGGTCGGCGTCCAAGGCCACGAAGATATCGCGGCGCGCGGAAGGGACACGAGGCCGAGCTGGCTCATGGGAGGGAAAGCGCCCCGCGCAAGCGAATGGGGACATGCCCCGCGACGAACTCGTCAGCGACCGGGGACCTGTGCGCCACCGAGCTCGGTGCCGACGCGGAGTCGATCGAGGTAGGCCCGGTACACGAAGGAGCGGTCGCGCCTCCTGCCGGTCGTCTCGACGAGAACGCCCGCGGCCACGAGGAGCTCGATCGCCCGCCCTGCGGTGGGCTTGGTGGTCGCAACGAGCTTCATCACCGATGCGACGGTCACGACGGGGTGGCGCGGCAGCAGCTCGAAGAGTCGCAGCGCGACGACGGACATCCCTTCGTGCGCGAGCACGCGCGCACGATCCGTGGCGACGAGCGCGAAGAGCTCCCGCGCGGCGGCGACCGCCTCATCGGCGATCGTCGCGACGCCGTCGAGGAAGAAGTCGAGCCAGCCCTCCCAGTCGCCAAGGGTGCGGACGGCGTTGAGCCGACGGTAGTACTCCTCGCGACGCCGCTTGAAGAAGAGGCTCAGGTAGAGGAGCGGCTGGGTCAGCAGCTTCCAGTGCTCGAGCAGCAGCGTCACGAGCAAGCGTCCGATGCGGCCGTTGCCGTCCAGGTACGGGTGGATGGTCTCGAACTGCACGTGCAGGAGCCCGGCGCGCACGAGCGGCGGCAGTGAGTCGTCTGCGTGCAGGTACTTCTCGAACGCACCGAGCACCTCGCCGAGCGCGTGCGGAGGCGGCGAAACGTACGCGGCGCTCCCGGGGCGACTGCCGCCGATCCAGTTCTGGCTGCGACGCACCTCGCCGGGCAGCTTCTCTGCGCCACGCACACCACGCATGAGTCGGGCGTGGGTCTCGTTCAGGAGGCGCAGCGAGAGGGGCAGGCCCTTCGCGTCGGCGAGCTGCGCACGCGCGTGGGCGAGCGCGTCGAGGTAGTTGCGCACCTCCTCCACGTCGGCGTTGGGCGCGGCGCTCTGCTCGGCGCCGTCCTGGGCCTCGAAGGTGAGCAGGTCGACGAGGGTCGCCTGCGTCCCCTCGATCTGCGATGAGAGCACGGCCTCTTTGCGGACGAACGCGTAGATGAACCAATCGAGCGAGGGGACCATCTCCCCAGCCAGTTCGAGGCGAACGAGCGCCTGCTCGGCTACACGAAGGCGCTCGGCCAGGGCGGCGTCGACGACGATGGGCGGCTCCGCAGGCGGCAGCGCGTGCGGGACGAAGGCCGCGACCTCCTCCCCACCTACGGTGGTCCGCTCGTATCGTCCGGTGGCTCGCTTCGGCATGTCGGCTGCGCTCGGAACGCCCGCTTGACCTGGCACGCAGGCTGGGAAAGCCGGCGTGACGAGGGTGGCGCGCTAGGAACGAATCCTTTACTAGACCGCGCCGCTAGTCAAGCCTGCGTTACTATCGATGCCGCGTTCGTCCGCCACCGCGGCTTGGAGACGAGCTCGCCGGCGATGATCTCGAGGACTCCGACGGCAGCGGAGTTTCCGGAATTTGTGCCGCAGAGGTTCCGGGACGCACAACGGAAGGGGGCAGTTCAGGTTCAGCCCGCCGCCGGTGCGGCGCGGATCGAGCTGGACGCGCATCTGCCCGGCCCCCGACGCGGCTACTCCTCGACGTGCCCGTCGGTCCACGTCATCTCGAAGCCGCGTACGACGAGCTGCGGGAAGGGCTTGAACACGGCCTCGTCGAGCGCGCACTGCGCGTACGGGTTGTGAAGTACCAAAACGGCGTGCTCCACCCACGT
>JADZFZ010000640.1 GCA_020854145.1 Deltaproteobacteria bacterium | reverse complement strand
CCCCACCCCGCAGGGGTGGGATCTCCTTCTCGTCCTTCACTCCCACTCGATGGTGGAAGGCGGCTTCGACGAGATGTCGTAGACGACGCGATTGACGCCGCGGACCTCGTTGATGATCCGGTTGGCCATGCGCCCGAGCAGCTCGTAGGGCAAACGCGACCAGTCGGCGGTCATCCCGTCGCGGGAATCGACCGAGCGGATCGCGATCACCTGATCGTAGGTGCGCTCGTCGCCCATCACGCCGACGGTGTGGATCGGCAGGAGCACCGCGAACGTCTGCCAGCGGTGCTCGTACTCGCCGGACGCGCGGATCTCGTGCTCCACGATGGCGTCGGCCTCCCGCACCACGCGCAGGCGCTCGTCGGTGACCTCGCCGAGCACGCGGATCGCGAGGCCGGGCCCGGGAAACGGCTGCCGCTGCAGCACCCGCGGCGGCATGCCGAGCTCGCGTCCGACCGCGCGCACCTCGTCCTTGAAGAGCTCGCGAAGCGGCTCGACCAGCGCGAGCTTCATACGGTCCGGGAGACCGCCCACGTTGTGGTGGCTCTTGATGACGGCGCTCGGGCCTTTGAACGACACGCTCTCGATCACGTCGGGATAGAGCGTGCCCTGCACCAGGAAGCCGACGTCATGGAGCTTCGCCGCCTCTTCCTCGAACACTTCGATGAAGACGCGTCCGATGATCTTCCGCTTCTGCTCCGGGTCGGTCACGCCGCGGAGCGCGTCGAGGAAGCGCGCTCGCGCGTCGATGGGCCGCAGGTCCATGTGGAAGTGATCGCGAAAGACGCGCACGACCTCTTCGGTCTCGCCCGATCGCATCACGCCGTTGTCCACGTAGATGCACGTCAGCCGGTCGCCGATCGCGCGATGGCAGAGCACCGCAGCCACCGACGAGTCGACGCCCCCGGAGAGCCCGCACACCGCGCGTCGCTCGCCCACCTGGGTGCGGATGCGCGCGACCGACTCCTCGACGAAGTGCCCGGGCGTCCACGTCGCGGCGACACCGGCGACGTCGAACAGGAACGACGCCAGCATCCGCTCGCCTTCGGGCGTGTGGTGCACCTCGGGGTGGAACTGGAGCGCGAAGAGGCGCCGATCGGGATCGGCCATCGCGGCGAGCGCGCCGTACTCGCTCTTCGCGACCGCGCGGAATCCCGGCGGCAACGCGGCCACGCGATCCCCGTGGCTCATCCACACGTCGAGCGCGTCGCCCTCGTGGAAGCTCGCGAACGGGCCCACCGCGCCGGCGATCGCGATGCGCGCCGCGCCGTACTCGCGCGTCGTCCCGGGCTCGACGCGCCCGCCGAGCAGGTGCGCCATGAGCTGCTGGCCGTAACAGATGCCGAGCACCGGGACACCGAGCGCGAAGACGTCGGCGTCGTAGAGCGGCGCCCCTTCGGCGAGCACGCTCGCGGGTCCGCCGGAGAGCACGATGGCTTTCGGCTCCATGGCGCGGACGCGCGCGAGCGGCACCGTGCACGGATGGATCTCGCAGTACACGCCGAGCTCGCGCACGCGTCGTGCGATGAGCTGCGTGAACTGCGAACCGAAGTCGAGGATGACGACAGGAACCACGATCAGCCTTGTTTCTGGTAGTTCGGCGACTCCTCGGTGATCGTCACGTCGTGCACGTGCGACTCGCGTAGGCCCTGCGCCGATTGCTTGATGAACCGCGCACGCGTCTGCAGCGACTCGATGTCGCGGCAACCGGTGTAGCCCATGCCCGCGCGCAGGCCGCCGACCAGCTGGTGCAGGATGCTCGAGAGCGGACCGCGATACGGCACGCGTCCCTCGATGCCCTCGGGCACGAGCTTCGACTCCTCGCGCACGTCGCTCTGCTGGTAACGGTCGCGCGACCCGCGCTTCATGGCGCCCACCGAGCCCATGCCGCGATAGCTCTTGTAGCTGCGTCCCTGGTAGAGGACGAGGTCGCCCGGCGCGTCGTCGGTGCCCGCGAAGAGCGAGCCGATCATCACGCTGTCGGCGCCGGCCGCGATCGCTTTCACGACGTCGCCCGAGTACTTGATCCCACCGTCGGCGATCAGCGGAACGCCCTTTTTCCTGGCGATTCGTGCGCACTCGGCGATCGCGCTGATCTGCGGGACGCCGATGCCGGCCACGACGCGCGTCGTGCAGATGCTGCCCGGCCCGATGCCGACCTTCATCGCGTCGACGCCTGCCTCGACGAGCGCCTCGGCCGCGTCTGCGGTCGCGATGTTGCCCGCCACGACGTCCACGTGCGGGTGCTCCGCGCGCGTCGCCTTCACGGCGTCGATGACCGCCTTCGTGTGGCCGTGCGCCGTGTCGATGACGAGCACGTCGCACCCGGCGGCCACCAGAGCCTCCGCGCGCGAGCCCCGATCCGCGCCGACGCCGATCGCCGCGCCGCAGCGCAAGCGTCCGCGATCGTCCTTGTTGGCGATGGGCCACGTCTGCGCCTTGAGCAGGTCCTTGATGGTGATCAGGCCGACCAGCCGGCCCGCGTCGTCGACCACCAGCAGCTTCTCGATGCGGTGCGCGTGGAGCAGCTCGCGGGCTCGCTCCGTCGAGACGCCGGGCGGCGCCGTCACGAGCTCCTTCGTCATCAGCGCGCTGACCGCCTGTCCGAGGTTCTTCTCGAACCGGACGTCGCGCGCCGTCAGGATCCCCACGACACGCTCGTCGCGCACGACCGGCAGCCCCGAGATGTCGTGCTCTCGCATCACCTCGAGCGCGCTCGAGAGCGACACGTCGGGGCTGATGGTGACGGGGTCGACCACCATGCCGCTCTCGGACCGCTTCACGCGGGTGACCTCGGTCGCCTGCTCGTCGATCGCCAGGTTCTTGTGGAGCACCCCGATGCCGCCTTCGCGCGCCATCGTGATCGCCGTGCGCGACTCGGTGACGGTGTCCATGGCGGACGAGACCAACGGGATCCGCAGCGTGATGCGCCTGCTCAGGCGCGAGTCGAGCGCGGCGTCCTTGGGCAGGAAATCCGCGTACCCGGGCAAGAGCAGCACGTCGTCGAACGTCAGGCATTCGCGGAGCGGCTCGTCGATCACGTGACCTCCAGAGTGGCGAGGCACGTTAGCAGGGTCGTTTCCGGCGCGCCGAGCGATCTCTCTCGTCGGGCGCGCGCCCCGACCCCCCACCCGCTCCGCTCGACCGGGCGGCGATGGAGACGGCAGCACGCGGTCGGGTCGCTAACGCCTTCGCGTCAGGCGTCCACGTCGTCGCTCGGCGGCGGCCGCAGCGCGCGCGCGCTCCTCGTCGGTCTGGAGCAGAAGGCCGGGAACCTCGCGGGGCTTGCCATCGTCGTCGAGGGCTACGAAGGTCATGCGCGCCTGCACGCACGGACGTCGCTCGCGCGTGGCGAGATCCTCGCCCTCGACGGTGACCTCGACCTCGACGCTCGTGCGGAATGCCGCGTTGACGCGCGACACGAGGTGCACGCACTCGCCGACGCGCAGCGGCGACTCGAAGACGAGGTCGTCCACGCTCGCGGTCACCACGACGCGGCTGCAATGGCGCTGGGCGCAGATTCCGGCGCACATGTCGATCCACCACATCACCTGGCCGCCGAACACGCTGCCGTACGCGTTGGTGTGCTGCGGGAAGACGAGCTCGTTCATCTCGGTGCGCGAGGCGGCGACCGTGCGCGGCTCGAGCGCGATCGGGTCGGGATCCGTCATCCGCGCGCCGCCTCGAGCTCCCCGGCGAGCCAGCGGTCGCGCAGCGCGACGGCCTCGCTCGTCGCGCCTTCGACCGGAACGATCGCCAGCTGATCGTGCTTCGCGGCGTCGAGCGTCGCGACCGTCTCGCAGAGCCGCTCGCGACGGAAGAACGTCAGGCGGACCTGGTCGCCCGGCTTGCGCGTTCGGATGCGATCGGCGATCCGCGACTCGTCCACGCGGATGCCGTCGATCGCCACGATCTCGTCGCCCGCTTCGATCCCCGCGCGCTCGGCGGCGCTGCCGCGCACGACTCCGGCGATCCCGGCCGAGCCGAGACCGGCGCGCACGCGCAACCCCAACGCGCCGCTCGGGGCGCCTTCGCGTTGCGTCCATCGCGGCTCGAGGCCGACGGGCGCGAGCGCAGTCGCGTAGTCGATGTCCTCGCGGCTGCGAACCCAGTGCGCGGTGAGGTCCGACAGATCGACTCCGGT
>JADZFZ010000639.1 GCA_020854145.1 Deltaproteobacteria bacterium | reverse complement strand
CGGAGCTGGCAGCTTCCGAAGACGTGCTCGAGGATCGCTACGAGTGCACCGGGTCTCCGATCGTGCTCGACCTCGACGGCGACGGGATTCGCACCGTGCAGAGCGGAGCGCGCTTCGATCTCGCCGGGACCGGGCACGCGAGCCGCACCCGGTGGATCGCTCCCGGCGATGCGCTCCTCGCGTACGACCGCAACGGCAACGGTCGCATCGACGACGGCCGCGAGCTCTTCGGCGACGCGGTCGCCAACGACGGTTTCGCCGCGCTCGCGGAGCTCGACGACGACGGGGACGGAGACGTCGATGCGTTCGACGCGCACTTTTCGCGGCTCCGTCTGTGGCGCGACGACGGCGATGGACGCACCCAACCTGGCGAGCTCGCGACGCTGGACTCGGCGAGCATCGTCCGGCTCTCTCTCGAGCACGTCGAGCTCGACCTCCGCGACGAGGAAGGAAGCCAGCTGCGCTACTGGTCGCGATTCGAGCGGCGCGACGGCACGCACGGAATGACGTGCGACGTCTACTTCCCGCTCGGTGCGCGCTGAAGCGGGCGACGTGCGGGAGTATCCTCGACGCGATGGGTCGAGCGCCGTGGATCGCCGCCATGCTCGTCGCCGCGCTCACGCCGAGCGCAAGAGCCCAGTCCACGGATCTCGCACACGCCGTCGCCGCTTACCGGGACGCCGACTTTCCGGGTGCGCGCGCAGCCTTCGAGTCCGTCTTGCGCGAGTCGACGACCCTCGACCGGACGACCGCCGCGGAGGCGCACCGGTACCTGGCCGCCATCGGTCTCGTGCTCGGCGAGCCCGCGGTCGCGGAGCGGCACGCGCGCGCGGCGGTCGCGCTCGCGCCTCGTACATCGCCGGTGCGGGGCGCTCCGGCGGAAGCGGAGCCGATGTTCCGTCGTGCCCGCGAAGCGCTCGCGGGCGATCCGTTGCGCCTGTCGATCACGCCGCGACCCGCGGGTCGCGGCATCGAGCTGCGCATGCGGCCGAACGTGGCGGCGCTCGACGTCCTGCTGGTCTTGCGGTGCGACGACGGGGCTCGGCAACACGAGACGCGCGGCCCTCCCCCGACGATCACGCTCGACCTCGACACGGCTCGCTCGGGCGCTGCGTGCACCGCGCGTGCGGTCAACCCGGCGGGCGCCGCGCTCTTGCGCGCTCGGTTCCATCGCGATCCCAGCGCGCGTCCCGCGACCGAACGCTCGTCGTCGCCGTGGCCGTGGATCGTCGGCCTCGGCGGCGCGGGTGTGGCCGCCGCGGTGGGCATCGTGCTCGCGGTCGTCCTCGCGGAAGGCGACGAGGCCGCCGCACCGCACTTCAGGCAGACCGTGGTGGTCGGCTGGCGATGAGCGAGCTGCGCACTCTCGGGCGCTATCGAATCCTCCGGCGCCTGGGTCGTGGCGGCATGGCGAACGTGTACCTCGCCGAGCTCTCGGGCGATCACGGCTTCGCCAAGACGGTCGCGATCAAGACGATCCATCCGCATCGCGCCGGCGAGGCGCGGTTCGTCACGATGTTCCTGGAGGAGATGCGCGTCGCGTCGCGCCTCTCGCACCCCAACGTCTGCGCCGTGCTCGACTTCGGGATGGAAGGCGAGACGCCCTACCTCGTGATGGAGCACCTCGACGGCTTCCCGCTCTCGGCGGTCGTGGCGCACGACTCCGTGGGCATCCCGCGCGACATCGCCGCGCGCGTCGTGGCCGACGCCGCCCGGGGGCTCCACGCGGCGCACGAGCTGCCGGGTCGCGACGGCAAACCGGGCGGCATCGTGCACCGCGACGTCTCGCCCCAGAACGTGATGCTCCTGCGCACGGGCGTCGCCAAGGTGCTCGACTTCGGGATCGCCAAGGCGGCCGACCCGTCCGGCGCGATCACGTCCAGCCATCCGAAGGGCAAGCTCCGGTACATGGCGCCGGAGCAGCTCGCAGGCGCGCCGGTCGACCGACGGGCCGACATCTGGTCGCTCGGCGTCGTGCTGTGGGAGGCCACCCTCGGCAGACGGCTGTTCGCCGAAGGACCGACGGGCGGGGCTTCGGCATCGGTGCTGAGCCAAGGCATCGAGCGCCCTTAGTCGATCGATCCGAGCTACCCGCCAGCGCTCGAAGACGTCGTGATGGCGACGCTCAAGCGAAACCCGGCGCGCCGCCTGCCGACCGCAGGCCACGTGGCCGATGCGCTCGAGGCGTTCCTCTACGCGCTGGGCAAGCCTTGCGGCGCCGCACAGGTCTCGACGTGGCTCTCGACGCGCGCCACCACGATGGTCGCGACCGAGCCGACGCGCAGCGCGTCCCATCCCGAGCCCGCGATCGCCCGGCCCACGAGCCCGGAGCCCGAGACACGGCCCATCCCGCTCGTGCCCGACGGCTGCGCGACCGAGACGGCATCGCTCCCGCCGCAGCGGCATCCCGTCGCCTTCCCCGGCCCGTCGAGCGAGACCCGCCCGCTCGGCCCCGGGATCCTGGGCGAGAGCGTGGCCGAGCTCTCGACCGTGATCCTCGCGCCGCCCGAGTCTGCGACGCCCACACCGGGTCCCGGGGGCGCGCCGACCACGTCCTCGGCACGCGCCCCGCGTCCCGCCCGCCGGGAGCTCCGGCTCGCAATCGTCGCCGCGGTCGTCTCTGCGATGGCGATCGGCGCGTGGGTCGGCACGAGACGGCGCTCCGGAGCGACGGAGGCCACCCGGAGCGCCATCCCTCGCCAGATGGATCCGATACCACCGATCGGTGG
>JADZFZ010000638.1 GCA_020854145.1 Deltaproteobacteria bacterium | reverse complement strand
CGCGCTCCCCCGCCGTCGGCAGCACCCAATCGAGGCCTTCGATGGCGTGCGGCGCCGGCGACGCGCTCTGCGACGTCGTGCCGCGCACGAGCTCGAGATAGCTGACGTCGATGGAGGAGAGGTGCGCGTGCCAGTGCTTGGCGAGCGGCATCTCCGCTTTCGCGGCGTACCCGGCGATGGCGACCATCGAGGTGAAGTACGTGCCCGCGTGCGTCGCGAGATCGTCGATCATCTCGACGAGCTGCCGGGGCTCGGCGTGCTCGACCCGCGACGCCGCGTCGCTCACGGCCTTGCGGTACTCGGGCAGCGTCTGCTCGCGCCATTCCCGAACCCACCAATCGACCCCGAGGTGCGCCAGAGGTGGGAACAGGCCCGCGATTCGCCGGAAACGAAGCGCCAGGACCACGACCATCGACAGCATCATCTTGAGGTTCCCGAGCGCGGTCTTCGGGAAATAGTTCATGCCGTAGAAGTACCAGCCGTTGAGCACCACGTGCGCCGGCCCCGCCATCGAGAATCCGGTCCATTGCGTGAACAGACCGTGCATGCGCTGCTCGATTCGATCGAGCAGCCAGGTCTCGAAAGACGGCGTGACGGGCGCGCCGATCCATTCGCCCAGGCGAAAGTTGCGGAGCCAGCAGCCCGGCGCCTCCCAGCGCACTTGCTCGGGCAGGGCGGTGATGGGTCGCGCCTGGAGCAGATGAATCTCGCCGCCCACGCAGGCCCATTCGATGTCCTGCGGAGCGCCCATGTGCGATTGCACCCGCCGAGCGAGCTCTGCGACCCGCTTCGCGACCGTCGCGTCGATTGCGTCCTCGCGGCGGCGACGGCGCTCGGCCGAATCGCCTTTCACGGCCCATTCGTCGTCGAACGATTGTCCCGACACCAATCGTTCTCCCAGCCCGCGCACGGCGCTCACGACGACCAGGTCGCGGTCTCCGGTGACCGGATCGGCGCTGAACGCGACGCCCGCGCTCTCGGCCGGGACCATGCGCTGCACCAGGACGGCCATGGACGGCGGCGCGGCGCCGTCGATTGCCCGCCGATACGCCGTCACGCGGGCGTCGAACGCCGAAGCCCAGCACTTTCGCACCGCAGCGACCACGGCGTCGGCGCCCCGCACGTCCAGCGTGGTCTCGTGTTGCCCTGCGAACGACGCGCCCGCGAGGTCTTCCGAGAGCGACGACGAGCGCACGGCCACCGGGACGTCGCCCAACCGTGCGTATTGCGCGCGAATCGCGCTCTCGACGTCGGTGGGCACGTCCGCGGCGATCAGCGCATCGGTGCTCGCGTCGTCGCCCAATCCTGCGCGGGCGAGATGGCTGGAGAATGCGGCGGTCGTGACCACGAAACCGTCGGGCACCGGGAACCCGGCGGCGAGCAGCTCGCCCAGGTGCGCGGACTTGCTGCCCGCGACCGACAGCGGTGCGCCTGCGAGCGCGACGATGTAGCCCGTGCTCGTCGGATCGTCCTCGCGTGACGTCGGTCGTGTGGGCTCGGCGGCTGCGGTGGTCATGATCCCCTCTTTCTTCTGCCGGCTCGGTCGTCGCCCCGCGTCGGGCCTCCGACGAGCTGGCGGACTGCCCACTCGATTCGCTCGGCGGATGCCTCGCCCGAGAGCCCCAGGTACTCCTCGAACGCGGCGACGGCGGAGCTCGACACGAGCACGACGATCACGTCGCGCAGCATGGTGCGGTCGTGCGTGCTCATCCGAGACAGCGGCTCTGCGAGCGCGCGATCGAGCATCTCGAGCTTGCGCACCACGCGTGCCCGCTTGGACTCGCGCGCCAGCCGGATGTGCCCGAGGCGCTTGAGGGAGCCTTCGAGCCTGTCGAACCGGGCGAGGCCGCGGCGAATGTGCTCGAAGAGCTCCTCCGGGTTGGCTGGGATCGCCGTGGGCTCGGCGCCGATTCGCGCGTCGATCCGGGCCTGCAGCGCCTTCGTCAGCTCGTCCTTGCTCGCGAAGTGCCGGTACACCGTGGGAACGGAGACGCCGGCCCGCGCGGCCACCATCGGGATCGTCACGTCGTCGGGGTCGTCCTGCAGGATCTCCACGAACGCGTCGAGGATGCGATCGTGGGTCCGCTGGGCGTGCTCCTCACGGAGCGCGTTGTTGTACGTGCGCCGGCTGGGCGATCTCGTGGTGGGCGACGCCTTCGGCATATTCGCAATATGCCAAATAACATCAATAAACGTGGCATGTCAACGCAGACGTTCGCCCGGGTCGAAGCGGCTGCGGACTCCCAGGAAGAGCTTCTCGAAATCGGCGTCGAGGGTGTCGGAGCCGAGGGCCCACTCGGTCACGTAGAAGGGAAGGGCGGACTCGAACATCACCCACAGCGAGCCGTCCGGGATGCGATGGGGCTTGTCGGCCTGCTCGTCGGTCAGATCCAGGACGGCGTCGTAGGACGAGGTCGAGATGCCGTGGGACGTCATGATGGGCGTGAGGAAGACGCAGCCGGGCTCGTAGCCCGAGTACACGGCGGGAGTGCGGATGACCGCGTTGACCTCCGTCGCTGCGTTGCGGTGGAACGGCGGCGGCCGGAGGCTGTGCTCGGCCACCTCCCATCGTGGGGGGAACACGACGAAGTCCGCGACGGCGCGCCCGTGGTCGTCGAGCGGTGCGGTGAGCACGGTGTGAATCGACGGATCGGGATGGTCGACGCGCACGGCGCCCATCGGGACGAACAGGTCGAGATCGTATTTGCTCGGCACGTGATTGCCGTGCCAGGCGACGACGTCGAACGGCGAATGCGCTTGCGTGGCGGCGTGCAATCGACCGCCCAGCTTGGTGACGAGCGAATGCGTCTCTTCGCGGTCCTCGAATGCCGCCACCGGCGAGAGGAAGTGGCGGGCGTCGGCCAGGCCGTTCGAGCCGAGCGGGCCGCGTTCGGGGAGACGGAACGCAGTCCCGAAGACCTCGCACACGTAGCCGCGTGCGCCGCCTTCGGGCACGCCGACGGCGAATCGAATTCCGCGAGGGATGATACACGCTTCGCCGGGCGCGACGCGGAGCCAGCCGAATTCCGTCTGGCAATCGAGCGCACCGTGCTGGGGGACGACGAGGAGCTCGCCGTCGTGATTGGCGAAGGAGCGCCCATTCATGGACGCATTGGCTGCGTAGAGATGGATCGAATAGCCGGGCCCCGAGGCGGGGTCACCCATGCCGCCCAGAGTCGCCATCCCGTCGAGCCAATCGACGCGGCCCGACGAGTCGGGAATCGGCAATGGGCGCCAGCGCATGCGATTGGGCGACAGGACGTGGCCGCGCGCGCACCATCGCGACTCGGGAAGCGGCACGTACGCCGAATGCGTGCTCGAAGGGCGAATCCGGTAGAGCCACGAGCGCGTGTTCTCGTCGCGGCGAACGGTGAACGGCGTGCCGTTGAGCAGCTCGGGGTAGAGGCCGTACGGCGCCTGGCGCGGGACGGTCTGCGTGCGCGGCAGCGCACCGGGCAGCGCCTCCGATTCCATGGCAGCCCGGAAGCCTTGCTTGTGCTGGAGAGGTCCTTCGGGGATACGCATGGGTTCCTTTCCGTGGTCTCGAGGTCGGAGGGGCGGGTCCAGAGCCGCGTCCCGGAGCAGGGCCGAGAGGGAAGCGGCGTCCAGCGGACGCGGATTGTACGCGGCGGACGCGAGCGCCTCGTCGACCACGGCGGGGATGTCGTCGACGCGGAGCCCGAGCGCGGCCAGGGATCGTGGGGCGCCGACGTCGCGCGCGAGCGCGAAGAAGCCGTCGACGGGATCGCCTGCCCCGAGAGCGCGCGCGATCCGGCGCATCGCGTCGGGTGCGTGCTCGCGATGGAAGCGCACGACGTGGGGGAGCAGCACCGTGTGCGTGGCGGCGTGCGGCAAGCCGAATCGGCCGCCGAGGACGTGGCAGAGCTTGTGGTGGATCGCGCCGCCGAGATCGCCGAAGGCGCAGCCAGCCAGGTAGGCCGCGACCATCGCGTCTTCTCGCGCGGCCGCATCGTCGAGGCGGGTCACGAGACGCCGGAGGCTCGAGGCCGCGAGGCGCAGACCCTCTTCGGCTGCTGCGAGCGCGGCCGGCTCCGGGCTCTTGGCCCAGAGCGCTTCCACGCAGTGCGCCATGGCGTTGAAGAGGCTCGTGACGGTGACGTCGCGCGAGAGCCCGTACGTCGTGCGCGCATCGTAGAGGACCAGCGCAGGTCGGACGCGCTCGTCGCGCGCGGTCCTCTTGTGGCCCGCTTCCGTGATGCCGTAGACGGGCGTCATCTCGGAGCCGGAGTAGGTCGTCGGGATGGCGACGAGCTTCGCGGTGCCGGCGACGGCCACGGCCTTGCCGAGCCCGATGGCCGATCCGCCCCCGTAGGCGACGAGGACGTCCGCGCCGGCGCGCTCGATCTGCGCGCGGGCCTCGACGACCCGCTCCATCGGAACGTGCTCGCGCGCGATGGGCAGCTCCGCCACGACGCGCGCCCCGAGCGAGCGAGCCAGGTCGGCCAGCGCGTCGCGGCGGCCGGGCGTGCCCACGAGCGCGACCCGTCGCGCGCCGAGGTGGTCGAGCTCCGGACCGAGCTCGTCGAGCGTCCCCGTTCCCAGGACGACGCGGGTCGGGCCGCGTGTGGTCGAGAATCGCCGTGACATTCGTCCTCCGGTCGGCTTGTTGCGATGCGGGGCTTTCGTCTAGTGTCCGCGCCGCCAACCAGCAATCACCGTTGACCGGAGAAGCGAACATGAAGCTGTACTTCCATCCCGTGTCCACCGCGTCGCGTCCCATCCTGCTCTTCTGCGCGGAGAGCGGCATCGCCTACGAGCCCGTCGTCGTCGACCTGATGAAGGGCGAGCACCTGCAGGACGCGTACAAGAGCAAGAACCCGTCGGCGCTCGTGCCCACGATCGACGACGACGGCTTCGTGCTCAGCGAGGCCTCGGCCATCCTCAAGTACCTCGCCGACAAGCACGGCTCGGCGCTCTATCCGAAGGACCTGCAGAAGCGCGCGCGCGTCAACGAGCGGATGGACTGGTTCAACACGCAGCTCTACCGCGAGTACGGCTACCACCTGCTCTACCCGCAGCTCTTCGATCACCACAAGCGTCCGGGTGACGAGGCGCAGCGCGTGACGGTCGAGTGGGGCAAGGAGAAGACGGCGCACTGGCTGAAGGTGCTCGACCAGCAGATCCTCGGATCGAACGCGTACCTCTGCGGCTCGGAGCTGACGATCGCCGACTTCTTCGGCGCCGAGATCCTGGCGGCCGGCGACCTCGTGGGTTGCTCGTTCGAGGCGTACCCGAACGTCAGCCGCTGGATGAAGTCCATGCGTGCGCTGCCGAGCTGGTCGAAGGTGCACGAGGCCACCGACGGCTTCGCGAACATGCTGAAGGACAAGCCCTGGGTGAAGGTGGCGTGATCGAAGACACGCTCCCCGAGACGATCCCGGCGTTGCTCGCGTCTCGCGTCGTCGCGACTGGTGGCGAGCAGCCGTGGATCAGGACGGAGCGTGGTGAATGGACGGTCCGCGATGCGGCGACGCTCGCGGACCGTCTCGCGTTCGGGCTGGCCGAGCGGGGTGTGGTGCGCGGGGACCGCGTCGCGATCCTGACCGGCAATCGTGAGGAGACGGTCTTCGCGTGGCTCGCCGCCAACCGGCTCGGCGCCATCGCGGTGCCGATGGATCCGGCGAGCCGGCCCGCCGAGCTCGGCGCGTTGCTCGCGCACTGTCGAGCGCGTGTGGTGGTGCTCGAGAGCGACGACGTGCGCGCGCGGGTGCTCGCCGGCGTGGGCGAGACGAGCCGGTCGAGCGTGGTCACACCCGAGGAGCTCGCCTCGTCGGGGTCCGACGCGCCGGACGCGGCGGTCGAGCCCGAAGACGTCGCGGTGCTCGTGTACACGTCGGGCACGACGGGTCGGCCCAAGGCCGTGATGCAGACGCATCGCACGTACGTGCTCACGGCGGAGGCGTATCCGTCGTGGCTGGGGCTCGGCAGCGCGGATCACCTCTACGGCTGCTTGCCGCTCTTCCACATCAACGCGCAGGCGTACGCCACGATGGGCTCGCTCTGGGCGGGCATCCCGCTGACGCTGGTCGAGCGATTCTCGGCGTCGCGATTCTGGGGCGACGTCGCGCGCTCGGGCGCGACCGCGCTCAACGCCGTGGGCGCGATGATCCACATCCTGCTCGCCCGCCCGGAGAGCGCGGCCGATCGCGCACATCGGCTGCGCCTCGTCTACGCGGCGCTCGCGTTGCCCGAGCCGCAACATCGGGCGTTCGAGGAGCGATTCGGCGTGCAGATGATCGTCGGCTACGGGATGTCCGAGTCGACCTTCGGGACGGTATGGCCGCGTGGCGTGACGCCGCGTCACGGGACGATGGGCACGCTGCGGCAGCACCCGCGGCTCGGCGCGATCAACCGCGCGCGCGTGGTGCGCGACGACGGCAGCGACGCCGCGCCCGACGAGCCGGGAGAGCTCTGGTTGTCGAACCCCGCGACGATGCGCGGCTACTGGGAGGACGAGGCCGCCACGCGCGCGACGCTCGTCGATGGATGGCTGCGCACCGGCGACCTCGTCCGACGCGACGCGGACGGTTGGTACACGTTCGTGTCGCGGATCAAGGACGTGCTCAGGCGGCGAGGCCACAACGTGGCGCCTGCCGAGATCGAGGCCGCGTTGCTCGAGCATCCGTCGGTGGCCGAGGCCGCCGTGATCGGAACGCCGTCGGCGCTCGGAGAGGACGACCTGGTCGCGTTCGTGGCGCCGCGCGCGGGCGAGACCTGCGCGCCGGACACGTTGCTCGCGTGGCTGCGCGACCGGCTCTCCGCGTACAAGGTGCCCGACCGCATCGAGGTGCGCGACGCCCTTCCCAAGACCGCGACGGAGCGTATCGCGAAGCACTTGCTTCGATGACGGCTCTTCGACTTCACCGGGCCTCGCCTTCACCCCGGACCCTGCTCCGTGGGGAGAGCGAGTGCACTTCATCGCGGGCGGAGGATCAGCTCTCCGTGGTGGAACCGCCGCAGCTCGGGCCATAGCCGGCGAAGGTCGACGCGTGGCTCGCGGCACACGTAGACGGGCAGATCCGTGTCCCACGGACGCGCATCGGGCGCGACGATCCGAGCGCGCTCCTCGACGACGCCGTAGCTGCGCTCGAGGAGTCGGAGTGGCAGCCCGTACGCGATCACGACGGAGCCGCGGCCCGTCCCGGGTCCCCAGAGGTGATAGGTCATGTGCCCGCTCACGGCGCGCGGCGTCGCGCGCGTGCGCAACACGTTGAGCGCGGCGGCCTGCGAGTAGCTTCCGGTCAGGATCGTCACGCCGTCGCGCTCGTCGGGTGGCAACGACGCGACGACGCGCTCGACCGTCTCGACGTGCGCGTCCCAGCCGAGCTCGCCGTGCATGTCGTGCGTGAGCGCCATGGGAGGCACGACCCAGCCGAACAGGCGGTCCATCGCCGCGTCCACGGTGCGCAGCGGCAAGAGCGGAAGCGTGAGGGCCGCGAGGCCGACGCCCGTGAGGGCGATGGAGCCCACGAGCGCACGCCAGAGCCACACGCGCTGCGACAGCCGACGCTCGAGCGCCACGCCGCCCGCCGCGAGCACGGCCGGGTACGCGCTCGCGAGGTAGTAGGGCTTGCCGCCGAGCACGAGCAGCACCGCGGCCATCACCAGGAAGAGCACCGCGAACGGGCGAACGGCGCGGCCGTGCTCGGTGAAGGCGAACCAGATCCCCGCGATCCAGACCGGCACGACGAACGGATGGAAGTAGAGGACCTGCCCCAGGACGAAGAGGGCGCGACCCTGCTCGTGGAGCACGTCTCGGCGCAGCCCGGCGCTGAACTCGAGCGTCGGCGCTCCGTTCTGCGCTTGCCAGACCACGTTCGGCAAGAAGAGGAGCGCGGCCACGACGAGGCCGACCCAGGGAGCGGGACGCGCGAGCGCACGCCGGTGCTCGGTGACGAGGAGCCCGACGGCGAGGCTGGCGCCCCAGAGGAGCGTCGTGTGCTTCGTGAGCAGACCGATGCCGGCCACGAGACCGACCAGCCACCAGGTGCGCTGCCCGTCTCGCCGTAGCGCGCGCGCGACGAGGTACGCCGCAGCCGTGCACAGGAAGACCTCGACGACGGGGATGTTCAGCATCGCCCCCATGCGGAGGTACGCCGGCGCGAAGAGGCACGAGAGCAGCGCGACGAGCTGCGCGCGCACCCCGCCGCCCCACTCGCGCACCAGGAGCGCGGTCAGCGCCATCGTGCCGGTGGCAGCGAAGATCGCGGGCAGACGCAACGCGAGAAGGCTCGTGCCGCCGATCGCTTCGGACGCGCGTGCGATCCAGGGCACGAGCGGCGCGTGGTCGACGTAGCCGAGCGCGAGATGACGCCCGCACTCGAGGAAGTAGAGCTCGTCTCCGTGGAAGCCGTAGCGATGCGCGAGGGCGAGGTGGAGCACCGCTTTGGCTCCGACGAGCCCGAGCACGACCGCGAGCGTGCGGCCTCCGTTCGCACCATCTCCCGAGGTCACGCCTGCTCTACGCACCGCCCGAGCTCTCCATGTCGCGCCGCCGCGCCCCGAGTCGAGGCCGGCCCTGCTCCGTGCCTCGGTTGGCGCCGTCAGCAGTGCCGGCCGTGGCCATCGACATGGACGGTCACCCAGGCACTTCGACCCGACCCCGAGTCAGCTCGGTTCGATGACCCGTACAGCTTTGGTGCTCGCGGCGTAATCCAAGATCGCGCCATCGCGAGTCACGAGCACTGCCCCCATGTGCCGGGCCGTCGCCACGATGATGCGATCGGCCGGGTCGCGGTGCTCCCATGCTGGGAGCTCGACCGCATCTACGGCGATCGCCGGCTCCAGAGGCGCGACGGCGGTCCGTGTCTCCCGGAGCGATTCCGCGACGAACTCGAGCACAGGTCCGCTCACCCTGAGCTTCGCGTTGCGCGCGAGCATCGCCACCTCCCACGGAGTGATGGCCGAAACGTAGAGCGTACCGATGACCGCTGCACGATCGAGCCTCCTGAGCACACGCGTCGCAATGCTGCGCTCGCGACCGAGGGCGACGTCGAGCCAGACGTGCGTGTCGAGCACGACCGTTTCAGCGCGCGGCATCCCACTCCTCACCCGTCGAGAGCAGCTCTTCGTCGGGCGCCAGAAAGAGGATGCGGTGCTTGGCCGCACCAAAGATGGACCGTCGGGCCTGCTTGTCGTCGAGTGCCGGCACGAGACGGACGAGCGGCTTGCCGCGCTTCGTGACCTCGACGGGCTCACCCGTCGCGGCGACTCGGTCCATCAGGTCGAGGCACGTGGCTTTGAACTTCGCTGCGGCCACTCTCTTCATGTGACCATCATGACATGGTCACGTGGCGCGAGCGCGAGCGATCGGGCCTTCGCGCGTCGGAGCGAGCCGCCTCTGCGGTCCTCTGGACGTCGTCCTGGAGCGCGCCGTTCGTCGGGCGGGCGGGGGCGACGAGGACCGGGGGCAGGTCGGCGAGCTCGATCGTGCGGAGGAGATGCCCGTACGCGCGCCGTACGATCGGGTAAGCTGCGCCTCTTCCCAAAGGGGGTCCGATGGCCGACAGCGTTCATCTCGAGCTCCACGTCGGAGCCGATCGCATCGTGGGCGAGAGCACGATCACGAGCCACGGGCGCGAGAGAACCATCGAGTGTGTCGCCTACGGCGAGACGATCTCGGTCACCGACGGCAGAGCCGGGGTCGACGAGGTCTGGTTCGACAAGCGGATCGACCGGTCGAGCCCGCGCCTCGCGCAGGCTCTCTTCCAGCGTGAGGAGCTGTCCGCCACGTTTCGTTTCTACCGCTCTTCGATGACTAGCCCCTGATCTAGCGAAGCCCGAGCTCCGATTGTCGGGATCAAACTGAAAAGCCCCGGCGTTTGGTGGGTTGCGAAACCAATTCACCGGACACCGGAGCCCGACTTTGACACCGCCTCGGTACAGTTTTGGGAAAACGGCAGATATACCGGTGGGTTAGCGGCCAGTGCCGCGAGGGGCATGTACGTAGGCGGCCCAGCGGGGGGTCAGCCCACGCGGAGCACGG
>JADZFZ010000637.1 GCA_020854145.1 Deltaproteobacteria bacterium | reverse complement strand
GGGCTGCTGCCGCCCAAGCTCCGGAGGTCGCGCTCCTTCGACCCCACGCTCGAACCGTCACAGACGCGTCACACGCTTTCGCACTCTCTTTCCTTGCGCCACGAGTACCATCCCGCGCCCGGGGGAGATGCGATTGCCTTTCCCTCGGCAACGACAGCGGGAGGGTGCGACATGGCGACGTTTCGTCTGGCGACGTTCAATTGCGAGAATCTCTTCGCTCGGTACCAGTTCAAGGAGAACTTCACGGGCAACCCGTCTCAGGGCTGGTCGATCAACGAGACGACATTCGACATCCTGGACGAGCCGCAGAAGAAGGTGACCGGCCAGGCGATTCGCGAGGCGGACGCCGACATCCTGTGCCTCCAGGAGGTCGAGAACCTTCCGACGCTCGAACGGTTCGCTTCGCGGTACTGCGCCCCGCAGAAGTACAAGCACCGCCTGCTCATCGATTCGCACGACCCGCGCAACATCGACGTCGGCGTGCTGAGCCGGTTCCCGATCGTCTCGATCCGGACGCATCGCGACCTTCGCACGCCCAACAACAAGGCGTTCCTCTATTCGCGCGATTGCCTGGAGGTGACGTTCGACGTCGATGGCGGCAGGGAGTTCACCGTCTACGTGAATCACCTGAAGTCGATGATGGGTGGCCGAGCCGAGACGCACGCCCGGCGCAAGGAGCAGGCCGACCATGTCGCCGGTCTGGTGAAGAGCCGGTGGGGCGCCAAGCTCCAGGGGAACTTCGCGGTGGTCGGCGACCTGAACGACTACATCGATCCCGACACGGCCCTCGACGTCCTCGTGAAGAAGCCTCTCGTGAACATCGTGGATCGGCTTCCCAAGGCGGATCAGTGGACGCACTACTGGGCCGGCGGAGGCGAGTACCGTCAGCTCGATTACATCCTCCTGCCGGGTCCGCTCGACAAGGCTCAGGGCAATCCCGTTCCTGGAGTCGTCCGCAAGGGTTTGCCGTGGCGCGCGTCGGACTACACGGGGCCCCGCTTCGACGACGTCGGCGAAAACGAGCCGAAGGCGTCGGACCACTGCCCGCTCTTCGTCGACCTCGACACGGCGAATCTACTGTAGCGGAGAGCGGCGGCACTGCATGGTGCACCCGCAACAAGCGGGCACGCCTGACCACTTCGCGCTCCTACCCATGACCACGACTGCTCGGACGCGCTGCCGCCTTCCCGAGCGCATCGGCGCGAACGCGATCGCCCAGCCTCATCAGCTCGGCGACCAACCGTTCGAGCGCCGCGGTGATCTCCTGGATGCGGAGCGCGGCCTCGCGCTCCTCATGCGGCTCGAGCGTCTCCGCCTGAGCGAGATGCTTCGTCCAGCGCCCGAGCGCCTGGGCTCCGAGGTCGATGTCCCCGAACACGCGCTCTCCGCGCTCGCCGAATGACGTCTCGTCGTCTCCGCCGGCAGCGAGCCCGCGGAGGTACCACATCAGCTCGGCCGAGCGGCGCATGGAGATCTCTCGGAGCTGCTCGTGCGTCGGAGGCGACGACATCGAGACGGCGGAGAACCGGATTGCGCCGTTTCGACGCTCGTCGTTCAGGCCGTTCCACAGAAGCATCACGAGCCCGAGTGTCGCTCGCGCATCTTCCTCGTCTTCGCCCAGGAAGATCGACTTGCCGAAGATGATGGGAAGGAGCTCTTGCGGTCCGAGCGTCGGGCTCGTCGAGGTCAGCGCGCCCATGAAGAGAGCGCGGGCTTCGAATCCACGGAGCGGCGCGCCGAGGGCTCGAAGGCGATCGTCGAGCTGCTCCACGACATCGTCGTCGTCCCGCCGGGGTGACGGTGGCATACGCGCGCATCGTCTCGGGCGCGCACGAGGTCGTCAACGTGGCCAGTCCCACACTCTGGCGCTCTCTACGAACAACGCCCCGAGGCCCAGTCGCAGCTTCGGCCCCCGCAGTCCGCCTCGTTCCGACACGCTGGGTAGCAATAGCCGAGCGTGCCCGTGCCGGCGGGCAGGCAAGCCATCACCGGAAGGCAGCCGCTCCCCCCAGGCGGCAGGCTCGTGTCGCACGTGTCGAGGCACATGCCCTCGCCGCCGACGGTCGGTGCGCATAGCGATCCTTCGCCTGCGCAAACGGCACTATCGGGTGCTCCCGCGAAGCCAAGTTCAGCCTCGCGCGCGTAGCCCGTCCAATTGCAGCCCAAGAACGTGCAGATACCCTGACCGTTGAACGTCATGCAACGGCCGCCGCCGTAGGGCGAGTAGCAGTCCGTGTCTCGCGTGCAAGTGAAGCCGAAGTTCGACGTGCGAATGGGATTGTAGTTGCCGGGGATGCAGCCGCCGACCGGACCACCGTCGCTCGCGACGCAGCGGAAAGTCCCGGTCGGGCAGTCGCTGTCGGGCATGAATGGGTCAGCGTCGTCGCCTACGGTGCATGCGTTGAGGCACGTACCGTTCAGCGACTCGATCTCATCATCGAGACAGACCGAGTCGGATCCCGCGCAAGTGCGCCCCGAGAGGCGGCAACCTCTCTTCGAGCAATAGCCATTCGGCCAAGCGGTCGACGCGGGAATGCAGTAGCCGTCATCCTCGCAATCACGATCCGCCGCGCATGGCGACCCGGCACTCGCGCTCGCCGTGAAGGGACGTCCGCGGCACAAGTAGGTCGACCGATCGCAGACCGCGGACGAGGTCGAGTCGTAACGCGTGACCCCGTCGACGAGGCTGACGCGGCAGTCTTCATCGGTCGAGCAGCCCGCGATGCACACCTGTTCGCCGAGGTCGCATGCGTAGCCCTCACGGCAGCCGCCATTGTCGGTCATCCAGCTCGATCCCGTGATCGCGCACGACTCGAGGCAGCCGAACAAGGGCTCCCCGGTGATCCGATCGTCCGCGATGTGAACGCAGCGCGCGCATGCCGGACAACCCGCGTTCGTCACGGGCTCGCATGTGCCCGCGGTTCCGCGCGCGCCGAGGTGCTCGACGCAGTACCCATCGATCCACGCCTCCTGCGTCCACGAGTGCCCGTCCACGGTGACGGGCCCTGTCTGCTCCTCAACGCACAGATACCCCGGACCGGTTCCACACCCGAGCCCGTCTGCGCATGGAGCACCGCTTGAGCAGGAGGGCGCTCCGGCATCTGGGCCACCATCGGCCCCGGCATCGGGCACTTCCGACGAGCATCGCCCATCCGCACCGCAGGTACCTTCGGCGCAATAGCGCGTCGTGCCGCAGCACAGCTGACCGAGGTCGCCGCACGGGGCGCAGATCCCGTCCGCGGCGCAGGCCGAACCGCGGCATTCCGCTCGTTCGATGAAGCTGGGTCGGCAGCATGGTGTCCCCGGCTCTCCGCACACGACGCACTCACCTCCGCGACACTCCTCCGAGGGCCGAAAGTCTCGGCACCCCCGCCCGCAGAAGCCGCAGTTGAAGAGATCGCTCTCCAGGTCGACGCACCCTCCTCCACAAGGCGACATGCCGGCGGGGCACTGGCACTCGCCGCCGACGCAATCGACCCCGGCAGGGCATCGACGTCCGCACGCGCCGCAACTGGCGGAGCTGGTCTCGAGGTCGGCGCAGCCGAACGAGCACATGGTCTGGCCGGCGCCGCAGACGCACACTCCGGCCGTGCACGTCCCCGCGCCGCAGCTCGCTCCGCAGTCTCCGCAGTGATAGCCGTCAGTCTGCAGATCGACGCAATGGCCGAAGCACTCCGTGAATCCAGGGCCGCATACGCACTCGCCCCGGACGCAGGACTCCCCCTCTCCGCAGACCATCCCGGTGTCTTCGTCGACCACGTCGTTGCAGTTGTCATCGAGGCCGTTACAGCTCTCGGGGCCGCCCGGCCGAAGACCGGCGTTGTTGTCATCGCAGTCGGCGCCACCACAGACGGGCGGCCCGAACCCGTCGCCATCCCCGTCGAGGATCCCGAAGACGCACACCCGCGTGGACCAATCGCACCGCTCGTTCGTCGTACAAGGGTCTTCGTCGCGACAATCGGGGTCGGCGGCACACGGGCGGCCCGCCGTGCAGCCCATGCGCGGATCACACGACGAGCCTGCCGGGCACGCGGCCGCGGTCGGCCTGTGCAAGCAGGCATCAGCGGCGCAGGAGTCATCGGTACAGTCGATGCGATCGTCGCAGACAAGACGACAATCGAGTGCGGCATCCATGCCCGCGCCATCCATGCCGGCGGCATCCCCCCTCGCCGCCGCGTCGCGAGCTGGCGACGATTCGTCGGAGCAACCGATCATGCCGGCGAGGCCGGCGAGCAGGATTCCCACTCTCGGTGTCATGGTGCTTCTCCTCGATGCCCTCCGTCACGGAACCGGACAGGCGCGATCCTGCCCGACGCACACGCCATCGACGCACGTTCCCCCGCAGCGGCAGTCGACGAGCCCCGGCCCGCAGTAGCCGCCACAGGTGCGGTCGCATCGACTCACCCCGTCACCGGAGGGCCGGCATGTGCCTCCGCATCCGCAGTCGGAGTCACGATTACAGCGTGGAGCGCGACACTGACGTGAACCGGTCTCGGGATCCTCGCACACGCACGGATAGAGGTCGCACTCCGACGAGAGGAAGTCGCGCCGGCAAGGACGCTCGCCGGCCGCCTCGATCCGACCGTTGCAATTCCAATCGCGGTCGCGGTCCTCGCGCTCCTCCGTCCAGTATTCGCAGGGCTCGCGCGCGCCGCCGTACACTTCCCCATGCGAGTCGTTGCAGTCGGTTCCCCCGCAGACAACCGGTGGATCCCCGTCTCCGTCGCCGTCGAGGGGCTGATGCGTGCAGACGCGCGCGCGGGGGTCACAGCGCTCCTCGGTGGTGCACGGGTCCTCGTCACGGCAGTCTGCGTCTACGGCGCACGGGCGACCGGGCTCACAGCCGCTGACGGGATCACACGACTCTCCCGACGAGCAGAGAGCCGGCGTCACCTCATGGCGGCACGTGCCGTCGGGCGTGCACGTATCGGTGGTGCAGTCGTTGGCATCCGTACAGTCGCTCGACGCCGTGCACGCGCGGTTTGGCGAGCCTGAATCGTCACCACAGCCCGCGCACAGAGCCAGCGCCAGAACCCACCACGCTCTCGTCGTCCTCCCCATCACCCACGCTCCACCCCAGCTCGGTGCGTCCCCCCTCGTACCTCGTAGCCGCGGTCTCCCGCTCTACCGAGCGCCGCGGCTTGGACGACGGAGGGGGCCGTCTGGACAGGGAAGCGTCGTCCAAGGGGTGTTGGACGGCGGGTGCTTCCCGCTCGCCTACGCGGCCTGTACCGTGGGGGAACGTCCAGCCTCGGCGTATGGCCGAACCACTCGATCTCTTCGCCCGACAGCTCGCCTCTCGTCGGAGCCCGAGGACCGTCACGAGCTACCTGCGCACCATCCGCGCCTTCCTCGAAGCGCGGGCCGCTCTTGCGGCTCGCAAGTCCGACGTGGAGGTGTTCCTCGGGCGGCCACGCAGGGACGGCGCGCCGCGCTCGGCCGCCACCCGGAACCAGGAGCTGGCCGCGTTACGAGCGTTCTCGTCGTACGCGGTCCGGGAGCTCGGCTGGTCCGAGGACCCGACGGTCGGCATCGCGTTCCTCCGCGAACCTCCGCACGACCCACCAGTGCTCAGCGCGAACGCGATCCGTGCGCTCTTCGAGACCGCCGACCAAGTCCGCAACGCAAGGTGCCGCGCGCTTTGCCTCGCGCTCCTCGGCGTGCTCACGCAGGCCGCGCTCCGCGTCCACGAGGTCACGTTGCTCGACCTCTCCCAGGTCGATCTCGCGGGTGCGACCTTGGTCTGCGTCCGCGGCAAGGGCGGCTCCGTGCACGACCTCCCCCTCAACGCGCCGACCGTCGTCCTGCTCTCGCAGTGGATCGCGGTGAGGGCGACGCTGGCCGAGCCCGAGGAGCCCGCGCTCTTCCTCTCGTCGCGCGGAACGCGCATCTCGATCCGGGCCGTCCAGCGCTTGGTCGCGAACCTGGGCCGGCGGAGCAGCTCGGGCCGGCGCGTGTGGCCCCATCTGCTTCGTCATTCGGCCGCTACCCTCTGCCTGTCTCTGGGCGCCGACATCTCGACCGTGGGGGAGCTTCTGCGTCACGGTGACCTCAACGTCACACGGCGGTATCTGCATCTCGTCGACACCCGACGACGCGAAGCCGTCACGCGCCTCGGCGCGTCCATCCCTCCGAGCCTCCTGGGTATCGGCGTCCAGGACGCCCGGCCAGGTGAGCCCCCTCAACTTCCGCAGGATTCCTCTGCAGAACGGCTTGACGTCCAACACCCCTTGGACGGCGAGGGTCGGGAGGCCGCGTAGCGTGGGAGGGTTCGATCGCGGACCGGCGCGGCTCGCGCTCTCTTGCGCACCGCGCGTAGTTCGCGTGAGCATGCGGCCATGAAGAGTGGAGGAGACGGCGGTCCGAACGACCTGCTTCACACCGGAGACGCCCCCGCGCTTCAGGGAACCCGCTCTTCCCAGGCGCACTGCGAATCGCGGCCTCCGCTCGTCGACCGCGTGCTCCCGACCCGGCCCGCGAACGACGGAGACGATCTCGCACGGGCAGCCTTGCTCGCGATGATGTGACCGAGCTCCCTCGCGCGGTCCGCCGCTACCCCGCGAACCGCTCGAGCGCGAGCCTGACGTCCCTCCAGTATGCCGCTCTGCGGCCGCGGGACGGCGGACAGCTGCGCGTACCAGTCGTCGACGATGGGCCGAGACCTACACAGGGTCGCGTTGAGCCGGATCTAAGCCGTGGTCCCACCCGACTTTGACACCGCCTCGGTACAGTTTTGGGAAAACGGCAGATATACCGGTGGGTTAGCGGCCAGTGCCGCGAGGGGCATGTACGTAGGCGGCCCAGCGGGGGGTCAGCCCACGCGGAGCACGG
>JADZFZ010000636.1 GCA_020854145.1 Deltaproteobacteria bacterium | reverse complement strand
GCGTGCTCCGCTACTCGATCGGGATCGGTCCGGCGATCGTGAAGTACCAGCCGAAGGGCTCGGACACGATCTTCCAGATCTCGGCCTTGCCCCTGCTCGCGTACGTCCAGATCGCCGGGATGAACCCTGCCGAGCAGCTCGACCCGAACGACACCGGCAGCTACGCGACGAAGAAACCCTGGCAACGGTTCCTGACCGTCGCCGCAGGCCCGTTCGCGAACTACCTCGCCGCAGTCATCATCATCTTCGCGGCGGGTCTGCTCGGTTGGCCGACGCTGTCGCCCGAGCTCGTCATCGGCCAGCCGATCGAAGGCACGCCGGCGGCCGCCGCGGGACTGCAACGAGGCGACAAGATCGTGCGCGTCGAAGGCCGCGCCGTGCGCACGTGGGACGAGGTCGTGGCGGCGACCTCCCCGCGCGCGAACAAAGCGACCCGCTACACGATCCGGCGCCGAGGCCGCAACGTCGAGTACACGATCACGCCGCGCGCGACCGACGGCCGCGGCCGCATCGGCGTCGGGCCCTACCGCGACTTCGTGCCGCTGCCTGTGGGACGCGCGGCGATGCAGGCGGTCGTGATGCCCATCGAGCTGACCTGGGAGCAGCTCAAGGGGCTCGGCGAGCTCGTGCGACAGCGCTCGACCGAGAACCTGATGGGCCCGCCCGGCATGGTGAAGGAGCTCTCGAAGGCGGCGAGCGACTCGCTCCTCATCTTCTTACCGCTGATGGCCGTGCTCTCCGTGAGCCTGGGTCTCATCAACCTGCTGCCGTTCCCCGCGCTCGATGGCGGCCGAATCGTCTTCATCGCCTACGAGATGATCATCCGGCGCAAGGTCAACGAGCGCGTCGAGGCCGCCGTCCACATGGTCGGCATCTTCGTGCTGCTCGCGCTGATCCTGTTCCTCACCGTGCGCGACATCCGCGGCAGCTGATCGATAGGCGAGGGCGAATCGCGATTCAGCCCGATAGGCGGTCGGCGAGCTGATCGGCGGCGCGCGCGGCGAGCGCCATGATCGTGATCTGCGGGTTGTGGCCGATCGAGGTCGGGATCACGCTGCCGTCGCACACGAGCAGGTTCGGCGCGGAGCGGACGCGCAGGCTCATGTCGACGACGCTCTTGCGCGGGTCGGTGCCCATGCGCGCGGTGCCGAGCGGATGGTGCGCCGACAGATCGAGATCGCGCGCGGCGAGGCGTCGACCGTCGAGCGCGTGGCCGGCGATCCCGGCGGGCACCTCGTCGAGCCCGTGCACGGGCGGGAACACGGTGGTCGCGCCGCCGCGCACCATGAGATCGATGAGCGTGCGCAGGCCCAGGTGCATCTGGTCGAGGTCGGCGCGGCCGAGGTTGTAGAGCGGAACCGGGCGGCCGCCGGGACCCCGGACCACGCGTCCGCGCGAGGTGTCGCGCACGTTGAAGCCGTAAGTGAGCAAGCGATGGTGCTGCTCGAGGATCTCGACGAGGCGCGGGCCGTGGAGGTTGAGGACGATGGCCGTGAGCTCGAACGTCGTGCCGCCACCCTCGAAGAGCAGGCCGCGCTCGCTCAGGCCGTGGAGCCCGTAGCCCTGCGGGATCGCCTCGTCCTGCCGGATGTCGAAGGGGAAGAGCGCGACGGCCGCCGCGGCAGGATGGATCGAGAGGTTCTTGCCGAGCATCGGGTGTGCGATGCCCGCACGCGCGAGGAGCAGCGGCGTCGCGAGCGAGCCGGCGGCCACGACCGCTGCGCGCGCCTGCACGCGCACGGTGCGGCCGGAGCCGGAGCGCGCCTCGACGCGGACCCCGGCGTGATCGTGCGCGATGGAATCGACGCGCGCCCCGGTGAACAACATCGCGCCCGACGCGAGCGCCGCCGGAACGAGCGCGACGTCGGCGGAGCGTTTCGCGCCGGTGGGACAGCCGAAGCAGCACTGGCCCTGCGCGTCGCACCCGGGCGCGTTGCGCGGCAGCGGACCGTGCGCGAGGCCGAGGGCGTCCGCGCCGCGCGCGACGACGACACCCTGCATCCCGATCATCGCCGCCGGTGAGACGGACACTTCGAGCCACCGCTCGACGCGCTCGAGATACGGCTCGATCTCCGCGTCGGACAGGGGGATTCCGTGCTCCTCGCGCCAGCTGCGCAAGACCCACGGCGGAACGCGCAGGGCCGTGCCCGCGTTGATCGTGGTGGTGCCTCCGACGCCCTTTCCCGTGGGCAACAGCACCGAGACGTTGCCCAGAGTCGTCTGCATGCCCATGCGCGAGTAGAGCCGCGCGATGCGTGCGAGCACCGACCCGGCGAAGTCGGCGCGCGCGTGGAAGGCGCCCTCCTCGAGCATCACGACGGCGAGGCCCGCTGCCGCGAGCACGCGCGCCGCCGCCGCCCCGCCTGCGCCGGTCCCGATGATGACGACGTCGGCCTCGCAGTCTTCGTCGCCCCCCGCGCGCGCGAGGTCGACCACCTGCGACATCCACCGCGGCGTGGGCTCGGGCGCGAGCGAGACCATGGGCAGACGACACGGCGCACGCTCCGCCACGTCGCGGCTCCCGTAGTGCGCGGCCTTGAGCCCGCCGAGCAGCAGCCGGAAGCCGGCGCGCGCCGCATACCAGGGCGCCGTGCGCCAGGCCTCGAGGAGCCGGAACCGACGCGACACCGAGAGCTGCGCGAGCGACGTTCTGCCGTACCGGAGCGCGAGGAGGTCGGCGGCGCGCGTGACCCCGACGAGCGCGCGACCGACGCCGCGCGGAAGGTGATCGAGCGCCTCTTCGAGCGTGGCGACGGTGGGCTCGCCGCCCGCGGGCAGCTTGGCTCCCGCCGGCAGCGAGGCCTCGGCACATGCGATCAGACAGTCGCGCGCTCGTTCGGGCAGACGCATGCCGCCATCGTACGACGACCCTCACCCCAACCCTCTCCCCAAGGGGGGAGAGGGAGCCTGGTCCCGAATTCGCCTTCCGAGCCTCCCACGCCCCACAACCGAAGCACCCTGGTCGGAAGGCGAAATTCCGCCCGCGCCCATCGACGCGCGTCCCCTCTCCCCGCGCAGCGGGGAGAGGCAGGGTGAGGGGGCCGAACTTCTAGATCCGGACCTCGACGCCGCGGCCCTGCACCGACGAGCGACGGATGCGGTACTCCTGCACCACGTTCGGGACGCGGCTGAGATCGTTCTTCAGCACGACCGTGACGGCGCCCGACTCGATCGCCTGATGACGAAGGTGCCCGTGGCTCGTCAGCACCACGATCGGGATCGTCGCCGTCGTCGGGTTGGCCTTGAGCGCGCGGAGCGCGGCCAACCCATCGATGCCCGGCATGCTGAGATCGAAGAGCACGATGACCGGCACCTTCACCGGCAGCGCGAGCAACGCTTCGTAGGCCGACGTGTACGTGACGAGGTCGAACCCGATCTTCGCGAGCGTACGCTTGAGGTTCTTCGAGATCTCGGCGTCGTCGTCGATGAGGACGACGACCGGCTTCTCCGCGGCCACCTCCTCCGGCACCTTGATGCCGCGCGAGCGCATGAAGTCCTCGAGGTCGGCGCGCCGGATCCGGTAGTGGTCACCCGCCGTGCGGACCGCCTTCAACAACCCGCCCGAGACCCAGAGGCGCACCGCTTGCGGCGTCACACCGCAAAAACGGGCCACGGCGCCCGTGGAGAAAAAAACCTCAGATTGAGCAGTGGGGTAGGACCGCATGGTTGCGCGACCATAACATGCGACTCTGGGCCGAGCCAGGTCCGGCGGCATCGTCGACGCGCGAGCACGATCGCACAATCAGCCTACGAACTAGGCATATTGCGCGCTCGCGTTCGTGACGTCGCACCACGAGAGGACCGCGGCGATCGACGACGACGTGCTCCGGAGCGCTCTCCGAGGCCTCTCCCACAAACGACCCAGATCGCAAGCTGCCCCACACGGCCAAAGCCGCCCGGCCCGGTCGTCAGCGGCCGGGCCACGCCTTGAGGCCGCCACCGCCGCGACCACCTCCGCCGCGACCACCTCCGCCGCCGCCACCGCGACCTCCGCCACCGCGGCTGCCACCGCCACCGCCGCCGCCCGTGTTGCGACCGGTGCGCTCGAGCGCGATCTCGACGGTCATCGTCTCGCCCTCGGGCACGAACGAGTGCTGGGCGCTCCACGTCGTGCCGTGCGCCAACGCCAGCACGACGCGCGCGCTGCTCGTCAGCTCGAAGGTGCAGGGCGTCGACTCGCAGACGACCTCGCCGGCCAGGCTCACCGCGGCGCCCGCGGGCGTCGAGACCACGCGTACGCGCGTCCGGGGTGCGGGCAGCGCCGGCGTCGTCGATCCCGCGTCCTCGGTGGTCGGTGTCGCGACGGCGGCGGCGGCGTCGTCGCCCGTGGTGGGAGCATGCGCGACCGATCCGGTCGGCGCGACGTCGACGAGGTCGGCCGCGTGCGAGGTGCCCGACGCCGTGACGTTCCTCGGCGTGCTCGCCACGGCGGCCTCGCCCGTGAGCCGGAGCGCGGCGACCAACGCGACCGTCCCGAGCACGAGCGCGGCCGCGATGGCGATCACCGTGCGCGCGACACGGCTCGGCGGGCGTTCGCCGGGGATGTAGACGACCGTGCGCAGGTCCCGTTGCGAGGCGCCGCCGATGCCCACCTCGACGACGTTCTCCTGGATGGTGGGCGCGTTCTCGCGTGGGTCGTCCGCTGCGGGCTGCACCATCGAGGAAGGCGAGCCGACGGCGGGCGTGGCAGCGGCCGCTGCGGCGGCACCGGCCGCTGCGAGGCTCGTGCGGGCGGAGAGCGGGTCGAGCCCGACCTCGAGCGAATCGGCCGCGCGTGCGATGGGGTAGGACGCGCGCGCGACCGCCAGCAGGTGCTCGGCCAGCTCCATCGCGGAGCCGTGGCGATGGTTGGGATCCTTGGCCATCGCCTTCGCGATGACGGTCTCGATGTCGTCCGGGAAATCGGCGTCGGGCCGGTACGCGCGAATCGCGGGGATCGGCTTGAAACGGTGCTGCGCGATGACGGCCATGAACGTGTCGCCGCGATAGGGCGGCCGGCCCGCGAGCATCTCGAAGAGGATCACCCCGAGCGCGTAGATGTCGACGCGGTGATCCAGGTCGCTCTGCCCTGCGCCCTGCTCGGGGCTCATGTACTCGGGGGTGCCGAAGATCATGCCGGTCTTGGTGAGCTTCCGTCCCGCCGCACCGTTGACCTCGGAGTCGTTGATCTTCGCGATGCCGAAGTCGAGGAGCTTCACGAACTCGCGCGACTCGGGACGCACGGCGAGGAAGATGTTCTCCGGCTTGATGTCGCGATGGATGATGTGCTTCGCGTGGGCGGCTTTGAGGCCCTCGCAACACTGCAGCACGATCTTCACCGCGCGCCGCCACTCCAGGAACCGCTCCTTCTCGAGGACCGTCGCGAGGTCCTGCCCATCGAGCCGCTCCATCACGTAGAAGGCCTGCCCGTTGCCGAGCACGCCGAAGTCGGAGATGTCGATGATGTGCGGGCTGCCGATGCGGCTCGCGCTCCGCGCCTCGATGCGGAAGCGTTCGACGGCCTCTTCGCTGCCGCAGACGTCCTTGCGCAGCACCTTGAGCGCGAAGAGCTTCTCGATGAGCGTGTGCTCGGCCTCGTAGACCACGCCCATCCCGCCGAAGCCGAGCGGTCGCAGGACCTTGTAGCGCTCGCTGATGATCGTGCCGACGAGCGGGTCGACACCCGACGGCTGCTCGCTCTTCTCGCGCGCGACCTCGGAGGCGGAGCGGAGACGGCCGGTGTCGAAGGGGCAGAACACCTCGCCGTGCTCGAACTCCTTCTCGCAGATCGGGCAGATCTTTCTTACCGAAGCGATGCCTCAGGATACCGCTACGGCGCGGCGTCCGCCCCTCGCGCGATCAAGCCTCGACGTCGATGCCCGGCTCGGTGGTCTCGCGGAGCTCGCCGATCACGCCGGCCGGCAGATCTCCGCGCGCCCGCAGCGAGCGGACGGCCTCGTCGGCGCGATCGGGCGGCACCGCCAGGAGCAGCCCGCCCGACGTCTGTGCGTCCGCGAGCACGAGGCGCATCACGTCCTCGACCTCGTCGGCGAAGCGCGTGACGCGCTCGGCGTACTTCAGGTTGCGTCGCGAGCCCCCGGGGACGACGTCTTGCCGCGCGAGGCCCACGACCCCGTCGAGCAGCGGCACGGCCGACGCCCGGACGACCGCGCGGAGCTTCGACGCCTCCGCGACGTGACGCAGGTGACCGAGCAACCCGTAGCCGGTCACGTCGGTGGCCGCGTGCGCCGAGACCTCGTGGCCGACCGCGCACGCGACGTCGTTCAGCCGCGTCATCTGCGCGATGGCCGCCGCTGCCAACGCCTCGCTGGCGAGCCCCTTCTTGATGGCTTGCGACACGATCCCCGTGCCGAGCGCCTTCGTCAGCACGAGCACGTCGCCCGCGCGCGCACCGCCTTGCGCCCAGACGCGCTCGGGCGCGACGGTGCCGATCACGGCGAGGCCACACTTCGGCTCCGCGTCGAGCATGCTGTGGCCGCCCACGATCGCGCAGCGGGCGCGCGCGCACGCGTCGTGGAGGCCGGCCATCACGGCGTGCATCGTCTCGTTGCCCGCGACCTCGAGCGGCAGGCCGACGAACGCGAGCGCGAACTGCGGCTCGCCGCCCATCGCGTAGACGTCGGAGATGGCGTTGGTGCCGGCGATCGCGCCCCAGGTGCGCGCGTCGTCGACGATGGGCGTGATGATGTCGATCGTCGCGACCAGCGAGCGGCCGTACCCATCGGGCGCGAGCACGGCCGCGTCGTCCATGGGGCCCGGACGCGGATCGGCCCACGGGTGCGTGATGACGGGCAGGCCGCGCAGCGCCTCGAGCAACGTCTCTGCCGGGACCTTCCGCGCGCAGCCGCCGCCCTGCACCAGCGATGTCAGCCGTACCTCGTTCGTCACGCGTCTCTCCTGTCTGCGCCTCGCCGCGGTCACGCCGGGCGACCCGACTGGCGCGGAGTATAGCGTCGGGGCGTCGTGTCACCGCGACCCCGTCCGACGGGAGGGGAGGCTCGCCGCGAGCCAGACGGCGCGAGCGGCACTGCGATTGACCTTCCCGCGGATATGTACAACGCTGATGTGCATGAAGGTCGTGGGCATCGCCGAAGCGCGCCGCCGACTGCCGCAGCTCGTGCGTGCCGTCGCCGACGGTCACGGTCCCGTCTACGTAGGTCGCCGCGGACGGGCGGAGGTCGTGCTCACGGTCCCGTCCGCCGCACCGGCTCCGCCGCAACGCCGCGAGCTCGCCGGCCTCGTCGCGATCGTCTCGCACGACGCGCTCGTCGAGGGGCGTGCGGAGATCCGCGCTCAGGTGGCCGACGGCCTGGCGCGCAAGGCCGAGATCGTCGCGGGTCCCCCGAAGGCTCGGTCGCCGCGACGACGGTGAAGCTCGTCACCGACACGCACGCCCTCGTCTGGTACCTGTCCGGCGAGAAGCGTCTGAGCCGTCGCGCGCGGCAGGCATTTCATCACGCCGACGCCGGACGTTGGACGGTGCACGTACCGGCCATCGTGCTGTACGAGATCAGCATGCTCGAGAGGCTCGGTCGTCTGAGACTGTCGTACCGCGAGCTGCGCGATCAGCTGGCGTTGAGGCCGGGGCTGCCCATCGAGCCGACGACGGCGGAGGACGTCGACGAGACCCGGTCGCTCGGCACCATCGCCGACCCGTTCGATCGTCTCGTCGCCGCCACTGCGCTGCGCCTGTCCGCGCCGCTCATCACCTGCGACGAGACGCTGTCGGCGGCACCCGCCGTGCGAACGTACTGGTAGCCGTCGATTCGTGGGTCTCCCGCCGTCGACGCTCCGCGAGCAGCGACGCGGCACGCCGGTTGGGCACATCCCATGCTCATCGACGCGCCATGCGCCCCGATGTGCCGTCCCACGCAACCCGCACCGTCGTGACGTCCCGCGCAGTCGCGATGCCTCCGGGAAAAGTGGTGTCTCCTCCGCCCGGCGATGGTTGGCCCGTCCCTCCGCGAGCGGGTGTGTGGGCTGCGAGCATCACGATGCTCGTGCTCTCGGGCTGCTTTCTGCTCGACGGCCGCGAGCGCAGAGCCCGCGACGACACTGCGGACCCGGCGTCGCTCGTCGTCGAGGTCGAGTCGGCGCGTGCGTGGCTCGAGGTCTGGCAGGGGTTCCCGGACGCCGAGTCGTCCAATCTCACCGTCACGCTCTCGGTCGCCAACGAGCTCGCCGGCGAGGTGGCCATCGAGGGCGCGTTCGACGTCACGGTGCGCAACCCGTC
>JADZFZ010000635.1 GCA_020854145.1 Deltaproteobacteria bacterium | reverse complement strand
CGGAGTCGCCGGCATCGACGACGGCGGAGTCGCCGGCATCCGGCGCGGGACCGAGGTCGCCGGCATCGAGCCCGGGCGTCGCGTCGGGCGTGGGACCTGCGTCGATGACGGGCTCGTCGCAGCCGCTGCCCGCGGGCGCGAGCGGACACGACGGAAGGAAGTCGTCGCGGCAGACGGCGTCTTGGCAGGTCTGTCCTTGGCCGCACGCGACCCCGGCGCAGCTCGCGGCGAGGCGCATCGGGAGCGTGAGCCGCGTCCCGGCCACGAAGCCCAGCCGGTGCTGGCGCGCCACGTACACGTCGGCGCCGCGCCGCCCTTCGACGCGGTACCGGTAGAGCACCGATCCGACGTGGCGCTCCGAGGACGGGCGGACGAGCACGCTCCACGGCGACAGCGTCCCCGACGCGTAGCGCGTGCGGGCGTCGGTGCGCTCCTCGAGGACGAGGGCCTCGCCACCGGGCTCGAGCGCGTCCACGCGGAGCACGAGCTCGTCGAGATCGAGCGGGCCGCCTTCCTCGCGCGTGACCACGAGCACCTCCGCGCGCGGGTCGTCGTCGCACGCGGCGAGGACGAGCGCGGCCAGGAGCCACCACGCCGCACGCGCCTCGGCCCTCACCCCGCTCTCCCCGTGCGGGAAGAGGGAGCGTTGCCGCGGCTTCGCGGAACCGGACTCGTCTTCCGGGGGGCTCGTAGGGGTCCGCGGGGGTGCACGCCGCCGCCGAGCAGCACGGGGTTCACGGGCTCCGAGGGTAGCACCCGAGCGCGATTGCGCGGCGGCGGGCGGAGGGGGCCGCGTGATATCGTTCCGCCGTGATCCAGGGGAGATGGCGACCCATCGTCGCGCTCGGAACGAGCGTGCTCTCGCTCGGGCTGTTCGGCACCGTCGTGGCCTGCACCGACGACGACGTCGGACGTGGAGAAGGGCACATCGGTGTCCGTACCGAATGGCTCGGCGCGCCGTCGGACGTGTTGCCTCCCGGGGTCGCGAGCGTGCGCGTGGTGCTCAAGGTCGACGGCTCGCCCGATACGGACCTCGTGCGCTCGGTGACGAAGCTCGAGGACATGGACGACAACTCGCGTCCCGAGCTCGTCGTGCCGGCGCTGCCGCTCTTCAAGCCGATCCGTCTCGAGATCGAGGGTCGCACCATGGACGATCAGGTCCGGTGGTACGGCTCGGCGGGCCCCATCGTGCTCAGCGCCGGCGAGCGACGTTACGTCGATCTGCGGATGTACGAGCTCAACGCGCCGGTTGCGATCGATCCGTCGCGCGTCCCGGCGCGCTTCGCCCACACGGCCACCGCGCTCGCCGACGGCCGACTCCTGGTGGCGGGTGGTTTCACGACGGTCGCACCCGGCGTGTGCCCGCTGACCGCGCCGACGGGCACGGTCTGCCACGACCTGACCGCGACGCGCGAAGCGCTCCTGTTCGATCCGACCAGCGGCCGGACGGGCGCAGTGCGCACACCGATGCTCGAGGCGCGTGGCGGGCACACCGCGACGCTGCTCCCCGATGGGCGCGTGCTCGTCGCGGGAGGCGCACCGCGCGCACGGCTCGAGCTCGTCCCGCTCCCGGCGGGTCGCGCGGGCTACGTCCCGTCGATCGTTCCGCTGCTCGACGACGGCCGCGAGCTCGGCCGCGCGACGTTCGAGATCTTCGATCCCGCGGCGGGTCGCGAGCAAGAGGACGTCGACGCCGACGGCGACCCGTTCGTGGGCGCGTTCGCGGGCGGCGCCGCGAGCCCTTCGACGCCGGGCGTCCTGCAGGTCGCGCGGGCGTTCCACGGAGCCGCGAGCGTGGGCGGCGGAGACACGCGCGTCATCCTCGCCGGCGGCGTGGGCGCGGCCGCGGGCACGCTCGAGGTCTTCGACGGCCGGCGACCCGGAGGCGAGGGCGTCTATCCGACCATCCAGAGCTTGTCGCCGCCGCGCACGTTGCCGGCGGTGCTGTCGATGCAAGCCGCCGCGGGGCGCGAGGTCTGGATCGTCGGCGGCGTGCTCGAGCCGCGCAACAATGCGGATCTCGCCGCGGTGTGGCGACCGAACGTCACGCCCGAGGGCCTGGTAGGCCCGACGGGCGGCCTCCCGTTCCCGAACTACGCGTTCGGTGATCTCACGCCGCGCCCCGAGCACTCGCTCATCGCGCCGGCCGCGACCGTCTTCGACCAGGACAGGCGCGCGATCGTGGTCGGCTGGTTCGGTCCGCGGTGCGCGACGGGCAGCACCACGCCGACGTTCATGGCGCCCGACGAGGACACGCTGAGCCTCTGTGATCCCGCGCCCGCCGGCAGCGCGCCGCGCTCCTTCGCGATCGACGCGACGCTCGGCGCGGCGTCGCCGCTCGCGGGCGACGTCGCACGGTCGTTCGCCGCGGCCGCCACGTTGGCCAATGGCCGACCGATCGTGACGGGCGGCGTGGTGAACCTGGTGTTCTCCGGGCTCGGCAGCCTCGATCTCTACGAGCCGAGCGCCGTCACTCCGGGCAGCGCGGCGCCCGGTCGCCTGCCGCCTCCGTTCGTGCTCACCACGCTGCGCTCGTTCCACACGAGCACGGCGCTGCCGAACGGGACGCTCGTCACGCTGGGCGGCATGACGATCGTGGGCAGCGCGGTGACGCTGGTGGCGGGCGGTGAGATCGTGCTCGCGCGGTGACGCGGATCGCCCCACTCTTCGGGTGATGGGGCGATGCCGGGCGACGACGACGACGGCGCGCGTCGCGGTCGCGATCCTCGCAGCCGCGGGATGCGACGACGCGCGGACGGCCACCTGCGGGACCGGCGAGGTCGTGAGCGCCGACGGCCACCGCTACTGCGCGTTCGGTCCCGATCTCGTCGCGAGCGGACGCGCCGATTGCCCCGACGCCATCCCGGTGCGCATCGCGGTCGGCGCGTCGGTCGTGTGCGCGGATCGCGCGCTCGACCCCGAAGACGTTCCGTCCGCCGTGTGCGACGCCATCGGCGGTTGCGGCGAGCCCGCGGACGCGGGTGCGGGCCCCGACGGTGGCGAGGGTGGCGACGGCGGCTCGTCGCCCGTCGACGCGTCGAGCGACGAGGACGCGGGGGACGCTGCCGCTCCGCCGTCGAGCGGCTTCGTGCAGATCGAGGCGGGCACGCGGTTCACGTGCGCGCGCACGTCCGACGGTGACGTCGTGTGTTGGGGCGCGAACGACAGCGGCCAGCTCGGCGTCGAGCGAGGGCCCGAGGGGCTGCCGCTGCTGCCGACGCTCGTGACCGGTCTCCCCGAGCCCGCCATCGATCTCGCTTGTGGGGTCTCGCACGCGTGTGCGGTTGCTCGGTCGGGCAGCGTGTGGTGCTGGGGAAGCAACGTCACCGGACGCGTGAACCCGAGCTCGGCCGAGTTGGTGGTGCGTCCCGTTCGAGTCGCGGGTGTCGTCGGTGCGGTCGAGGTGGCCGCGGCCGAGTCGAGCTCCTGCGCGCGTCTGGGCGACGGCACCGTCACCTGCTGGGGGGACAGCCCGTATGTCCTCACCGACTCGCGCGACGTCACACCGGTCGCTGGGCTCGCGGACGTCGTGGAGATCGACGCGGGGTACGGGCATGTCTGCGCGCGCACGCGCTCGGGCGACGTGCTCTGCTGGGGCACGAACGTCTTCGGCCAGCTCGGCGACGGGACCATGAGGGAGAACTCCGACACGCCCGTCGCCGTCGTCGGGATCACGCGCGCCGAAGGGATCGCCGTGGGCTCCGCGCACGGATGCGCCGTCACCGGCGGGCAGGTCGATTGCTGGGGAAGCGGCGACTACGGGCAGCTCGGGATCGAGCCCGTGAGCCCGAGCGGGACCACCGCGCGCGTCCCCGTGCGAGTGCCCGGTGTTCGCGACGTGCTCGAGGTCGCGGCCGGCGGTCCGGACCTGAGCACCGGCCACACGTGCGTGCGCCTCGCGAGCCAGATCCTCTGCTTCGGCGATGCGCGCAACCAGCAGACCGGCGGGCCTGGCACCGCGATGCAGTGGATGCCGTGGCCCGTTCCGCTCGCAGCCACGCACCTCGCGCTCGGCGGCGTCCACTCGTGCGCTCTCGCCGGCGATGGAGTCGCCTATTGCTGGGGTCGCGGCGACGACCTCCAGCTCGGCGTCGTCCTCCTCGACGGGTACGCCACTCCCGCGCCGCAGCGCGTCGGCTCTCCCTGAACAGAATCGCCTCGAGCCCGATCCGACTCCACGCGACTCCGTTCAGCGCCCGTCGCTCCCACGTGCGCGCCGTCGCGAGGGAACGACCCATCTGGCTCCGGGGCCGGTGCCCGAAGGCCGCAGGCCGGCGGCCCGGAGATCGAGCAGCGCTTGCTGTCGCGAGATCGAGCCGTCCACCGCGTCGAGGTACTCCGCGAGCGAGAGGCCGACGCTCCGTGGGGCTGCGACGAGGTCGGCGAGGATGTCCCGTCGGGTGCGTGCGTCGTAGCGCCCGAGCGGACGCTTGCGGAACGCGTCGGCGCTCGGACGCTCGGTCGCGATGAAGCCCCAACGCGCGTAGGGAGCGAGGTTCCTGCCCAGCTTGCGCGCGTGCGTGCGGCTGCCGGGTCGCTCCGCATCGAGGAAGAACCGCTCGGCGGGCTCGACGCGGAGCCACCCGGCCGACACGTAGTCGCACCAGTGACGTAGCTCGACGTCGTCCGACGCGAGCCGAACGAACTCGAGCGCGACGAGGAGCGCTTGCGGCCAGCGGCACCGCGCGAGCTCCTCGCGAAGGCGCGTCGGGTGCAGTCCGCGCCATCGTTCGACGAGGAGCTGCACCAGGATCCCGAGCAAGCGAGCGTCGTAGCGCAGCATGTCGGTCGCGAGCGCGACGAGCTGCTCCGCCGAGCGCGGGCGGTAGGGCCAGGGCGCGCGCCGCCCGACGGACGGGGCGCCGATGGCGGCCAGCTCGTGATAGAGGCGCTCGAGCTCGGAAGCGGTCGGCGCGTGCACGAGCAGCGACGCGCTCAAAGGTCGAGCTCGTCGCGCAGATCGTCGAAGTAGTCCGCCGCGCGTTGGGCGCCCGGGATCCGCTTGGAGACCAGGAGGTCGAGCTGTCGATCCACGACCCCCAGATCGTCCGCGAGCCGCGCCAGCCGGATCGCGTGCGGGCGATCCTTGTCGCGTGCGGCGAAGCACTTCATGACGAGCAGGTCCTCCGGCCCGAGCGCGTCGACGACGAGGCGAGCTCCGTCGAACACGCGGCGCAGCCGTGTCGCGTAGTCGACCGGCAGCACGTGCGTGAACGTGACGAAGTGCCCGTTGAGCCAGTCCGGCGCGATCCCCATCGCCGCGGCGACCTTCTTCGCTCCGGCGTCGAGCTCGCCGAGCGAGAGGCCACCTTTCGCCGCGAAGGCGTCGATGTCCTGGGTCGCGAGCGGGTGGGCGTACGCCAGCACCATGGCGGCGCCGCCGCCGACGACGAGCCGCGTCGAGGACCCCTCGGGCAGGAGCGCGTCGAGCCGCGAGAGCGCCTCGCGCATCTTCGGCTCGTCCAGGGCGACTGGGGTCACGTCCGGATGATGACCAATGAAAGACTAGTTGTCCATCGATGGTCGACATCGCCTCCCGCACCGGCGGAGAGCGTCGGGCAGGCCGATCGGACGTCGGATCACACCACGAGGTCGCGGCCGGAGCCGGCCTTCACGAGCCGCGCGAGCGTCGCGTACAGCTCGTCGCCCGAGCCCTTCGCGTCCAGCCATCGCTCGGTCGCCGCGTCCCAGTCGAAGTGCCACCCGCGGCCGCCGCCGGCGAGCCAGATCTGTCGCACGGGACGTTGCGTGTTGAGCACGAGACGCGAGCCGTCCTTGAGCGTGATGTTGACGACGTCGGTGCGCGCGTCGGCGTCGACGTCCTCCGGATCCAGCCGATCGATGGCGGCCAGCACCCGCCTCCACGCGTCGGCGGCGAGCGTCAGGAACTCCTGTTCGTCGAGCACGGCTGCCGTTGTATAGAGCGCGCAGCCCCGATGCAAAGGGCCCGCGCGTCAGGTGCGCACGTCCCGACCGGCCGGAGCGTCGGGCTTCGAGGATGCATCGGCCTCGAGCAGCACGCGTGCGAAGTCGAGCCCCGTGAGGATGCCGCGCACCTCGCGCTTCTCGACCACCAGCACGCGCCGCGCGCGCGTGGCCGCGGTCAGCCCGGCGGCACGGAACACGGTGGTCTCGACGGGCAGGCACAAGAGCGCGTACGTCATCACGCGATCGACGGGCGTCTCGGGCGGCAGACCGCTCGCCGCGAGCGCCTCCCGCTGCGTGTAGAGCCCGACCGGCCATCCGTTCTCGAGCACGACGACGCCCGTGACGCGCGACTGACCGAGGCGATCCGTCGCGACCTCGACGGGGTCCGTCGAGGCCACGTCGATCACCGGGGACGACATCCACTGCTCGATGGGCGACTCGATGCGCGCCGCCTCCACCGCCCGCATCACGTCGCGCGTGCTCAGCACGCCCACCACCCGGGCACCGTCGAGCACGAACACGCGATGGACGCCGCGATCGACCATGCGCGCCGCGGCCTGCGGCACGGTCGCGTCCGCGGCGACGGAGATCACGTCCCGGTGCATCACACGGCTCACGGCCTGGCTCGGCAGCTCGAGCAACGTCGAGCCCCCCGACGTGCGTGCCCTGAGCCGCCCGACGCGGATCAGATCGAAGCGCGACACGACCCCGCGCGGGTTGCCGTGCACGTCGGTCACGAGCAGCGACGAGACACCGTGCGCCACCATGCGCTGGTCCACGTCGGCCACGTCGTTCGCCTCGTGGACCGTGTGGACGGGGTGGCTCATGAAATGCGCGACGGGCAGGAGCGGAAGGGGCACGACGCAGCAGCATAGCCCGCATGCCCGCGGCGAGACGGTCGCCCGCTGCGTGCCCCGCGCCGCCGACCCGAGGCACCGTGGCCCCACGCGCCACGCGATGGGACCTCGAGCCGCGTGCGTGAGCGGGTGCGGTCGCGCATGCCGGTAGTATCGATGCGTGTCGACGGTTGGACCGACGCGGGCGTGGCTCGTGATGCTGGCGGCAGCGATCGCGTGGTCGCCGCCGGCCGTGCTGGCGCAGCAGCCCGAGGGCGCGCGCGACGTGCGCGACGCGGTGTCGACGCCCGACGGGGCGGCGTGCCTCGGCCGCGGCGACGTCGCGGAGAGGGTGGCGCAGTGGCTCGGGCGAGACGTGGTGGACGGTGCGCTCTCGATCGTGGTGGAGATCGCCGACGCGGAGGAGCGCGACGTCGCCTTCGTGATCGTGCGCGGAGACGAGGTGATCGCGCGCCGACGATTCCCGTCGCTCCCGAGCGCGTGCGGCGACCGCCGCGCGGTGCTGAGCCTCGCCATCGCCATCGCCATCGACGCCACGGTCCTCGACGCGTTGGGTGTCGCCTCGTCGGAGCCACCCCCGCCCTCGCGGCTGGAGCGATCGCCCGCTGCGGCCATGTCGGCGGACGCGGCCCGACCGAGCCCTCCGCCGGCGCGGGGCGTGCGGCGGAGGGTGCCCGCGGCCGGGCGGCGGGGCTCACGGCCGTTGCGGTTCGTGGCGGTGGCGTACGCCGGCGCGTCGGCCGGGCTGCTGCCGGTGCCCGCGTTGTTCGGCGGCGCCTCGCTCGAGCTGCGGATCGCGGATCGCTGGGCGCTGCGGGTCGGAGGCCACGCGACGGCGATCACCGACGTACCGCTCGGTCGCGGTGCGGCCGAGTCGCAGCTGCTCGTCGGGCGCGGCGACGGCTGCGCGCTCGTCCCGGTCGGTGTGCTCGGGATCGAGCTGTGCGCGGGGGTGTTGGCCGGCGTGCTGGAGGCGCGAGGGCGAGGGTACACGCACCCGGCCAGCACACGGCTCGCGGCTGCATGGGCGCTCGCGGGCGTCGGGATCGCATGGCCTCGCGGATCGCCGGTCTCGTTGCGGCTCGCGTTGGACGGGCTTGCGACCGTCGTCCGCCCGTCGCTGGTGGTCGAGGGAGCCGCGGGGCAGGTGCTCGCCACGCGGCGTGGGCCCATCGCCGCCGTGGCGTCGGCGGTCGGGGTCGCGGTCTCGTTGCCGTGAGCGCGCGCGTGAAGGGATCGATGCGCTCGGAGCATGAAGGCCTCGAGGTCGCACCATTGACCGGTCCGACGGTGGGAGCGGCCGAGCTCTTCCGCGCTCACGCGGCCTTCGTCGCGTCGTTCGTCCATCGGCTCGGCGTCCCGGAGCGGGACGTGCCCGACGTGGTTCAAGAGGTGTTCGTGGTCGTGCATCGCAAAGGTGGGTTCGTGATGGGCAGTGCCCAACCGCGCACGTGGGTCGCCGCGATCGCGGTCCGGCTCGCAGCCCAGTACCGGCGCCGCCGACGCGAGGAGCTCGACGGGGCGGCGACGGAGCGGGCGGCGTCGGGTGGCTCGACGCCCGCGCACGAGGCCGAGGTCCGGCAGGCGATGGCCCGTGTCCAGGCGTGTCTCGACGGGCTCGACGCCGAGCACCGGGAGGTGTTCGTGCTCTTCGAGGTGGCGGGCGAGAGCTGCAAGGACATCGCCGAGGCGCTCGCGATCCCGGTCGGGACCGTCTACTCGCGGATTCATCACGCGCGGCGGCGCTTCGCCGTCGAGCACGCGCGTCGCGCCGCGGACGAGGTCGAGGGCGAGCGATGAGCGAGGAAGATCCCGTCCGCCTGAAGGACGACCCGGGTGTGCCGGAGCTGCTGCGCGCGGATCTGGATCGCGTCGTGTCGCAGCCTGCGCTCGCGTTCGACGTGGAGGCGGGTCTGGCGCGATTCCGTGCGTCG
>JADZFZ010000634.1 GCA_020854145.1 Deltaproteobacteria bacterium | reverse complement strand
CGCGCGCGGCGAGCGCCTCGTGCACGAGCGCCCCGGCCGGCACGAGCCTTCGCGCAGCGAGCTCGTCGAGCGCGAGCGACATCGCGAGCGAGCCGAGCGAGGCGCGATGCCAGCCGAACGCGCTTCCCCGCCGAGCGACGACCGATCGCACGAGCGCGTGTGCGGCCTCGATCGTCGCGCCGACCACGAGCACCTGCTCGCCCGGCCGACGCGCTTCGAGCCACGCGCTCGCCACCGCGATGCGGTCGCTGGCGACGGGCGAGACCCGCAGTGCACGTGCCACGGCGCGACGTTACCGCAGCCGCTCCGGCGCCGGGGGTGTAGCGTTTCGGTGTGGCGTGCCGCGAACGGGACGAAGGGCGACCGGCGACGCCACGCCTCGACGTGCGTGTGTCTTCGCGCGGAGCGCCCCGTTCGCGGTCGCTCGTGACCGTCGCTGTCCTTCTGACCGTCCCCGCGTGCACGGGCGGTACCTCTCCTGCCGCGTCCGTCGATGCGTCGGCCGCGCGCGACGCCGCCGACGGACGGGTCGTCGCGGACGCTACCCGGCACGACTCCAACGTGGACGACGCGGGCGCCGCGGAGGATGCCGAGGCCGCGTCCGATGCGGCCGGGCTCGTGGACGCTGGCCCGCCGCCTCCTCCGTGCGCGGAGGTCGAGAGCGACGCAAGCTGGGGGTTCGATCCGCCGGTGCCGTGGCAGGGCGGCTCGGTGCGCGTTCGCGCGACTGCGATCACGGGGTACACGAACATCGGCGTGCGTCTCGTCGGATCGAGCGCACCCGAGCCGCGGTGGATCGGCGTCGAAGGGAGCGGCCCGTACACGTGGTCGTGGAGCGTCGGGCCGATCGACGCGGGCACGTACTGCGTCGAGCTCTTCGCCGACCCGGACGCGCGCGTGTTGCAGCGCCGCGCGTTGCGCGTCGAGGCCGAGGCCCTGGCCATCGCGCCCTTCAAGGTGACGCGCAACCATCAATGGACGTGCGAAGAGGAGTACACGTGGGCGATCAACGTCGACGTCCACGTCGAGGATGAGGCGGGCAACCCGATGCCCGGCACGCGCATCGCGATGTCGCACCCACCGTGCGATCTCCGCGGTGAGCCGGAGCCGCCCGCGGAGCTCGTGACGGACGAGCGCGGCGACGTGCGATGGGAGAACTACTACCCGCGCTGCTTCTTCCACCTCCGCGTCGCCGACGCCCCGAGCGACACCGCGATCGAGATCTACACGGGGATCTGGGAGACCCAGCCGACCGAGGGTGGCGGCGAGTGCAACTACTGCAGCACGTTCGCGGAGAACGTCTGGGGGCACTGGAGCTACGCGATCACGTTCCGTCGCTCGCCGGGTGCGACGGAGATCTGCGAGGTCCCGACCGATCACGCGGGCCAGTCGGCGTGCGCGCCACTGATGCACTGGGAGGAGCCGAGCGGCCCGTGCACGCCGCTGCCGGCGCCGTAGCTCGTCAGGCGCGCTTCCTTCGCCCCGCCCCTTCGCGCGCCGGCGACGGGTCGAGCACCTCGGGCCGGACGAAGAAGCCACCGATCGAGGTCCGGACGTGGTCGCCCGCCGCGGCCGTCACGCGGGTCACGCGGTGGGGCGCGCCTCCCCCGATCACGACGAGCCGGTTGGGACGCGGCTCGAGGAACGTGCCGTCGTGCTCGCCCGCCGCGTGACGGTCCCGCCCGACCACGAGCAGCTCGCCGCCCCACCGACGATCCCAGACCTCGTGCGCATAGAGAACGAACGCGCCCGAGTAGTGCTCCACCGAGTCGACGTGCCAGTCGAGCGACGTGCCGTGGGCGTAGCGATAGACGCGTGCGGTCACCGCGCGATAGGCGGCTCCGGGGAGCCCCACGCGCGCGCTCATCGCACGCGCGTGCTGCGCGATGACGCGGAAGACCCGGTCGATCGCAGTTCCGGTCGGGTGCTGGTGCAGCGCATCGGCGAGCGTCGAGCCTCGCACGAACGCCAGCCCGGAGGGCCCGCCCGTGACCTCGGCGAAGGCGCACGGACCGCGCTGCGGATCGCCGTCGTCCGCAGCCCAGCTCGGGTCCCGCCCCTCGGCGTGCACCGAGCTGACGGGCTGGTGCTCCGCGTACGCGCAAAGGGCGCGAAACGCGCGTGGAGGCAACACGTCGTCGACGACGAACACCGCCGGCCGGGAGCGGCCCGAGCGCGATCGCGCCACCATGGATCAGCTGGGGACGGGGCCCTTGCCCAGGACGAGCATCACCCCGGCCCGCACGCTGGTCTTGGCCGAGAGCACGCGCGGCTTCGCCTTCTTCTTCGGCTTCGCCTTCGTCGTCCCCTTCGCCGGCGCCTCCGTCTCGGTTCGTGCGCTCTGCTTCTTGGTCGGCATCCCCCGAGGATACGCCGCGACGCAGCGCGATCACAGCAGCGGCGGGAGCTCGACGGCCTCGGCCACGAGCGCGAAGCGCGAGAGCTCCGCGACGTCGGCGATCGCCCACGCGCCGCTCGGCGAGGTGGAGGCGACGTCGAGCCCGACGCGGCCATCCGGTCGCACGAACAGGTGGAGCTCGATGCGCACGCCTCCGAGCGTCTGCGGGGCGAGCGGCCAGGCACGTCCGTCTTCGAGCGCGAGCGACCACTCGAGCGTGACGTCGGCCGACACCTCGCACGTCGCCTCCGCGTCGTCGTCGGTGAAGAACGGGCGGCATCGCATCGGCGCATCGATCGACGCGCGCACGTCCGTCAGCGGCACGGGGTCGCCGCCCGCGAAGAGCGGCGCACCTTCGATGTCCTCGAGCGCGAACGACATGCCCCTGAGCTCGAGCGTTCCGTCGGCGTTCGCCTCGACCACGAGCCCGCCCTGACGAACGCCGAGCGCCACCTCGCGAGGCGTCACGTCGTCCCGGTAGCGCACGGCGATCGTCCCGACCGAAGACTCGGGGTCGACGACGAGCGTCCGCGGGCGCGCGAGCAGCGTGCGCAGGCTCGGCGCCACGGGTGTCGTGGTCGGCGTCTCGATCGTTCCCTCCGGATCGATGCCGGAAGAGGTCGGCGCAGGTGCGTTCGTGTCGCCGCCGACGCAGCCGGTGAGGGCGAGGACGGTGACGAGGCTCGAGACGACGAGATGGGACTTCATGGCGACCTCCGAATCACTGCCTCCCGCACCGAGAGCGGGAGAAGGTCTTCTCCGCCGACCGGCGGAGACATCCAGGTGACCAAAATGGTTTTCTGGTCACTGCGGGTCAAAAAAAGGGGCGGATCAGGAGCTCGATTCCGCTGCCTGCAGCCCGTGGAGCACGAGATCGAGCCCGGCCTTGAGCCGGCGCTCGCGGTGTGCGCGCGACGTCTGTCCTTCGCGGTTCTGGAAGAGATACCCGGCGAGCGTCATGTCTTGCAGGATCATCGCGGTCTCCTCGACGTCCAGGTCGTGACGGAACCGCTTCTGCGCGATCCCGAGCTTCAGGATCTCGACGATGTTCTGCTGGCCGAGGGCGCGCAGCTGGTCGAACCGATGGGCCCAACCCGGGAGCTGGCCGTGGAGAATGCCCAGAAACAGGTCACGAACGAGCGGGTGTTGCTCGAGGTAGGCGAAGCCCGCCGCCGCGACCTGCCGGAGCAGCTCGTCCGCGCCGACGCGCGGGTCGACCATCTGGGCGATCTGGGCGATCCACGCGCGCAGCTCGCGGTGGACGGCTTGGTAGAAGAGGTCTTCCTTGCTCTCGCAAGCCAGGTACACGGTCCCCTTGGCGACGCCCGCTTCCTTCGCGATGTCGTCGACCGAAGCCTTCTTGAAGCCGAGCTTCGAGAACGCCTTGGTGGCGGCGACCAGGATGCACTCGCGCTTCGCCCATTCCATCGAGTGACTGATTTATGAATCTGGTCAGTGCCCTCGTCAAGGCCCGAGATCGGGGATCGCTCGAGCGTGGTCGGCGACTGCAAGACGCCGAGGGTCGGCCGCGTTGGTCACGGGCATACGGAGGAAGCACGGCTCCTCCGAGGGCGTAGAGGACAAATCAGAGGACCTGTAAGGTAGGGAGCATGCGCGCACGTACGGCACTGGGTCTCGTCGCACTGCTGGGCTCGGTCGGATGCTTCGTGGACGAGGACCCTTACGCCCAGCAAGGTGGCCAGGCCGGTGGCGAGTCCTACTCGAGCACCGAGTACGGCTACGCCCCTCAGGGACAGCCTCCGCCCCCGATGGCGGGTGGGCCGCAGGTGACGACCACGGTCGAGTCGCCCCAGAGCCCGCAGCTCGAAGGTGACCAGCTCGTGGCCGCGATCCTCGCGGGCGTCCGCGTGATCTCGCAGAGCGAGTACGTGCTGACGCCGCGCGCGCGCGACCTCTTCTTCCAGTACGTCGGCCCGGCGATGCCCGAGCCCATCCAGATGGTTCCCGAGAGTCGTGGCCTGCGCATCCGCGGGATCACGCCGGGTCGCGTGCTCGCGGGCCTCGGCTTCCAGAACGACGACCTCGTGATGGCGGTCGACGGCAGGCCGATCCGCACCGCCGTCGATGCGCTCTCGGCGTTCACCGGCTTGCAGGGCGCGGGCTCTTCCGCGGTCCAGATCGAGCGCGGCGGCGTTCCGTTGATGATCCGATATCGCGTGGAGTGACCCCGGGCGGCGCGAGCGCCGTCACCAGGAGCGCGGCCGAGCGCGCGAGATCCAGCGGAGCGCGCAGCTCGAGCAGCGTGTGCGCGCCGATGGTCGCCGCGAGCAGCATGACGGCGACGTCGCCCGCGGGCAGATCCGTGCGCACGATCGCCTCGCGTTGACCGCGAACGACCAGCCGCTCGACGCGCGCGATGGCTTCCCCGACGAGCTCCACGTAGCGGCGACGGATCCGAGCAGAGCGCGCGCACGCGGCGAGCAGCTGGTGCGGACGAACGCCTCCGGCGGGACCGAGCGGGTACGTGCCGTCGGCGACGGAGGCGACGAAGCGCAACGTGGCGCCCGTCAGGTCGGCCGATGCCGTCGCACCTTCGTCGCGGTCGTGGTGGGGCTCGGCGGACGGCGGCAGCACGGCGTCGAGGAAGCGCCGGCCGACGTGATCCATGGCGGCCACGAGGAAGTCGTCGCGATCGCGAAAGTGAACATAGAAGGCGCCGCGCGTGTAGCCCGCGCGCTCGCAGATCGCATCGAGGCTCGGCGCGTCGATGCCGCTCTTGGCGATCAGCGCCAGGCCTGCGTCGATGAGCGCCTCGCGGCTCTTCGCCTTCGCCTGCGCCCGGGGGCCGAGCGGCGGCTCGACGGGACGGTTGCCTTCGCGAGGCGACGGGACCACACGACGCTTGGCCACGGTGGGTTTGACATACGCGTCCGTATGTGAAACATCAAGGCCCGTTCGCATACGCGATCGTATGTGGAATTCCGAGTGCGCCCGCGCCCGCTCCGGGCGGGCGACGGCGATCTCGCAAGACGCCCGGCGTGAGCGACGGGCCGTCATCGACGGTGGGAGGCGACGATGGAAGCGGCTGCACGGGATGTGGGAACGGTCGAGCGGGAGGAGTCGGGCACGGCGGCCACCCCGAGCCGAACGGGCGTGCCCGAGCGGCTCGACGAGCTGCTCGCGCTCGCGCCCGACGAGCTCGAGCGCCTGTATGCGGCGGCCACGGTGCCCGCGATCGGCGCTCTGCGCGGGGCGTTGCGCGGCAGGATGTTGGCCGTCGTCGGGACGCGGGGTCGCGCCGCGCGCGCCCTTCGTGCCTTCGCGAGCTGGGATCGGTTCCCGTGGCGCGGCAAGAGCTTCGAGCCGCTCGGCGAGTCGCGGGGCGAGGGCATCAATCGCGTGGTCTCGGACCGTGTTCGGCTGTTCCGGTTCGAGACGTCGATCGCGCGCTCGCGCGCGGGCGCGTTCGACGCGTTGCAGCTCGACTACGACCTGCCCGAGAACCCGTGGATCATCCGGCGCATCGAGGACGAGGTGCGCGAGCTGCGCCCCGGGCTGTGGCTCGGCCAGGCCTACCTGCGCGCCTTCGGGAAGCCGCGGCTGGTGCTCTACTTCGGTCTCGAGGCGCGCTGATCCGCTCGCTCAGATCCGGCGCCAGCTCGCGACCGCGATGCGGTCTCCCATCATGCCGATCGAGACGCGGTCGTCTCCGCTGTCGCCCTCGACCTCGACACGAATCCCTTCGTGAAGGAGGTCCTGCGGCGGCGACAGCAGCTCGACGATCACACCGTCCGCTTGCCGAATCCCCCACACGTGACCGGCGAGGCCGACTTTCACGACCTCGCCGCGAACCGTCTTCGCGCTTCCTGTCATCGCTCCGAAAGCTCCCACGCGTCCGACCCTCACGCCACGCGCTGGCACGCGGTCAGATGTTCTCGACGGATTTCAGGGCTTCGGGGATGAAGTTCTGCCGGATGCGCACGAGGCTGTCGCGCCGCATGCGCCGGCGCATCCGCATGAGCTCGCCGTAGGGGCTCGTGCCGGATCCCTCGACCGCCTCGGCGGTGTCCCAGGTGTAGACGGTGCGGCCATCGATCTGCCTGCCTTCGCGGGCGGGGGCTCGACCGCCGTCCTGGGCGGACGCGACGGTGGGCAGCGCGACGACGGCCAGCGCGACGAGAAACGCGCGGAGCACGGAATTCATGGTGCGGACCTCCCATGCTCTGAGACGCGCGGGGTGACCGGAAAGATCTAACGACCCCCCTCACCCCTCCTGCCCGTCCCTGGCGTCCCGGCTCAACTTCGTGGACGTCGCGTACTTGACCCGCATGTCGAAGGCCCCGCACACTCGCGACGAGCGCTTTGAGACGCGGCTCCCCATGACCACCGCCAAGACGCGCATCCCGCAACAGCGCTACAAGGTCATCGAGCGCATCGAAGCCGGCGGCATGGCGGAGGTGT
>JADZFZ010000633.1 GCA_020854145.1 Deltaproteobacteria bacterium | reverse complement strand
GCTCGCCGAGAGCGTCACGCCGGCGCGGGCCTCGATGCGCATGGCGCCCGTCGTCGACCACGTGACGTCGCCGTCGGCGACCACGTCGACCGGGCCGGGCGGGAGGCGGACGACGGTGCGCTCGCCGCCGGGTCGGACCTCGCGAGGGTAGGACGGGACGACGCCGAGGACGTACCAACCGCCGTCGTCCGCGATGGCGCACAGGGCGGTGTCCCCGACCGCGGCGGCGCCCGCAGCGAGCGTGAGCGTCGCCGACACGCGCGGTGTTCCCGGAGCGAAGGTGACGCCGACCGTCCCGCCCGCGAGGTCGCGGGTCTCGATGCGCGCGCGCCGAAGCGTCGTGTCGAGGCCGGGCTCGGGTCGTGGCAGCGGTGCTTTTCGGGCAGTGTTCGATCGGGTCATGGGCGGTCCTCGGGGGCTCAATCGGGAAGGGATGGTGGCTCGAACTGCTCGGCCGCGGCCCGCGACTCGTCGGTGCGGGATACCTCGCGGAGCACGGTGCCTTTCCAGGTGGCGCCGACGTCGGTGACGGCGTGCAGGTTGGCGGCGGTGAGATCGGCGTGGTTCAGGTTCGCGAGCTCGAGCCGGGTGCGGGAGAGGTCCACGTAGCGCCCGCGGGCGCCGACGAGGGTGCTGCCGCGGAGGTCGGCGTCCGTGATCTGGGCGCGCTCGAGGTTGCTGCCGTCGAGCTGCGCCTCGAGCGCGCGCGCACCTGGCCATCGGGTCGAGGCGAGGTTCGCTTCGCGGAGATCGGCTTCGTCCGCGTGGATGCCGGAGAGCTCCGCGTGGGCGGCCTGCAGCCCGCGGCCCCGCGCTCGACGCAACACCGCACCTTCCAGGGTCGCTTCCGCGAGGTCCGCACCCTCGAGATTGGCGAGCCTGAGGTGTGCGTCGCGGAGATCGGCCTTGGCGAGCCGCGCACGCGAGAGGTCGACGCCGTCGAGGAACGCACCCACGAGGCTCGCGCGCTCGAGGCACGCGCCAGAAAGCGTGCAGGTCGTGAGGTCACACCGCTCCAGGTCGGCGCCCGAGAGGTCCGCGCGGGCCAGCTTCGCGCGTGCGATGCGCGTGGTGGCGAGCTTCACGCCGGCGAGCTTCGCGCCTTCGAGGTTCGCGCCGCGGAGATCGGTCCGGTCGAGAAGCGCGCCCTCGAGGTTGGCGCCCGAAAGGTCGGCTGCCTCGAAGTGCGCGTCGGAGAGGTCGGCGTCGGAGAGGTCGGCGCCTCGGAGGTCGGCGCCGTCCGCCGAGACGCGCGCCAGGTCGGCGCGCGCGAGGATCGCACCCGCGAGCCGCGCCGAGCGCAGGTCCGCGCCCGCGAGGTTGGCGTCCGAGAGATCCGCGCGCGACAGATCCAGCGCGCGCAGATCGCGGGCGTGCAGGTCCGCGCGAACGAGGGTCGCCCCCGCGATGTTGGCGTCCTCGAGCCGCGTGGTCGCGATGCGCGCGCCGTCGAGGACCGCATGCGACACGTTCGTGCTGCGCAGATCGGCGCCCTCGAGATCGGCGTCCTGCAGGCGTGCGGCTTCCCAGTACGACTCGCGTGCGTTGGCGTGGCGGAGGACGGCGCGGGTGAGGTCCGCTCGCGCGAGGCGGCTCGACGAGAGGTCTGCACCCGTCAGATCCGCCTCGACGAGGTCGGCGCCGGCGAGGTCGATCCGGCGGAGGTCCGCATAGGGCAACGACGCGCCACGCAGGCTCGCGGGCGCCTTCGCGAGGCCGCTCCAGTCGGCGTGCGGGGCGCGCACGCCGGCGCGGTCCGCGCCCTCGAACGCGGCGCCAGTGACGCGCGTGGCGACCAGCGAGCAACCGCGCAGCGAAGCGGCCTCCAAGCGCGCGTAGGAGAGGTCGGCGCGCGAGAGGTCGGCGCCGTCGAGCACGGCCCGCCGCAGGTCGCACCCGCGCAGACGCGCGCCCGCGAGTTGCGCGCCGGCGAGGCGCGCCCCGCCGAGGATCGCAACCTCGAAGCTCGTGCCCTCCGCGGTGATCCCGTCGAGGAGCGCCCCGTCGAGGAGCGCGCCCGCGAACGAGACCCGCGACGACCGGGCGTGTCGGAGATCGATCCCACCGAGCGAGTTGCCGTGCTCGTCGCGGTCGAACGCCAGATCGCAGTCCATCCAGAGGCTGCGCCGTGCGTTGGCCGACGAGAGGTCGCACGCGCGGAGCACGCAGCCGTCGAGCACCGCGCTCGTCAGGTCGGCGCCCGACAACGTGCACGCGACGAAGGTGCACCGCACGAACCGACTGCTGGCCAGGTCGGCATGCGAGAGATCGACCCCGCGGAGTTGCGCGCCGCGAAGCCGGTTGCCGGTCTCGCGCAACCTCGAGAGGGTGTCGGCGCGCGTGGTGAGGACCGTCGCGTCGTCGCCGTCGCGGTTGGGCTCGTCGATGCGCATGCGTCAGTGGCCCGCGGCCTTGGTGCCGGTGAGGTCGGTCGCCTCGGTGCGCCAGCCGTCGGTGCGCGCTTGGTGCAGCTCCGCCTCGAAGAAGGACGCGCCGCGCACGTCCGCACGCGAGAGATCCGCCGATTCGAGGACTGCGTGCATCGCGTTGGCGCCGAGCATCGACGCGCCCACGAGCGTCGCGCCGCCGAACCGCGCGTCACGGAGGTCCGCGCAGTCGAACCGCGCGCCCGAGACGTACGCGCCGCCGAAGTCCGCGCGAGCCAACCGCGCGCCGCTGAAGTCCGCGCCCTCGAGGCGGGCACCCGCCCAGCGCGACCCATCGGCGACGACGCGGCGCAGGCGCGCGCGCTCGAGCACCGTGTGCCCCGCGGCGCGGAGCCCCGTCAGGTCCGCACCGTCGAGCACGACCGCGGCGCCGTGTGCGTCCGAGAGCGTCGCGTCGCGGAGAACCGCGTGGGTGAAATCCGCAGCATCGCAACGCGCGCCGCTCAGGTCCGTGCGCGACGCGTACGCTCCGACCCAGGATGCGCCCGCGATCGAGGCGTCGTGCAGGTCGGCGTCGTCGAGCAGCGCATCGTCGAGACGTGCCCCGTCGAGCGCCGCTCCGACCGCGGAGGCGCGGACCAAACACGCGAAGCGCAGGTCGGCGCCCGCGAGGCGCGCATCGTCGAGGCACGCGCGCGTGAGATCGCACCGCTGGGCCAGCGCGCCATCCAGGTTCGCGCGCACGAGCGTCGCGTCGGCGAGCCGCGTCCGCTCGAGTCGCGCGCGCGACAGGTTCGCGTCGGTGAGGATGGCGCCGCCGAGATCGACGCGCGTCAGGTCGAGCTCGGACAGGTCGGCGCCCGTGAGGTCCATGCCGCGTAGCGCAGCGCCGTCGCGCAGGCGCGACTCGACGAGCGCGCGACCACGCGACGCACGCTGGGGGTCGATGGGCCGGTGGGCGACCAGCCGCGCATTGCCGACGATCGCAGCGAGCTCGGCGACCCGCGCGTTCGGTCCGAGCGCTCGCTCGGTCGCGGCGGGAGCGCGGTCGGGGCTTCCGAGCCGGGCCGACCGCGCATCGAGCGCAGCCGCCCCGCTGCGCGCAGGCGTGCCTGCGGCGACCCCACGCGCATCCGGGGCCGCCGGGCGCGGCTCGTGGAGGGACAACGTGACGCCTTGCTCACGCGCCACGACGGGCAAGCGAGCGGCGTAGACGTCGGTGGGTCGCGTGTCGCCGATGGGCTCGTGCACCGCCAGGACCGCCTCGATCGTGTCGAGGTCGCTCGACGCGACCTCGGTCACTCCGCGCCACACGCAGTGCACGAGCAGCGCGTCGGCGTCGATCGCGATGGTGTCGAGGTTCAGACGCACCTCGCGCACGCGCCCGGCAGCGCGGCTCTCCTCGACCGGCACGTCGTGCTCCAGAAGGAACGCGCGCGCACGGTCGCCGGGCAGCCGCGCCTTGATGTTGGCGCGCGTCGGATGCAGACCGCCGAGGACGATCGGCTCGTCGCCTCTCCAATAGCGATCGATCTGCTGATCGCGCGGCGCGCTGTTGAAGTAGCCGGCGTCGAAGTCGGACGGGAACCAAGGCCAGCGCGTGCGTCGCCAGCTCGCGTCGTACGTGCCTGCCAGCGCGATTCGGTCGGGCCAGGTCGCGCCCCTCGGCGTCGTCATCGCGGGGGCGGGGGTGTCGCTCGGCGAGTGCACGAGGCTCGAGGGCAGCTCGAGGTTGGGCAGCGCGACCTTCTGCGCCGCGGCACCGCCGGACGTCCGACGCGGAGCGCCCATCCCGAGCGGGTTGGCCGCGATGGCGGGACCGCCGAACGCACGCTCGGGCCGGAGCGGCATCGACGTGAACGGCGCACGGGCGCTCATCGCGTCGCCGAGCATCTTGCGCGTCCACGTGCGGTCGCCCAGCACTGCGATGGACTTCTCGGACTTGCCCACCGCGATGCGTACGAGCACCTCGGTGGCCGGCTTGCCGCGCGGCGCGTGGCACGTCCCGGCGAGGATCCACTCGCCGCGGGGCTTGAGCACCGCGAAGTCGCTGTCGAAGCGCAGCGAGGCCGTCGGGTCGGCGTCGTGGAACCGCTCGCCCTCGCACGGCGGCTGCTCGTCCGCGAGCGTGCACGCCCCGCCGCGCTCGGGGATCCGATAGGTTGCCTTGAGGACCAGCGTCAGCGACGGCCGCGGCGGCCGGAGGCTCCACACGAAGGGTGCGAGCGCGAAAGGCGTGTCTCGGAGGATGTGCACCTGCGCCTCGCGGCGCGGAGAGTACTCCAACACGTCTCCGGCGCGGATGGCGGGGAGCGACCGTGCGCTACCATCGCGCGCGTGTCGGCTCGGATTGCGATGGTGACCGTCACGATGGTCGCTCTCGGTTGTGACGGCGCGGAGGTCGTGACCTGCGGGACGGGCGGGATCCACGAGGTCCTGCGGGGCGTCGAGTACTGCGTGTACCCGGGAGCCGGCCCAGGGCTGCGGTGTCCCGAGGGCACGACCCTCCGCGGCGAGTTCTCCGGCGGCATCGTGTGCGCGTCCCGACCCGCCACGGACGACGCCGCCATCGCGGACGACGTGTGCCGCCATCTCGAAGGTGGCTGCTCCGATCCCGTGAGCCCGCCGGATGCGGGTCCCGATTCGACGAGCGCAGAGGGTGGAGCCGACGCGGGCACGCCGGTGCCGTGCGTCGGAGCAGAGTGCACAGCGGTGGTCCAGATCGCGGCGGGTTTGCGCGTCACGTGCGCGCGGCTCGGGTCGGGTGCGGTCCACTGCTGGGGCGACAACGCGAACGGGATGATCGGCGATGGCACGTTCGAGGGGCGCCTGGCTCCGGTCGTCGTCGAAGGGCTCGGCGACGTCGTTCAGCTGAGCGCCGGTGCGCTCCACACGTGCGCGCTCCGACGCGACGGCGCGGTGCTCTGCTGGGGACACAATCGGTTCGGAGCCCTCGGTGACGGCGCCGCCGCGGACGTCGACTCGCCGAGCCCCGTTCGGGTCGAGCTGTCGGAGAGAGCACGCGCGGTTGCGGCCGGTGAGTTCCACACGTGCGCGCTCGGCATGAGCGGCCGCGTGTATTGCTGGGGGTTCAACGAGAGCCTCCAGCTCGGCGATGGCTCGCGCGGCAGCATGGATGCGAGGCCCGCCGTCGTGCCCGGCGTCGAAGGAGCCGGGCAGATCGACACGACCTACGCGCACACGTGCGCGTTGCGCGAGGACGCGACCGGCGAGCGTGTCGTGACCTGCTGGGGCCGCAACGAGGAAGCGCAGCTCGGCACGGGGGACGCGACCCCGGATGGACAGCCGCCGAGCGAGGCGATGCGCGGCCGCGATCTCGAGCGGGTCGCCGTGGGCGCTCGCCACACGTGCGTGCTCCACGCCGACGGAGGCGTCGACTGCTGGGGCGCCGGGTCCACCGGCGAGACGGGTGATCCCGAGCTGGTCCACCCACGTACGACGCCGTCGCGCGTGCCCGAGCTCGTCGCCGACCACCTCGACGCGGGCAGCGCCTTCACGTGCGCGCTCGTCGCGGACGGCACGGCGCGATGCTGGGGGGCCAATGCCGTGGACGCCTCGCAGCTCGGCGCAGGCAGCGGCGTCGGCTTCTCGGCGATTCCGTTGCGCGTGCGCGACGTCGTCGGGGCGACCCTGCTGGCCGTCGGATGGCACCACGCATGTGCGGTCGAGGACGGGCACGACGTGCGCTGCTGGGGCAAGAACGAGGATGGCCAGCTCGGCAACGGCGCGATGCACCCGTCGGAAGGTGCGCCGGTGACGGTGCTCGGGCTG
>JADZFZ010000632.1 GCA_020854145.1 Deltaproteobacteria bacterium | reverse complement strand
CGTCAGCAGATGATGGTTCCGGTGCGGTACGGCTCGACCACGTCGCGGCAGATGTTGCCGATGCAGTTCAATCACCGCGGCGACACGGGCCATCCGTCGCCGGCCGATTGGCCGTGGCGCGACGTGGGAAGCGGCGATTGGTACGACCATGCGGCGGGATCGCTGCGAACGCCCGAGCGCGCGCGGTCGTTCGACAGTCAATGTGCGGGGTGCCATTTCACCGGCTTCAGCCTCGCAGGCAGCGAGTCGACGGGATGGGCCGCACAGGCGGTATCCGATCCCGGGGGCACCTTCGATTGGGACGGCGACGGCAGGCTCGAGGAGCTCAACGTGGGATGCGAGGCTTGCCACGGCCCCGCGTCCGAGCACCTCGAGAGCACCGTGCGTGGGGACGCGATCGTGTCACCGGGCTTGTTGACTCCGGGACGCCAGATGCAGATTTGCGCGAGCTGCCACTCGGCGCCCCGCGGTGTGGGCGGCGGCGGATCGCTCGCGCCGCTCTCCGCGATTGGCCTGATGCCGCGTCCCGGGTTGCGACGCGCGGAAGTGCTGCGCGACTACACGTCGCGGATCGACGCCGCGCCGGGTGACTATCACGCATCGGGCGATTCGAGCGGGATCCACCAGCAGGCCACCGACTTCGTGCGCTCCACGATGTACCGCAATGGTCGTGAGCTGATGACGTGCATGTCCTGTCACGATCCGCACGGTAGCGATCTGCCCCACGAGCTCGAGCTGCCGCCGACCGACAATGCCGCGTGCACGAGCTGCCACTTCGACTCGCAGTTCCTCGAGGTGCGGCCCCACGCGGAGACCGTGACCGGGTTCGATCACGCGGGTGTCGAGCGAGGGCGATTCTTCTGCGTGGATTGCCACATGGTCGACACGGTGGTGGGCGGCGCACGGATCCCGCAGCTCGTCGACGCGGAGGGCGGCCGGCCCGTCTCCTACTTCCACGGCGACACCTCGAGCCATCGATTCACCGTGCCCGGCCTCGACGTCGCGGCCGAGCAGCCGTCGGCGGCCACCAATCGCTGCGCCATCTGCCACATCGATCTCCTGCCCAATCCCTGAAGATCGGGATGCGTCTTCACGGGGAGTCGCAAGAGGGGGCAAGCTCGTAGCGCAGCCCCTTCTTGCCGCGAGGGGCCGCGGGGGCGAGCGCAGCCCCCGCAGCAGCACAGCGAATTCGCCGAGAGTCGATTGCCCGAGGAGCAGGAAGAATGACACGACCCGAGCTGGTGGGTACCACGTATCCGGGGCTGATGTTCGACGTCGCTCCCCGCAACGTCTACTGGGAGACGACGCTCTCGTGTGACCTCGCGTGCGAGCACTGCCGCGCCAACGCCATCGATCATCGCGATCCGGCCGAGCTCACGACGGAAGAGGGCAAGGCCCTCATGCGCGAGGTCCACGGGATGGGCAGCTTGCTGGTGCTGACCGGCGGCGACCCGCTCAAGCGCCCCGACATCTTCGAGCTGATCGAGTATGGACGCTCGTTGCCCATTCACGTGGCCGTCACACCGGCGGTCACACCTCGGCTGGAGCGCGCCACGGTCGCGCGGTTCGCCGAGCTCGGTGTCAACGCGATGGGCCTCAGCCTCGACGGCCCCAACGCGCTGGTCCACGACGGCTTTCGCAACGTGCCCGGGACGTTCGACCGCTCGATGCAGGCGCTCGCCTGGGCGCGCGAGCTCGGCGTCGACGTGCAGATCAACACGACGATCACCGCGCGCACGCTGCCGCACGTCAAGGCGATGTACGAGCTCCTTCGCACGCAGGCGTCACCTCCCGTCAAGCGCTGGAGCCTCTTTCTGCTGGTGCCCACGGGACGTGGCATCCAGCTCGGCGTGCCGACGCCAGCGCAGATCGAAGAGCTGTTCGCGTGGGTCTACTCGATCGCGGACGACGCGCCGTTTCGCGTCGGCACGACCGAGGCTCCCCACTACCGCCGCTACTGGATCGAGCGAAAGCTCGCGGAAGGGGCGCCTCTCGCGTCCATCCGCGGGCGCGCGAAGGCGATGGCCTTCGGGATTCGCGACGGCAATGGCGTCGTCTTCGTTTCCCACCTCGGAGACGTCTACCCGGCAGGGTTCCTCCCGTACCCGCTCCTCGGCAACGTCCGCGAACGATCGCTCGCCGAGATCTACCGCGATCATCCCGCGCTCCGCGAGCTGCGAGACCCCGCCAGCTATCATGCCCGTTGTGGGCGCTGCGAGTACAAGTGGGCTTGTGGCGGCTCACGCGCCCGGGCTTATGCCATGACCGGAGACTCCCTGGGAGAAGACCCGCTGTGCGGCTACGATCCGCCTGCACGCGAGGTCGCGGTCGCTCCCGTCGAGGCCTGATTTCCAGCCCCACGAGAACGCTTGACGGACGACAATCGGGTACCCCCGTTCGGCTGCTAAACTGCAGCGAAAGGGGGCCTCATGGAATCCTGGATGCCGCTGGTGCTCACTGCCATCCTCGTGGCAGCGGCCCTCGTGCTCGCCATCTACGCAGTGCGGAGCGTGCGTCGAGGGCGAAGCAAGGCGAGCGACCTCGTGTCGATCTCGCTCGGTGGAGCGGCTGCCGTCGACTCGGTGCCGCCTCCTCCCGCGCGCATGAAGCGCGAAGAAGGAGAGGTGGCTCCATGACCACGCCTCCCCCCCCTCCACCACGACGTCACGCGATGTCCGACGTCCTCCGAGAGCTGATGGCCCGCGAGCTCGTCTCCGCGCGGCTCGGCGACGCCACGCTCTCGTCGGACGACGTGGCTCCAGAGGCGAACCCCGCACAACGCACGCAGCTCTGGCTCTTGCAGCTGTTGTTGCCCGATCTCGTGGCAGCTCTCGAGACCATCATCGTCGAGTCACCCAAGAAGCAGCATGTCCGCCGCCTCGCCGGAGGGCTGCTGACCTACGTCTACAACCCTCTCGACCTCGTCGGCGATCACACCCAGTTCGGCCGCGTCGACGACACGATCATCTGCGCACTGGGCCTGTTGCGACTCTACGACCGCGATCACGTCCAGCTGTCCCCCGGAGTGCTCGGGATCTGCGCGCTGGCCGAGACCGTGCTGCCGTTGCTCGAGCCCGGATTGCAGGACGACATCCGCGCGTTCGTCAGCGACCTCGAGAAGGCGACCTGAACGACCGTCGATGATCCCCGTTCGTCACGGCACGACGATCTCGCCGAGGACGTTCCAGCCCTGCGTGGCGTCCCAGCGAGAGTCGTCGGCTGTGCGAATCGCGTAGTCGGGTCGATCGCGCAGTCGCGGGGACGAATCGGGAAGCCACAATGCGACCGAGTGGCTGCCTGCCGAGAGCGGGGCCGCGGGACGAATCGTGGCGGTGAGCGCGACCTCGCGGCCGGGCAGCCACCTTCTAGCGTCCTCCGAATCGACCGGCTGTGCCGTCGTCCCGGATGGGCCGTGCACGACGAGATGGGGGACGCGGGGATTGAAGGGGGCGGCCCAGCCGTCGTTTCGCAATCGTAGACGAACGACGATGGCCGAGGGATCGGGGTCTTCGGGAAGCTCGGCGTAGAGGAGCACGATTCGATAGCCGAGATGGCGCTCGATCACGTCCATGCAGCCGCCGTCCGCCCAGCCCCCGACGACGTCGGGGTGATAGTCGCGATTGATGAACGAGAAGTGCAGTCGCTCCATCTCGCCGGGCGCGAAGTCGCAGTCGGAGCGCGCCGGGAACACGGCGCACGTCTCGCCCCCCATCGGGACGAATCGCGTGTCCTCGGCGAGATAGGCAGTCCAGCGCTCGACCTCGCCGTCGGGGTAGGTGCCGACGTCCGTCTCGCTCGAGACGAAACAATCGTTGTGGTGCCCGACGCGCGACTCGTGATCTCCGCGCCAGGCCTCGGCCTCGGCCAGCGGAGACCCGTAGATGGCCTCCTTGTAGGGTGGGTAACGGAGCTGCGTGCTGCGGCTCGAGGGCATCGCGTCGAGCAGGGCGCCGAGGATCGTGGCGCGGGCGTCGGGGTCGCCGTCGAGACCGTGGGTGGAGCTGTGCCACTCGCCCCAGGCGCCGATGAAGCCGGCCTGCACCACGGCGATCACGTCCTCGTGCTCGCGGAGCAGCGGCCCGACCTGCTCGATGTGCGCGAGCACGCGCT
>JADZFZ010000631.1 GCA_020854145.1 Deltaproteobacteria bacterium | reverse complement strand
TTCGCCTCCGCCACGCAGCGGAGAGTCTCTCCACCCTTCGGGTGGGGGGACATTCGCCTCCGCCACGCAGCGGAGAGTCTCTCCACCCTTCGGGTGGGGGGACATTCGCCTCCGCCACGCAGCGGAGGGGTCAAAACAGAATCGTACCGCCTTCGGGCGGAACGATGATGTAGACGTTGCGCGCGTCGAGCGTGGCCACGCCGTTGCCGACCACGAGGATGCGCGCGAGGAAGATCTGTGCGGTGGCGGCGGGCGGGCGGACGTCGTTGTGGAAATCGACGTCGAACTCGAGGAGCGTCCCGGGGATCACGTCGTAGAAGACGCGATCGTCCTTGCTCGAGTAGCCCGTGCCGCGGATGCCGTCGCGGATGCCTTCGACCGGGACGATCGACTTGATGAACGTCGTGGCGTCGAAGCCGTCGGGGTTGCGCTCGGGGATGTTCTCGACGCGGGTGCCGACGTCCTGCGGCGTGCCGCCGGCGAGCACGCCGATGGCATCGATGATCGCGTCGCTGACCTCTCCGCCCGACGCGGACTGCGTGAGCGTGTTGCCGCTGCCGTCGACGGAGCCCGTCGCACGCGCGAGCTCGTCGAGATGGTCGGCGCCGCCTCCGCTCACGGCGACACCGATGATGCGCGCGCCGATCCCGTTGAGCGCGGAGACGGCATCGTCGAACGTGTGCGTGCGCGTGCCGATGAGATCGTCGCGGTACGCGTTGGCGCCCGCAGGCCCGTTGTGGGCCTGGATGTCGGTGACGTGCACGATGATCGGGAGCGCGCCCGAGCGGAAGCACGGGTAGCCGCGACGCGAGCCGGGCTCGTCGAGCACGGCGGGGCACGTACGCGACGGGATCGACCCGGGGTTCGGGCCGGACCACGACAGTCCTTCGCCGGTGGCCGCGAGGTAGAGCGCCTCCATCGTGGACTCGGGACCGTCGCCGCCCGAGCCGAGCGCGAGCGCGTTGAGCCCGTTCTGCACCTGCGCGAGGTCGTCGGTGATGTCCTGCAGGTGCTCGTACGGGAGGTCACCCGCGTCGCCGTAGTACGTCGTGAAGTCGCCGAAGAGATCGGAGCAGCAGGGGAAGTCCTCGAAGTGCCCCACGCCCATCTGCACGTCGGGGATCGTCGCCGAGATGTCCGCGGCGATCCGCGTGAGCGAGGACTGCACGTTGGCGATCGGGCCGCCCATCGAGCCCGTCGTGTCGATGAGGAAGTAGATGTCCGCGACCGAGATGTTCGAGCCGAAGGTCAGCGTGCGCTTCACGTGCTCGCCCTGGTACGGCAGCACCACGAAGAAGTCCGTCGCCGGGATCGTGCTCGACGGATCGGTCGGGCTCGTGCCCGCCGCGGTCTCGGCGAGATCCGTGTACATGTCGCCGTCGGTGTCGCGCGCATCGGGGTTCGTTCCCATCGCACGCTCTTCGACGTCGGACAGACCGTCGTTGTCGTTGTCGTTGTCCGCGAAGTCGGGCGCGTCGGTGAAGCCGTCGGAGTTGCGCGGACCCGTGCACGGGTTGGAGCCGTCGTGGCCGCGCTCGTCGGCGTCGCTCACGCCGTCGGCGTCGCTGTCGAGATCGAGGTGGTTGGGCATGCCGTCGGCATCGACGTCGCCCATGCCTTCGATCCCGTCCGCGATGCCGTCACCGTCGCTGTCGATGGGCATGCATCCCGTCACGGGCGGCAAGACGCCTGGAGGGGGCGGCGTGCCGGGTGGCGGCGTCCCTCCGACCGGATGGTCCATCTCCGCATCGCAACCGAGAACGCCGAACAGCGCCAGCGCGGCAGCCGGCCCCACCATCCTACGGATCGACGACGACATCTCCCAACCTCCTACCCAGCACCCGACGAGACACCACACCCGCGCGGCGAACGCGCGATCGCTCACACGATACGGTTGCTCGGCGCTCCCCTGTGCCGACGACGCAGGGGACCGCCGCGGCCGTCAGATCGGGAGGATGCCCCCCGCGGACGGGACGACGATGTAGACCTGGCGCGTGTCGAGCACGGCGAAGCCGTCGGCTCGCACATCGACGTAGGCGACGAACACCTGAGCGGTCGTGCCGCCCTGGTAGAAGTCGTTGTGGAACGCGATCTGGAACGTCACGAGCGTTCCGGGGATGACGCCGAAGAACGTCGAGTCGTCGACCGCCGCCACCGCGTCCTCGTGACGCGTCCCGTCGGCGGCCACCCAGCACGGCTCGATCGCAGGCGTCGCGCGGCAGCCCGGCCTGCGCGACTTGATGAAGCGCGTCGCGTCGACCATCGAGGGGTTGGCGGGATCGTTGCGCAGCGCGGTGTCCACGTCGAAGGGCACGCGCGTCGCGATGCGCTGGATGGCGTCGACGACGATGTCGGTGAACTCGGTCGTCGTGCCGCCGGACGAGGGCAGATCGTAGACGAGCGGGTTGCCGTCCACGTCGATCGAGCCGCTGTCCTCCGCCGTGCGGCGCATGAAGTAGCAGGGGCTGTAGTCGGCGGGCACCGTGACCGCGGGGCAGCGCGAGCCGCTCGAGTTGATGCCGACGAAGCGGGCACCGCGCGCGTTCATCACGCGGATCATGTCCTCGTAGAGGTGCGGCGCAGGGTCGATCGCCACGTACGGGTCGCACGACGGCGACTCGCCCGGCGGTCCCGCGTGCGAGCAGATGTCGGTGAAGAGCACGATGACGGGAAGCGCGCCGTCGCGGAAGCACGCGGCCCCGAAGCCCGTGTCGAGGCAGCTGCCGCCGTACGCGGGCATCGTGTACGTGCCGCCCCCGCCGAAGCCGGCGCTGCCCGTCCACGTCCCGCCTTCGCCGGTGAGCACCTGATAGATCGCTTCGGTCGGCGACTCGGGCCCGTCGCCGCCGCCGTGCAGCGCGATCGCGTTGAACGCGGTCTGCACCATGGCGCGCTCGGCGGGCGGACGCATCACGCTCGCCAGGATGAACGGCTCGTCGGGCGGGCCGCCGTAGCTGCCGAACGGGAAGTCGTCGTGCTGGCCGCCGCCGTACCACGCGTCGGGGATCACCTCGCTGATGCGATCGATGAGCCCGATGCCCGGCGTGGCGACGGTCGCCTTCACGTTGGTGAGCACGCCGCCCATCGAGCCGGTCGTGTCCGTGAGGAAGAAGACGTCGGCCACCCGCACGTTGGTGCCGAACTGCAGCTCGCGCAGCTGGCGCTCGCCACGGAACGGCAGCACGACGAAGTAGTCGTCGGGCGGGATCGTGCACGCCTCGTTGACCGCACATCCGCACGCGTCGCCGGTGCCGTCGATGCAGTTGACGCGCTCGAACGCCGCTTCGACGAGGTCGTCCTGCCCGTCGTCGTCGGTGTCGAGCCCGCAGACGCGCGTGCCGAGCTCGCGCTCCTCCGCGTCGCTCAGACCGTCGTTGTCGCTGTCGAGGTCGAGGTAGTCGGCGTAGCCGTCCGCGTTCTCCTCGTTGCGGCACGCCGTCGCCGGCGTGTCGAGCAACGAGTCTCCGCCTTCGGTCGCGTCGTCGATCCCGTCGCCGTCCGAGTCGAGATCGCGGAAGTTCGGGATCCCGTCCATGTCGCGATCGTCGGCGCTCTCCTGTTGGTCGAGGATGAAGTCGCCGTCCGAGTCGAGGTCGCGCAGATCGGGCGTCCCGTCGCCGTCGGTGTCGATGGGGTTCATCGCATCTTCGCCGGCCTCGATCACGTTCGAGATGTTGTCGCCGTCGAGGTCGGTCTCGTGCGCGTCGAGCACGCCGTCGCCATCGGTGTCGTCGAGCTGAAGCCCGTCCGCGATGCCGTCCGCGTTGGAGTCGAGGTCGAGGAAGTCGGGCTGCCCGTCGTCGTCCGAGTCGGAGGGCGGCGTGTTGCAGTTGGAGTCGCCCGCTTCGTCGCGATCGAGGATGCCGTCGCCGTCGGAGTCCGTGTCCTCGAAGTTCGGCCGGCCGTCGCCGTCGCGATCGTCGAGCCCGTCGTCGCCCGTGGAGATCGAGTCCGTGTCCGGATCGTCCGCCGAGCTGCACCGCACCACCGGTCGGCCGGTGTCGTCCGTCCCTCCGTCCGGCGTGGGTCGCGACGTCACGTCGTCGTCCCCACACCCGATCACGAGAGCCCCCGCCAGCGCCACCAGGACCCACCCGAAAAGCGTGCGCGTCACGACCACCTCGGCAAAAAAATGATCGCGAACGCGTCTGCGCTCGCGAAGCTTCCGGCATACGGCGGGCGAACGAGCCCGCGAAGCCCAGAACGCTAGGCCGAATTCGTGCCACGAGCCAGCACACGCGAGAGAGCGCCCGGCGAGATCGCTCACAGGGGCCGAGATGCCCGACTCCCGACGGCGGGTGCGCCAGTCGGTGCCGGCGCGAGGTGCGCGACGCTTCCCGCGCGCGGCGTTGACAACGCGAGGAGCCTTCGCTATCTCGGGGCCGCTCATCTCTCGGGGGAAGAGCGTCGTCGCTCGATCGCGAGGCGCGGGTTTCTCGAGGGGTGCTCGTGGGTCAGCCCGCTGCCCTGAATGGCCGCGCTCGGAGGAACGATGCTTCGCTCGGAAGAACGACTCGGATGGACTACGGCGCTGGCGTTTCTGGCCCTGTCCGTGATGGCGAGCGCCTGCGGCGACCCCGACTACCCGCTCTGCGAGAACGACGAGCACTGCCGATCGCACGGCGAGTACTGCGTCAACGGCCGCTGCCAGCAATGCCGCAGCGACACGGACTGCCGCGAAGGACAGAGCTGCAACGGCGGTCGCTGCGAGGCGATCGAGGGTTGGTGCGGCTCCGATGGCGACTGCCCGGCCGGGCAGCGCTGCCGCGGCAACCGTTGCGTCGCACAGGACGGCGCGCCGCCTCCGCCGCCTCCGCCGCCTCCGCCCGAGCAGTGCCAGCTCGAGCCCGTCTACTTCGCGTTCGACTCGAGCGACCTCTCGCCCGCCGCACGCGACATCATCGCGCGTAACGGCGATTGCGCGCGCCAGCGCGGCATCACCGGCGTGACGCTCACCGGCTACTGCGACCCGCGCGGCACCGAGCAGTACAACCTCGCGCTCGGCGAGCGCCGCGCGCAGGCGGTCCGTCGCTACCTCGTGAGCCTGGGCGCGCCCGAGTCGGCGCTGAGCACGCACTCGGTCGGAAGCGAGTTCGCGCAGGGAGCCGACGAAGAAGGCTGGTCGCGCGATCGCCGCGTCGAGTTCAACGCGCGGTGATCGACCAAGGACTCTCGTGCGCAGCCCGTCGAAGCCGTTCGTGACGAGCCTGTCGAAGCACGGGACCGCGCTCCTCGTGGCGCTCGCGCTGTCGGGCGCCGCGGGGTGCTGGACGAGCTCCTCGCAGGGCGATCGCATGGACCGCGCGATCGCGGATCACCGGCGCCGGTTGACGAGCCTCGAGACCGGCATCGCGGGCGAGCGCCAGCAGCTGCGCGAGCAGCTCGAGCAGACGTCGAAGATCCTGAAGCGCAACAGCGCCGACGTCGGCGTCCGCGTCGATCAGCTCGAGCAGCAGATCGCGCGCCTGCAGGGCAGCATCGAGGAGCTGCAGCACGGCAACGAGGAGCTGCGGCGCGAGCTGGCCACGGCGCGCCAGGAGATCGCGCGCCAGCTCGAGCGCGTCGGCCGGACGCCGGCGCAACCGACCACGCCCACCGAGCCCACCGCGCAGGTGCCCGCCGATCGCACCGAGCACTTCGCCGCCGGCTATCGCGCGTTCCAAGCGCGCGACTTCCCGACCGCGCAGACTCTGTTTCGCGCCTACGTCCAGCGTTACCCGCAAGACGACCAAGCCGACAACGCGCAGTACTACGTCGGCGCCTCCGTCCTGCAGCAGAACCGCCCGGCCGCCGCGCTCGGCGAGCTCAACCAGGTCATCCAGCGCTGGCCCCGGGGCGACGCCGTCGACGAAGCCCTCTTCGACATGGGCGAAGCCTTCTTCCGGCTCGGAAGCTGCGCCGACGCGCGTCAGACCTTCCAGACCATCCTCGACCGCTACCCCGACTCGCCGCTGGCAGCCCGCGCGCGCACCCGTCTCGCCGAAGTCCGTCGCGCCCCCCGCACCCAGTGCACCGCCCAGTAGGGGACAGGATCGACGTGCTCAACCACGCGAGATCCCTCGCCTTCTAGGCGAGCAGTTCCAATCTCGCGCGTTCGCCTGTTTTTTCGGCCGATTCGCGGGCGGAGTGCGCGCGGCTCGTGCCACGAGGGAGCCCGCCGCCGCGCGACCGGGCGACCGCGGGAGTCGCAGCGGCGCGGGGGCGAGGCGACGCGGCTCGATGGTCTACGACGCGGACTGGTTCGACAGCTCGAACGTGACCGTCGCGTCCTGACCCGCGGACACCGTGACCTGGTTGTCCAGGATCACGGGCGCGCTGAAGACCGGGCGACCTGCGGACGTCCCGGTCACGCGCCAGCCCGAGTGCCACGCCTTGAGCGTGTACGTCCCCGGCGGAACGTCCGTGATCCGGAACTCGCCGTTGGCGCCACTCACCGCGTAGTACGGGTGGGGGAACACGTGCACGTACGAGAGCATCCACGTGTGGCCCGCGTCGCAGACGACGCGCGCGACGCCGGTCCGCTCGGCGCGACGTCGCGTCGTCATGCCGCGCGTCGGCTGCGCGATGTTGAACCAGCTCTCGCTCTCACCCCAGAACGCGTGCACGTTGTGCAGCGTCCCGTCGCTGTTCTTGAACGCGATCTGGCCGCCGACCGTCGTCGCGGCGACGTACGGCGTGTAGCGACACGCGACCTGATCCACGAGCGGGATCTGATCGTCGGCCACCTGCGGGATGGCGCGACCCTGGGTGATCCCCTCGAGGTACACGACGGTGTTCGGCACGACGTCGCCTTCGGCGATCGTCAGCGCGGGGAACGGCACCGTCGTGCCGCAGACCTCCGGGTTCTTCGTCACGGGCAACGGCTCCATCGGAGGTCGCGCGCCGGTCCAACGAACGGTCCCCGTGATGTTGCCGCCGTTCGACACGGCCACCGCGGTGTAGCCCGGCGTCGCGGGCGCGGCACCGCCGCCGCCGCCGGCCCCGCCGCCACCTCCGGCAGCCTCGCCTTCACCCTCGTCGCTGCGACGCGGGTCGTCGGCAGCCAGCTGCTCGGGCTCGTCGGGCACGCGACGTTGCGGCCGTTCGCGCTCCGGGCAACCAGCGACCAGCGCCGCGAGCGCTGCGGCAGTGAGCAGGGCGATGACGATGCGGTGGCGCTTCATGAGTTCCTCTCCGGTGGCGGCCGTACTAGTGCCGGCTGCGGCGAGCGTCAACACCGCGCGTGCGTCGCTTGCCGTGCTTGCGCGAGGGCGATATCGTCATGGCTGTCGTTGCCGCTCCACCCGGGTAAGAGGCCATGAAGATCACTCCCCTCAAGATCGCGCTCGGCGTCTTCGCGCTCCTGTTGATGACTCCACTCGCGGGCGTCGGCGTGACGCTTCGCGAAGACGGTCAGGTCATCTTCGCGTGGTGGTTTCTGTGCGCGTTGATGGCCACGGGGGCGTTCATCCTGCACGACGTCATCACGCCACAGCACGACTTTCGCGAGAAAGACGCGCCCCCGCACGATCAGATGATGTGATCGCGGGCGGTTGGGCCTCTACACCTTCCACAAGATCCTCATCGGCGTCGCCATCGCGATGGGCTGCGTGCTCGCGGTGGTGAGCGTGTTGCTCTACTCGCGCTCCGGCCGCGCCACGGACCTGGCCCTCGGCGGCTTCGGCCTCGCGGGCGGCGCGAGCCTCGCGTTCTACCTGCGGTGGTTTCTCGCCAAACGTCGCGGTCGGTGATCGACGCGAGCGTGCGGTGATCACGCGCGTTGCGTCGTGCCCGCGGCTCGACTGGAGCCGGGCTCCACCACACGCAACGCCGGTCTCGGCAGCGCCCGCGCGGCGGACGACGCTTGCACCGATCGACGCACCACGCGTCCCGGCTCCGACGCCTCGGCGGGCCCGACGTCCTCCGCCTGCTCGAGCTTGCGCAGCCACCGCAGCAAGAGCGCGATTCCGAGCACGACGAACCACGGCGTGACCATGAAGGTGCCGATCAGCCACCAGGTGTTGCCGTTGGCGTCGAGCTGGCAGGTCGGGCACGCACGCGCCATCGAAGGCAGCGCCATCGAGGCGGCCCCGAGCGCGGCCAAGCCGACACGCTTCACCATCGCGCGATGGCCTCGCGCACGAGCACGATCGCGTACAACGCCCCGAGCAGGCCGGGCAACACGATGACCCACTTGAGCGCGGCCTTCTCCGAGATCAGGTGCATGTAGTACAGGCCGACGAGCGCTGCCTTGGCCACCATGAACACCAGCAGGCCGAGGATGAGCGACCATCGCGGGATCGGCAGGAACGTGATGCCGATCTCGATCATCGTGAAGAGCAGCAGCACGCCCCAGATGACGACGTAGCGGCGCCGATGATCGTGGTGCCCGTGCCCGCCGCCGCTCTCGGCGTGCCCATGTGCGTGCTCTGCGGTGCTGTCGTGGTCCGACACGGGATCCTCTCGGA
>JADZFZ010000630.1 GCA_020854145.1 Deltaproteobacteria bacterium | reverse complement strand
CGCCCGCTCTCGCGGGCTCGGGCTCACTCGGAATGCACGCCCTTCGCTAGACGCTCGGGCGTGTTGCGACTTCGCCGTCGCCCGCTCTCGCGGGCTCGGGCTCACTCGGAATTCGCGTCCTACTCGGTCTTGGGCAGCTTCAGGTCGAAGTGGATGAAGCTGTCGCTGACTTCGGTCGCGTCCTCGTTGGGTGCAGGCGCCGGCCGCGCGAGCGAGTGAACGAACCCGATGGCCTCGAGCATCTCGCGCGCGGTCTGGTAGCGATCGGCAGGGCTCTTGGCCATCGCCGTCGCCACCACGGCGTCCGCGGCCTCGGGGATCTCGGGGCGTATCTTGCTCGGCGGCTCCGGCATGTGACCGACGATGAGCATCAGCTGTGCGTTGTAGTTGTCCGCCTGCAGAGGGAGTCGCCCGGTCAGCATCTCGTAGAGGAGCACTCCCGCCGCGTAGATGTCCGTCCGGTGGTCGACGTCGCGTTGCCCGCGCGCCTGCTCCGGCGCGAGGTAGTACGGCGTGCCGATGACCACGCCTTCGCTCGTCAGGCCGAGCTCGTCCTCGGAAGCGTCTTTGCTGATGCCGAAGTCGAGCAGCTGCACGCGCAACGTGCCGCCGTCCTGCCGCGCCAGGAACACGTTCTCCGGCTTGAGGTCGCGGTGGACGATGCCCTTCGCGTGGGTCGCGACCAGCGCCGAGACCACGCGCGCCGCGATCTCGAACGCCTCCACGAGCGGCAGCGCACCCACGCGGCGGATCCGCTCCGCGAGCGTCTCGCCCTCGAGGTACGGCATGACGATGAAGGGCGAGCCGTCCTCGAGCGTCCCGAGATCGAACACCTCGGCGATGTTCGGGTGCCCGATGCTGCCGGCGATGCGCGCCTCGCGATAGAACCGCTGCTCGGCCTCGCTGCCCGGCGAGTGTCCACGCGAGATGACCTTGATCGCAACGACCCGCTGCAGGAGCGAGTGGCGCCCGCGGTAGACGGTGCCCATCGCGCCGCGGCCGATCATCTCTTCGATCTTGTACTTGCCCTCGAGCGTGCGCCCCGTGAGGTTGCCCGGAGACGGCCGCCAGTCGGGAGGTCGCTGGCTCGGCGTCGGGGGCGGGACGCTGGGCGGTCCGGGCTGGCTCGCGCGATTGCGGTTCGATTTGGCGGGCCGCTCGATGGGCTTGCCTTCGATGGGGCACATCGTCTCGGTGCTCGCGTGCGGCAAACCGCAATGCGGGCAGCGAATGAACTTCTGGACCTCGTCGCCGTTGCCCACCGCCCGGGAGCATCGCCCTGCAGGTGGCCTCTTTCAAGCGACTTCAGCCTGAGTGCAACGGGGAACCGATCAATCCCGGCGCGACGCCTTGCGTCCCCCGAAGCGGTCGCTCACGTCGGTCGGGTCCTCCTTGGCCTCCGCCGCGGCCTCGTCGATGTACGGCAGCGACTCGAGCGTGCGCGGACCATCGACCAGCGTCGTGTCGAGCGATCCCGACGCCAAGCTCTGCTTCGGGCGCCGAGGTCCGCGCGCGGCGAGCGCGGCGCCGAGCATCTCGTCGGCGGACTGGAATCGCTCGGCCCGGTCCTTGTGCATCGCGCGGAGCACGAGCGCGTCGATGGCTGGCGACAACGCGGGACGCCAATGGCTCGGCGCCTCGGCGCGTCCATCGAGGATCTTCGCGACCAGCGACCCGTAGCTCGACGCCTTGTACGGAAGGCGACCCGTCAGCGCCTCGTAGAGCGTCACGCCCGTGCCGTAGACGTCGACGCGATGATCGATGTCGCGTTGCCCACGCGCCTGCTCGGGCGACATGTAGTACGGCGTTCCCACGACCTTGCCCGCCTTGGTGATCGACATCGTCTGACCGTCGTCGGACAGATCCTTGCTGATCCCGAAGTCGAGCAGGCGCACCAAGCTGCGCCGCTCGCCGGGCACGGTGTCGGGCACGACCTCGCCGACCTGCTTCACCAGGAAGACGTTCGCGGGCTTCATGTCTCGGTGCACGATCTCTCTCGCGTGCGCGGCCCCGAGCGCAGACAGCACCTCGCAGATCACGTCCAGCGTCTCGTCGATCGGCTGAGCTCCCACGCGCGCGATGCGTTCCGCGAGCGTCTCGCCCTCGAGGTACTCCATCACGAGATAGGGAGCGCCGTTCGCGAGCGTCCCGAGGTCGTAGACGTCGACGATGCTCGGATGCCCGATCTTCCCCGCGATCCGAGCTTCTCGGTAGAAGCGCTTGACCGCCTCGCTCCCCGGCTCGTGGCCCTTCGCGAGGACCTTCACCGCGACGCGACGCTCGAGGTGCACGTGTTGCCCGAGGTACACCGCGCCCATCCCGCCCCGGCCGATCAACCGGATGATCTCGTACTTGCCGTCGAGCACCGTGCCCTCGAGACGCAACTGCGCAGCCGGTCTCGCGTGCGGCACGTGGATGGTGCTCGGCATCTGGATCCCGGGCGCTCCGGGCCCCGGACCGATCGGTGACCGGGGTGCGCTCGGCGCCGGCTCGCTGCGGAAGCCCATCTCCGGCGGTGTCGACGCTCTGCCAGGCTTCGCCTTCGGTAGCTCCACCTCTTTGCCCGTCATCGGACAGCGCTGGGTGTCGACCGTGTGAGGCAAGCCGCAGTGCTTGCACCGGATGAACCGCTGGGACATCGACGCGCGCCCAGCATGGAACGCGGTCCCTCACGCTGGCAAGGTGGGGTACCATCGCGCTCCTTCGATGCAGGTATCGCGCGCTCCGTTCTCGAAGGGGCCTCCGTCCGAGCACACCCTTCGTCGCGCGCTCGCGGACGCTGCGCGGGTGCTCTACGAGCGCGGCCACAACGCGCCGCCCGACGGCAACCTCTCGGCTCGCCTCGGTGAACGTTACCTGCTCTGCACGCCCTCCGGCGTCCACAAGGGCCGCCTCGCTCCCGAAGATCTCGTCAAGCTCGCCCGCGACCCGCGCGCTCCGCTCGGCGCCCGCGCCATCGAGCCGCGGCAACGCGCGTCGAGCGAGCTCCGCATGCACGTCGCGCTCTACGACGCACGCCCCGACGTCCTCGCGATCGCGCACGCGCACTGCCCCCACGCCGTCGCGCTGACCGTCGCGGGCCACACGCTCGATCGACCCGTCGTTCCCGAGGCGATCCTGGCGCTCGGCTCGATCCCGACCGTGCCCTACGCGAGCCCCACCACCGCCGACGTCCCGGCTGCCGTCGTCGGCATCGCGCGCGATCACGACGCGTTCATCCTCGAGCGGCATGGTCCGGTGTGCCTCGGACGCTCGATCGAGGAGGCCGTCTCGCGCCTCGAGATCGTCGAGCACACCGCCAAGATCACGCTGCTCGCGCTCGCCACCGGGAGCGCGGCGCCCATCGACGAGGCCGAGTCGGCTCGCCTGCGCGAGATCGCGCGCGCTCTGGCCATGCGGTGAAGGTCCGACACCAGACCGTTCGAGCCGAGCTCGTCGAATGCCTCGGCAGGCTCGGCAGCAACCGCGCCCCTCGACGTGGCTCGGGCTGAACGGTTGGTCTTGCTACGGCGCGCGCCGCGCGGCGCCGACCGAGATGCCGATCATCAGCGTTCCGCCCTCGTGCGAGTGCCCCGCGAAGAAGAAGGGCTCACCCGGTGCGGCCTCGATGGTGGCCGTCGTAGGTGTTCCGGTCTGCCCCGACCGCGGGCTCACCACGGTCTGCACGACGAAGCGACCGTTGGGCAACACGCTCGTGATCGAGATCGACAGCCGCCGGCCGTTCGGCAGCGTGACCGAGGTCGGCGACGCGCGGAACGTGTGGCGCGTCCAGGCGAGCACGCGAATGTTCGGATAGAGGCTCAGCGGCGGATGACGCACGGCCGAGAGCCTGCGCACGCGCGCGTCCACCCCGCGTCCGGTCGCCGTGCCGAGCAGCACGATGACCTCGCCCGGCGTGGGCGCGACGGCTCCCGCAGGCGCCGCCGGCGTGCCGCCCGGATCGTTCTGCACGAGCCGGATCAACGGCGCGAGGTCGCTCCGCCGCAACACCAGCGGCGCGAGCTCGATGGGCGACGTCGCCCTGGCGCCTCTTCGCGTCGCAGACGATCGCGGCGCGGCCTGCTCATTCGAGGGCAGCTTCACGTCCTGCGCCTGGACGCTCGACCCCATCGAAGCGACGCCGAGCGCCGCGAAGACGCCCAACCAAGTCACGACCCTCCACGACCGTGCTCGCGTCGCCCAAGCCACCGAGCTCATCGCGTGGTCTCCTTCTTCATTCGTCGTTCATCCAGATGACCACCGTGGTGGCGTCGCCGTCCGCGGGCACCTCGTACACAGTACCGCCCCCTTCGCCGAAGCTCACGGCGACGACCTGCGACCCCCGCAGCGCCGGCGTCTCCGTCACGTCGCCTCCGCGCAGGCCGATCACGGCGACCACGGTCGCCACCGCCACGGCCGCGCCCGCGGGCACCCAGATCGCGCGCCGGTGCTCGACGAACTCGCTCCACCAGGCACGCGCGCGCTCCGCCCAACCCAGTGGCGCGGCGTCCGCCGCGATCCCTCGCTCGACTCGCGCCCACAAACCATCGAGCGCGTCGTCGGCCTCCGCGACGTGCTCCTCCGCCGCCGAGCGCATCAGCGCACGAACACGCGTCATCCGTCCGAGACGAGCCCTGGCATCCGCGTCCCTCTCGAGCAGCGCGCGTACCGCTGCCCGATCGCTCGCTCCGAGCTCGTCGTCCAGGTACCGCGAAAGCATCTCGTCGTTCGGCTCGATCACTGCGTCTCGTCCTGTCCTCGTCCCCCGCCTGTGTGCTCGGCCGTCGTCGCGGCCGCCGTGCACCATCAATCGATGTCGAGGTCACCCTCCAGATACGGTCCCAACGCCTCCTGCAGCTTCCGCCTCGCGTGGAACAGCCGGCTCATGATCGTTCCCTTCGGCACGTCCAACGCCTTGGCCATCTCCTCGTACGACAGCCCCTCGATCTCACGCATCAGTATGACGGCTCGATGATAGGGGGGCAGCTGCTCCATCGCCTCCTCGAGCTTCTGCATCAGCTCCTTTCGCGCCATCACCTTGCCTGGGTTGCCTCCGAGCACCTTCGGCAAGAGCGACCCGTCTCCCGCCACCTCCGCCTCGTCTCGTCCGACGCGCTCGTCGAACTCGGTGCCTCGTCCTCTCGGCTCCTTGCGTTTGTGATCGATCGCGAGGTTCACGACGATCCGGTACAGCCACGTGTAGAAGCTCGACGTCCCCTGGAAGCTGCCGATGTAGCGGTGGACCTTGATGAAGGCCTCTTGGAGCACATCCAGGGCGTCCTGTCGATTTTTTACGATTCCAAAGGCCACCGCGTATGCGCGTCGCTGGTACCGGACCACCAAGACCTGGAACGCCTTCCGGTCCCCCTGCTGCGCGCGGCGGACGAGCTGACGGTCCTCCTCACCCTCCTCGCTGGCCGCCGACCCGCCCACGGTGGCCAGACGCGCCACCGCCGCGGGCACTGGCTCAGACGCCTCCGCGGCGAAACTATTCACGTCTTCCGCGCCGCTCGGCCCGCGCTCCGGCGCGCCCGAGACACGCGAGGGCGAGCCATCCGACGGGCTCACGTCGGCCTCTTCCGCGTTCTCGTCGCCCGGCTCCTCGGCCGCGATCTCCCGAGACGCGCTCGGCTCGCCGGGCCCGCCACGCATCGGCCGCATCATAGCCGCGCGCTCCACTCGCGCCCATAGCCGTCTGATCCCACGACGTTGCGCGCTCCGGAATCTCCGGTGCGCTCGGGACGCCATTGCCATTTTGCGCTTTGTGACGTCGCGGACCCACCGCGTCCGCGGGCTCGCGCATTGACCGCCGCGTCGCGCGCGGCAATCCTCCCGACCTCGTGAGCGGCCCCCCTCTGAACCCCGAGCAACGTGCGGCGGTCGCGCACGACGAAGGTCCGCTCCTCATCTTCGCGGGCGCCGGCAGCGGCAAGACGCGCGTCATCACGCACCGCGCGGCGCGGCTCGTCTCGGAGCGCAACGTCAAGCCTTGGCGCATCCTCGCCGTCACGTTCACCAACAAAGCCGCCGGCGAGATGCGCCATCGTCTCGGAGGGCTCCTCGGCGACGTCGCACGTCAGATCTGGGTCGGCACCTTCCACGCGACCTGCGCCCGCATCCTCCGACGCCACGCAGAAGACGTCGGCATCCGCCAGGACTTCGTCATCTACGACGATGGCGAGCAGCGGGCAGTGATCAACCGCGTCATGCAGGAGCTCAAGCTCGACGACAAGCGCTGCCCGCCCAAGCGCCTCGCCGCGTGGATCGATCGCGCGAAGCAGGAAGCCCGCGGGCCCGACGACGTCGAGAAGAACGACCCGTTCTCGCAGGCGGCGGCCCAGGTCTACCAGGCCTACGAGAAGCGCATGCGGGCGTCCGGCGCGGTCGACTTCGGCGACTTGCTGCTCATGACCCTGCGCCTCGCCGAGGCGGATACCGAAGCGGGCCGCGCGCTCCGGGCGAAGTTCGACTACGTGCTCGTCGACGAGTTCCAGGACACCAACCACGTGCAGTATCGGCTCGTGCGCGCCCTCGCTTCGGGTACGCGCAACGTGTGCGTCGTAGGCGACGACGACCAGGCCATCTATCGATGGCGCGGTGCCGACGTCCGCAACATCCTCGGGTTCCGCGAGGACTTTCCCGACGCCACGGTCATCAAGCTCGAGCAGAACTACCGCTCGACCAAGCGCATCCTGCGCGCGTCGCACGCGGTCATCAGCAAGAGCGCCTCGCGCGAGCCGAAGGAGCTCTGGACCGACAATGCCGACGGAGCGCCCGTCACCCTCGTCGCGAGCGAGGACGAGCGCGACGAAGCGCGGCTGATCGTCCAGGGGATCCGCGAGCTGCGCCGGGAGGGAAGGTCGCTCCGCGACATGGCGGTCTTCTATCGAATCCACGCCCAGTCGCGCGTGATCGAAGAAGCGCTTCGCGCCGCCAACTTGCCGTACGTCGTCGTGGGTGGCATCCGCTTCTACGACCGCGCCGAGATCAAGGACTTGCTCTCGTACCTCCGCGTGATTGCGAACCCCCACGACGACGTCGGTCTGCTGCGCATCGTCAACGTCCCGCCACGCGGGATCGGCAAGACGACCACGGACCGTCTTCAGGCCGCCGGGGCGGAGACCGGCGAGAGCATCTGGTCCGTTCTGCCGCGCGTCGCGCCCGAGCTCGGCAAGGCCGCATCGACCAAGCTCGCCGCGTTTCGCGAGCTCGTCGAAGCCCTGGCCAAGAAGGCGCCCGACCTCAAGCCGAGCGAGCTCGCCCGGGAGGTGCTCGAGGTGACCGGCTACGTACGCGCCCTCGAGTCCGAGGACTCCGCCGAGGCCGACGCGCGCAAGCAGAACCTGCAAGAGATCCTCGGCTCGATGGAGGAGTTCGAGCAGGAGGCCGAGGTGCCGACCCTGGCGGCATGGCTCGAGTCCGTCTCGCTCCAGTCGGCCACCGACGAGGTGGCCGAGGGTGACCGGCTCACGATGATGACGGTCCACGCGGCCAAGGGTCTCGAGTTCCCGGTCGTGTTCGTCACGGGCCTCGAGGAGGGGATGTTCCCGTACCGCGGGCTCGACGGAGACGAAGAGGAGCTCGAGGAAGAGCGCAGGCTCGCTTACGTCGCCTTCACGCGCGCGCGCGAACGGCTCGTGCTGAGCCATGCGTTCGTCCGCCGCCTCTTCGGCACGCCGAAGGAGGGCTTCCCCAGCCGCTTCGTCGACGAGCTACCCGAAGGCGACGTGGTGCGCGTCGGCAAGACCGGCGCGTTCGGGCGCGCCACGTCCTCGCGGTCCGACGCGTGGGGCGGAGGCCGATCGTCGTCGGTACCGTCGTACGGATCGCGTGCGGCATCGCGGTTCGGTGCCGGCTCGGGCGCATCGTCGAGCCCTTCGCCGGCGCGCCTCGGCTCGGGATCGTGGCGTCCGAGCGCGCAACCAGCGCGCACGTCGACGCCCGCCGCTCAGTCGCGCGGACTGCCGACGGGCTCCTACGTCGATCGGTCGATGGCCGACGACATCCCGCGCGATGGACTGCAGCGCGGTGCCCGCGTACGTCACGCCAAGTTCGGCGTGGGCCAGGTCCGTGACGTGCTGCCCGGCTCGCCGGTCCGCGTCTCCGTGCAGTTCCCCAACTGGGGCCTCAAGCAGATCGTCGCGAGCTTCCTCGAGCCTGCCTGACCACTGTTAGCACTCTCACGTGTCGAGTGCTTGACAGCTTTCCCCTGAGAATCCAGGCTCGCGACATGCCGACGTACGAGTACGCATGTGACGCGTGTGGCCACGAGTTCGAGCTGGAGCAACGCATGTCGGAGGCACCGGCCAAGACGTGTGCGAAGTGCGGAGAGGACCGCGCGCGACGGCAGATCTCTCAGGGCAACTTCATCCTGAAGGGTGGCGGCTGGTACAGCGACCTCTACTCGAGCTCCAAGAAGAGCAAGAAGAGCGGCGATGGCACGAGCACGGCGTCGAGCGGCGGGGAGTCCAAAGAGTCGTCCAAGTCGGAGTCCGGCGCGAAGTCGGACGGCGCGAAGTCGGACGGCGGCACGAAGTCGGACAGCGGCAGCTCCAAGTCCGAAGCCAAGGCCGCCTAAGTCGTCGATCCCCGCGTGAGCCACGTGGCAGGCCATCGCCTTCGGCGTGGCCCGAGACCGAGCCTCACGCACCTCGTTCGCGCTGCTTGAGCTCCTCGAGGGCCGCTTCGAGCTCGGCCTGATCGACCTCTTCCTCGCTCTGCGCCTGCGCCTCTTCGACGCGCACGGGCGCGGCGGCCTGCGCCGGCGGCAAGAGTCCCATCTTGCGCTTGAGCTCCTCGAGGTCCGAGTCCTGGCCCGCCGTCTGCTCGAGCTGCTTGAACTTCGTCGCGAGCACGTCGCCGGTGTAGTTCTCGGCGAGCTCGGCGCCCGCCTCGGCCTCCGCCTCGATCTTCTCGATCTTCTCCGCCATGCGGTCGAAGGTCTCGAACGCGCTCGTGTCGCTGAGACCCGCCATCGTGTCGTGGATGGTCTTCATCGCCTCCGCGCGCTTCTTGCGCGCGATGAGGACGTTCTTCTTCCGCTTGGCTTCTTCGATCTTGTTGTTGAGCGCGCGCAGCGCGGTCTTGATCGCCTCGACCGCCTTGTGCTGCTTGTCGAACTGCTCCTTCAGCGTGGTGGCGAGGGCGTCGTGCTCTTTTCGGCGCGCGAGCGCCTCCTTCGCGAGGACGTCGTCGCCGGCTCGGACGGCCATCATCGCCTTGCGCTCCCACTCCTGCGCGACCGCGAGCTCCGCCTCGTACTGCTTCTGCAGCCGCTTCTCGTCCGCGATGGCGACGGCGACCTGCTTCTTCGCCTCCACCAGCTGCGCGTTCATGTCGACGATGACCTGATTCAGCATCTTCTCCGGGTCTTCCGCCCGGTTGATCAGGTCATTGATGTTCGACTTGATGAGCTGCGCGATCCTACCGAAGATGCCCATCGCTCGTCCTTCTGCTCAGGCTCAGGCCTTGACCGCCGGCGGTGCCGACGGACGGTGATACGGCGAAAGCGCCTCGTGATGCTCGGTCATCGCCATGGCCATCTCGTCGACCACGGCCTGGAACTCGTTGTAGTCCATGCTCTCGATCTCCGACGCGTGTGTCAGCACGACGGCGCCCTCTTCGAGCCCGTATGCGACGTGCAGCAAGGACGTGGCGTTCAGGTCGAGGAGCTTGTGGAAGAGCGCTTCTCGCCCCGCGTCGGGGACGTCGATGACCTTCAGCCGAAACAGCAGGATCGGCCCCAGTTGCTTGACGACCAGGTTGGTCACTCGGTTGGCGGGGTCGCTCACGACCCACATCGAATCGGCCACCTCCTCGTACGCGAGGTGGCTCCGCATGAGGTAGGACTCGATGTCCGCTTTCGTTCGCATCGCCGCGGAGACTAGCGGAGCCCGACCCGGAATGAAACGCCCACGAGCCGCTGGTTCGGCGCGGCGCAGCCGGAGATCTCCACCCCGCGCCGCGGGCGCTTCAGATGTCCTCGTCGTCCATCGGCTCGCCGTCGCCGGCGGGGTTGGCGAGCTTGCGCGTCCACAGGATCATGTCGACGCGTTCGCCTTTGACGACGCCGTGCTTCGCGAGCAGGCCCGTCTTCCGGTAGCCCGAAGCGATGAAGCAGGCCGCGAGCTTGCCGTCGTCGCTCGGCGTGAAGCCGAACGCCGAGACGATCCCACGCCGCTTGAGCTCGTCGGAGAACGCGCGAATGCCGGCCGTGACCGACAGCACCTGCGGCAGATCGGTCGGGGACTTCAGCACCTCGATCGTGCTGTGGCCGAAGCACTCCTCGAACTCGGCGGACAGGTAGTTCACCTCGCCGCTGCCCGCGATGGCCTCGAGATACAGCCGGAGCGCGTGCCGCCCGAACGGATCGAACGTGTTGATGGCGAGCCCTTTGGCGACGACCTCGTCGCGCGTGCTCGCGACGTCGGCCGCGTCGACGCCGCGCAGCTTGCAGCCCGTGACGACCTCGGGGATGTCCTTGAGGATCTTCTTGGCGCCGTGAATCGTCCGCTCCGCGAGCCGACCGTCGCTCGGCGACGACCGCTCGACCACGGCGTCCTCACCGTTGCTCTCGGGCGCGATCACGCAGCCGAGCATGTAGGCGTCGCTCCGCTTGTAGAAGCCCGGGATCTGCCCCTCGCGCCAGAAGCCCAAGCGGACCCACGACGACACCTCGTCCTTCTCGACGAGCGTGAACGCCTTGGTGGCTCCTTCGCGTTGCGCGACGCTCTGCACGAACACGCGCTTGACCGGCACGCTCCCGCTCCGGAAATCGATCACGCGGATGGTGCCGGTCCGCCTGTTCACGATCAGCGAAAGAAAAGCCTGGTCGTTCCGGAACTGCAGCTCCTGGACCGCGGGCTGGTTCCTGTCCGCGCGCACGCTACCCATCATTCGCTCCCCCGGTCTCGCTCCGGGCCCGGCGCCATCGGCTCACCGGAAAGCTGTTGCACGACGCGCGGTTCGGCGCGCCCCTGACGGGCGACTTTCGGGCCGCCCGCGTCCGGGCACATACACCATCCACGGGCTGTGTCAATTTCGCACATCTGCGCCGAGGGGTCTGGCGGGCAGACCCCTCCCCCTCGCGAGCAAGTCGCGAGGGGCCCCCTCCCCGCCCGCGCTGCGCTCCGCTCGAAGACTCGCTGCGCTCCGCGGCGCCGCCTCGGGTCGGCGGCGCATCGGCGGGCCACCCCGCCCGCGCTGCGCTCCGCTCGAAGACTCGCTGCGCTCCGCGGCGCCGCCTCGGATCGGCGGCGCATCGGCGGGCCACCCCGCGCGAGGAGCGCAGCGTCGGAGACTCGCTGCGAGGCGGGGGCTCGCTGCGACGACGAGCACGAGACCCAGGGAAGGAGTGCCTTCCGGTGTCCGTAGTGGCAACATACTCGGAACCCGGGGCGACGACGGTTGTCTCACCGGCTCGGGTCGTGTCGTGGGTGGCTGGCATCGATGGCGGAGGTGACGGGATGGGGCTGAAGCTCAACGTCGCGATCATCCTCTCGGCCATGGGCATCTGGGCTTCGTTGCTCGCGTTCGAGCCAGAGCCCGCGATGGCCAACGACCCCGAGCGCCAGCGACTCGCAAGGCTCGAGGATCGGTTCGCTCGGGAGCCCCGCAGCCTCGACGCCGCGCGTGCGCTCGCCCACGGGTACCTGCAGATGGACGAGCCGTCGCTCGCGCTCGCGGCGATCCGCTCCGCAGACCCTCGCGTCTTGCGCGACCCGATGATGCTGCACCAGCTTTCGCGCGCCTACGAAGGCGTCGGCCGGATGGAAGACGCCGTGGCGACCGCCGGCCAGGCGCTCGCGCGGTGCGACAGCGCCATGGGCTTCGCCGAGGCCCTCGACGGCTCCGTGGACTTCGGCTGCAACCCTCGGGTCCACGCCATGCTCGCCATGCACCTCGACGCGGTCGAGCGCCTCGAGCGTTGGGGCGTGACCGACCCCCGCGCGGAGCCGGTCCGCACGCGCCTCGCCTACGACCTCGCCGTCCGACCTGCGCGACTCGCGTCCGCTCGCTGATCGCCGCGGGCCAACCTGAAGCGCGCTGCTCGGGTCGTGCCCGGGGCGAGCCTACCTCGTCGCGCAACTCTCGGTTTGCCCGACACTTCCCATTCGGCCATGGTCTGCCGACGGGCGCGAATCCGTTGACGGGTCCGATCGGCGCGGCCGAGCCGCGCACGTCGAGCCAGCGCCCCTGGAAAGTCCGAGCCTCCGAGATTGTCGCGACCGTTGGACGAGACCGCCGTTAGAAAGGTCGCGCGCCGCCTCGGGCTCGTCGCGATGTTGGGGATGCTGGTCGCGACGCTCGGCGTGTTCCGCGGCATCCAGGAGCTGCGCACCCCCGTCGACGTCGGCACGCTCGGCATCCAGGAGCAGGAAGGCAACCAGCGCCTCTCCCGCGTCCAGCAGAAGGTCGCGCGGGAGATCGTCGAGGCGATGCAGGCTCATCGCCCTGCCGAGACGGTGCTCGCGGCCGCGAACGTGGTTCTGTCCGGGTTGCTCGCGCTCGCGTGCCTCGCGCTCTTCACGCTCCGTCCCTCGGGAGCGTCACTCTTCACGCAAGCGGCCATCGCCAACTCGGTCCTCGCCGTCGCCGGGTTCGGGCTCTGGGTGGCCAAGGCTCGCGCCATGGTGCCAGTCCTCCAGTCGCACGCGGCCGAGGTCATCCAGGCCACGGCAGCCGGAGACCCGGCGCTGGCCAACCCCGAAGCCGCGCGCACGGCCGAGCTCTTCGTCGCCGCCGGGCCCTGGCTCTGGGTGGTCTTCTTGTTCTTCCTGCTCCTGCTGGAGCTCGGCTTCTTCCTCGTCGCGACCCGCGCCGTACGCAAAGACGACGTGCGCGCGCTCCTCGCGTGGGCCGAGGAAGCGCGCCAACGCGACCGCGAATAGCCGTCGTCCTCGAGAGCCGCGGCGAGCCGCGCCGAGGCCCCTCTCCCCGCCGGGGAGAGGGCCGGGTGAGGAAGGGCCGTGACCTACGCCGAGGCGCTGGCCGTCGTCTTCGAGGGCTTCTTGCTCGCCGTCGTCTTCGCGCCGTGACCGTTCGACTTGCCGGTGCCGCCCTTCGTGCGAGCTCCCGCGACGGCGGAGGCGAGCTCCTCGGCGCGATCGGTGCGCTCCCACGTGAAGACCTTCTCGGTACGACCGAAGTGCCCGTACGCCGCGGTCTTCCGGTAGATCGGGCGCAGCAGATCGAGCTCCTCGATGAGCGCCTTCGGGCGGAAGTCGAAGAGCTTGCTCACGGCGTCGGCGATCTTCGCGTCGTCGGCGACGCCGGTACCGAACGTGTTGACGTAGACGCCGACGGGCTTGGCCACGCCGATGGCGTACGCCACCTGGACCTCGCAGCGTTTCGCCAGCTTCGCCGCCACGACCGTCTTGGCGACGTAACGCGCGTAGTAACAGGCGCTCCGGTCGACCTTCGAAGGGTCCTTGCCGCTGAACGCGCCGCCGCCGTGACGGCCCATGCCGCCGTAGCTGTCGACGATGATCTTCCGGCCGGTCAGACCCGCATCGCCCATCGGTCCACCCACGACGAACCGGCCCGTCGGGTTGACGTGGTACTTCGTCGCCTTGTCGAGCATGTCCGCCGGCAGCACCGGCTTGATCACCGTGTCCATCACGGCGTCCACGAGCGCCTTGTGCTTGACGTCGGGCCCGTGCTGCGTGGAGACCACCACGGCCTCGATGCGACGTGGCGTCGCGCCTTCGTACTCCACGGTGACCTGCGATTTGCCGTCGGGTCGCAGCCACTCGAGCTCCCCGCGCTTGCGCACGTCCGCGAGACGTCGCGTCAGCTTGTGCGCCAGCATGATCGGCAGCGGCATGAGCTCCTTCGTCTCGTCGCACGCATAGCCGAACATGAGGCCCTGATCGCCGGCGCCCTGCTCCTTGTGCAGGCCCTGACCTTCCGACACTCCCTGCGCGATGTCCGGCGACTGACGCTCGACGGCCACGAGGATCCCGCAGCTCGCCGCGTCGAACCCGAAGTCCGAGCTCGTGTAGCCGATGTCCTTGACCACCTCGCGCACGAGCGGCGCGATCTCGACCTGCGCGCCGGACGTGATCTCGCCGGCCACGACCACGAAGCCCGTCTTGACGAGCGTCTCGCACGCGACGCGCGCACGCGTGTCCTTCGTGAGGTACGCGTCGAGCACCGCGTCGGAGACCTGATCGCAGATCTTGTCGGGGTGGCCTTCGGTGACGGACTCGGACGTGAACTGGTAGCGCGACATCATGACTCCTACCCCCACCCCGGAAAGGGCGGAGACTCTGCTTCTGCGACCCCCGTCCGAAGGCGGAGGTCTTTTGTCGGGACATGCGGGCCGCCGAGAGGCGCGAAGACTCGCGGCGATTTGGCAACAGGCACCCTCGCGTGGCGAGGGTCGGAGTGTGGCCGAACCGCGCCGACTTATCGCCCGCGCCGCGGCCTGTCAAACGGGCTTCGGAACCGCCCCGGTCCGGCCGATCTTCCGTCGGGCCGGCTGCATCCGGTACCATCGACGCGCGTGCCAATCCCGACCCGCGTTCGCGGGCCGGCCTCGCGTCTTTGCAGGGAGCTTCCGATGTCGCAGTTCGTCCGTTACTCGATTCGCGCCGCAAGAGCAGAGGGATCACGACTCGCCGCGCTGCTGTTCGTCCCAGCCGTCGCGTTCGCCGCGGCCTGCGGGGGCGACGGCGGCGGGGGCAACACGACGACGGACACCGGCCCGCGCGACACGGGCGCCGACGCCGGCGCCGACACGGGTCCGTCCGACTGCACGAGCGACGTCGAGTGCCCCGACGACGGGGTGTTCTGCAACGGCCGCTTCCGCTGCCAGGGCGGCCGCTGCGTCGCGGCCGACATCCCGACCTGCAACGACGGAACCGCGTGTACCCAGGACATGTGCATGACGGTGATGGACATGTGCCAGAACACCCCGAACGACACGCTCTGCCCGAGCGGCCTGACGTGTGTCCCCGGCATGGGCTGCGTGCGCGCGCCCGCGTGCGAGTTCGACAGCGACTGCGAGGGCGACGGCATCTTCTGCAACGGCGACGAGGTCTGCGTCGACGACCCCGAGGACATGGTCAAGGTCTGCGCGTCGCCCGGCACGCGCAACTGCGACGACTTCGACAACTGCACGATGGACGAGTGCAGCGAAGTCTCGGGCGAGTGCGTCCACATGATGCGGACCGACAATCTGACGAACCCCGAGGCGTGTGGCCCCGAGTGCGAGCCGTGCCCCGTGCCCCCGCCCGAGGGCCACGCCGTGCCCGTGTGCGTGATGGGCGTGTGCGGCTACGAGTGCGAAGCCGGCTTCTACGACGCCGACACGGATCCCTCCAACTGGTGCGAGAGCGATTGTTTCCCGTCGATGGAGGAGGATTTCCCCGACGACACGTTCGCGGACCTCAATTGCGACGGGATCGACGGCACGGCGGCGACCGCAATCTTCGTGGCGACCACCGGTCGCGACGTCAATCCAGGAACGCGCGAGATGCCGAAGCGCACCATTCGCGCCGGCATCGAGGCCGCGCAGGAGATGGGCTTCGACGTCTACATCTCGGAGGGCGATTACAACGAAGGCCCCGAGGCATTGGCATTGGTGGACGGCGTCTCGCTCTACGGCGGCTACAGCGAAGAGCGCGACTGGGAGCGCAGCAACGACTTCATCGTGACCATCAACGGCGGCACTCTGGCCATCGACGCCGTCAACATCGCGACCGATACGACGGTCGACCGGGTAAACGTCCGCGCGAACGGGAATGCCAATTTCGGCGGCAGCTCGATTGGTGTG
>JADZFZ010000629.1 GCA_020854145.1 Deltaproteobacteria bacterium | reverse complement strand
TCGGCAGCAGCACGCGTGCCCGATCCGCCGCCGCCACGCCGCGCCAAGACGCTCATCGGGCTGAGCCCTGCGGTCCCGCCGGCGCCTCCGCCGCCGCCGCCGCAGCTGCGGCGACCGGCAACACGCGGTCTCGGAAGCCCGCCACATCCTCGCCCCGCGCCACCGGCACGACGGCCGAGGGTCACGCCGCCGGCGCCACCCGCGGCGACCGCCGCGTCGCGCGCGGCCGCCGACGTCGTGCCGACCGAGCTCGACGACGCGATCGAGCTCGAGGAGATCTCGCCCGCGAACGAGGGCGCCACCCACGAGAGCGAGGGCGCCACCCACGAGAGCGAGAGCGCCACCCACGAGAGCGAGAGCGCCACGCCCGCGAACGAGGGCGCCGCCCACGAGGTCGTCCCGGAGCCTCTCCCGAAGGCTCCCGAGCCGCTGCCCATCGACGAGCCGCCGGCGGCTGCGCCGCTGCCGTACGTCGACCACGCCCAGCCCGCAGCCCCACGGCGGCCCGCCGCGCGCCCGCGGGCCGAGGTCCCATGGCTCGGCATCGGGGTCGGCGCGAGCGTGATCCTCGTCGGCATCGCCGTCGCGGTCGTGATCGTGATCGCGTCGCGAGACGACGACGACGACGACGCGGTCGCACGGCCCGCCGTCGCGGCGGCGTCGGTCGGTGCACCGCCGCAGACGGCACCTCCGTCGCCCGTCGCGTTGCCGTTGGGCCTGGAGGCGCCGGGCACCACGTCGCGGCCGTCGGCCGAGACGGCATCGCCTCGGCCGCCGTCGTCGTCGTCGTCGGTCACGGCGACGGCGCGGGCGCCGCGCATCGAGCTCGCGCGCACGGTGACGGACGAGGTCGCGCCCGACGTAGGCGCGGCGAGCGCCCGCGCGCGTCGTCAGCTCGCCCGCACCCTGATGGCGCGCGGCGATCGCAGCCTCCGCCGCGGCCGTCTGAACCGTGCGTCCGCTGCCTACGAAGAGGCGCTTCGATACGCGCCGCGATCGGACCAGGCCGCACGCGGCATGGCGGAGGCTCGGCTGCGATTGAGCGACCACGAGGGGGCGCTCCGCTGGGCCCGACGGCTCGTCGAGCTCCGCCCCCAGGGTGCCGACAGTCACATGGTGCTCGGCGACGCCTTGCTCGCCAACGGCGACCGCGCCGGTGCGCTCGACGCGTGGCACACGGCGCTCCGCATCCATCCGCGCCACCGTGGTGTGCGCTACCGACTGACCCGCGCCGCGCGGGATCGCTGACGCCGGCGATTGCCCCTGCCCATCGGTGTGCGACCTGCGCGACACTGCAGACGCGATGTCGATCGCTCGCTCGTGGGCGACCGCCCGGGTCGTCGTGCTGGTGCTCGTCGGCTGCACGTCCCACGCTCCGCAGGCACGTCCCGCAGCCGTCGGGCCGCCACAATCCCGGGGGGTACGATCCGATCCTCCCACCGTCTGCGACGACGGTTTCGGCACGCGTGCGAGCTTCGCGCTCGACCGCGAGTCGTTGCGCTCGCGCGGCGCGTCGGGCCAGCTGCTCGCGAAGCTGGACGAGAGCCCGTACCGCTACTTCCGGATGCTCGGGCGTCAGGTCGCTGCACGCACCTGTTACGAGCTGCGGGACCGCCGCGGACAGCTCCCGGTCGTCGCGGTCCACGGCGACGCGCACGTCGAGCAGTTCGTGGTGACGCGCGCCAGCTACGGGCTCGAGGACTTCGATCAGGCCGGCTTCGGGCCTGCCGTCGTCGACCTCGTGCGCTACGGCGCGTCGTTGCACATGGCGTGTCGCGCGGCGTCGTGGCCGTGTGATCCGGACGCCGCGGTGAGCGCGTTCTACGCGGCGTATCGCAGCGCCCTCGACGCTGCGCCCGCCGCCAGCGCTCCGCCGACCGTCGTCGCGCGCCTGAGGGCCGGCGTGCCGCAGGATCACACCGCGTGGCTCGGTTGGGCCGACGCGCTGTTTCGTCCGCTGCCTGCCGACGACGACGCCGTCTGTCGTGGCGGCTTCGCCGAGTTCGTGCGCATCCAGAGCGAGATCCACCCCGAGCGTCTGCCGGAGTTCTTCGCGATCCAGCGCATCGGCGCGCTGGAGATGGGCATCGGGAGCGCGCTCGAGCGCAAGGTCCTGCTGCGCGTCCGTGGACCGACCGACGCGCCAGGCGACGACGTGTTGCTGGAGGCGCGCCAGGCTCCTCTGCCGATCGCAGGCGAGTGTGTGTGGCGTCCCACGCACGGCGGCTCGCTGCACGCGCTTCTGTTCATGTCGTTGCTGGGCCGGCGCATGCCGAGCATCTACGGGTTCGTGCGTCTGGACGAGTCGCACGAGACGCCCGGCTTCTGGGTGCAGGCGTGGGAGCCCGGGTATCGCGAGCTCACCGTCGCGGACGTGCAGAGCCAGACCGAGCTCGAGGAGCTCGCGTCCGACGCGGCCCGCCAGCTCGCAGGACACTTCTGGTCGAGATTCCCCGAGATCCTCCTGCCGCTCCAGCGACGCGCTCAGCTCGAGGCGTTCGACGCGACGCGCGAGCGCGCGACCACGCTGTCGCGCGAGCTGGCGGCGGAGGTCGTGGAAGAGTGGGAGCGGTTTCGTGACTCGCGCTGAAGGGGACGAGCGTGCGCCCCGAGCAGCGTCGAGGGCGCGATCACGTATTTCGACGAGCTCAGCGCGAACGGAGGTTCGTCACCCCTGCGTTGCCTGACAGCCAACGCCAACGCCCGCCGAATGGGCCGATTGGACCTCGATTCACTCAGAAGAAGCAGGCGTTGACCGCCTCGGAGCAATCGATGGACTCGAGGCACCCGAGGTACGGCTCGGGGTTGCACGCGGCCTGACAGTCGTCGTCGTACGCGCGGCCGTAGCAGCCGAGCGGCTCGAGGCAGCAGATCCATTCGCGCGTGATCTCGCCGCACCCATCCGAGTGCAGCGCGCAGTGACGGTAGTTGTTCGTCACGCAGGCACGGCACGTCGGGTCGCTCGAGATGCACCGGTTCGGACAATCGCGGTCCCATTCCGGACACTCCTGCAGACACCGCAACGTGTCTTCCGTGCACTGGCGCTCGAGGTGCGACAGCTCGCCCGGGATCCGGCACTCCGGCGGCGGTGGTGGCGGCGGCGGGGGAGGCGGGGGAGGCGGCGGCGGAGGAGGCGGCGGAGGAGGCGGCGGAGGAGTCGGCGTCGGAGTCGGAGTCGGAGTCGGAGTCGGCGTCGGAGTCGGCGTCGGAGTCGGAGTCGGCGTCGGAGTCGGCGGGACCGCTCCGTCCGGCGTTGCGGGCGGCGCGGGCGGCGTGCGCGCATCGACGTCGCTCGGCGGATCGAGCCGCGACGTATCCGAGTCGACGAGGGCGCTGCACCCTGCCGTCACGACGACCATTGCGAGCGCCATCGCAGACCGGATCATCTCGACCTCCCGGCGTCGCTCCCTCACGCGACGAGGTAGCCGTAGCACGATTCCCGCTCGCAGGGCGCCGTGATAGAAGCGTCGGTCGTCGAATCGAAGGGAGGGCGCAGTGTCGAGAGCTTCGGGTTTCGTGTGCTTGGCGGTCGTCGCGGCCGCGTGGGTCGGCTGCGGTGACGACGACGGGATGACGGTCACGCCGCCCCCGCAACCGCCGCCCCCGCCGGACGGAGGAACGCCACCGCCTCCTCCGGGGGTCGAAGCCGAGTGGACCGTGTTCGTCTACGGGCACGCGGATCACAACCTCTCGAACAGCCTCGTGCGCGACATCCAGGAGATGAACCGCGCCACGATCCCGGACGACATGAACGTGATCGTCCTGGCCGACTTCGACGCGAGCCAGGACATCGGCGACGGCGGCGACAAGTTCCCGAGCGGCAGCGCGCTCCTGCGCATCGTCGGCGGAGGAGCCGAGCCCGAGGAGCTGGGCACGGGCGACGAAGAGGATCTCGACTCGCCCGACGTGCTCGCGGCCTACGTGCAGGACGTCTTCACGCAGTTCCCGGCGCGCAGGCGCGGGCTGATCATGTGGAACCACGGCGGAGGCTGGTCGGGCGGCTTCGGCGGCGACACGCAGGACGGCACGCGCGAGGGCACGAACCTCCCGTTCCAGGACGCAGCGGACGCCATCGCGAGCGGGCTCTCGAGCGCCGGCATCGCGGACGAGCCGCCGCTCGTCTTCTTGTCCTTCGACACGTGCCTCATGGCCGGAGCGGAGATCGCGCAGTCGTTCCGCTCGCTCGCGGAGCTGTACGTCGCCAACGCCGAGATCGACTACGGCGACGGCTGGGACTACGAGCGCGCGCTGACGATGATCGGCGAGCAGAAGGGCATCTCCGCGGACGACCTCGGACGCGAAGAGGTCTCGATCTGGGACGCGCACCACGCGAGCGCCGGCGTCAACGACGGCCTGCTGCGATCCCACGTCGCGATCGATCTCGCCCAGATGGACGCCTTCGCGAGCGCCATGAGCGGGCTCGCGGACGTGTGGCTCGCGAGCGAAGCGCTGAACCCTGCGGACGTCGGGGTGAGCGGCTTCTACGCGCTGCCTCCGTACTTCAACCAGATCGAGTCGGGCAGCACCAACCCCGGCCTGCGCGACCTCGGACAATTCCTCGATCGCCTCGGCACGACGACGAGCGACCCCGACGTGGCCGCCGCGGCATCCGGCGCGCGCAGCGCGCTCGACTCGATGATCCTCGGCAGCTCCCAAGGATCCGTCCGCACCGCGGGCCGGCAGAGCGGCGTGCACACGGAGCTGTCCCTCGCGTCGCAGCTCACGTCGACGCGGCGCTCCGACTTTCGCGCCATCGCGAGCGACTGGAGCCAAGCGACGGGCTGGGCCGACGTGCTCGATGCCCTCGCGAGCTACGACGACGCGCAGGTCCCG
>JADZFZ010000628.1 GCA_020854145.1 Deltaproteobacteria bacterium | reverse complement strand
GGGGATCAGAACGCTCTGCGGATCTCGTCGGCCGCGTCGAGGCCGGAGAGCGCGGCGCCTTCCATGAAGCCCTGCCACACGTAGAAGGAGCTCGCGTGCTCGCCGGCGAAGAGCACGTTGCCGACCGACGGGCCTTCGAGGTCTGCGAGCTGCGTGAAGTAGCCGAGGTGGTTGGCCGTGTAGCTGCCGCGCGTGAGCGGGTTCGACGGCCAGTGCTCGAGGTGCGCGACGTACTTGCCGCGGTCGGTGCGTGCGTTGGCGAGCGAGCCGGGAAAGACGCGATCGAGGTCCGTCAGGAATCGCGTCGCCTCGTCCTGCACCCGATCGGGCCGCAACCGCGCGCCGCGCTCGCCGCCCGAGTAGTCGGTCAAGATCGCGTAGCGGCTCGTGGCGCGCGTCGGGTTCGTCTCCCAGACGGTCTGACAGTTCGGAAGATCCGAGTAGGCGGCGCCGTTGCTTCCGAGCGCACGCCAGTGCGGACCGTTGAAGCCGACCATCATCTTCGCGTTCGTGCCGTAGACGAGCTCGTCGATGGCGCGGAGCTTCCAGTCCGGCAAGCCGAGGCTCGCGTCGAGCTCCACCTCGCGAAGGGTGGAGAACGGGATCGCGAAGACGACGGCATCGTAGGTGGCCGTCACGGTGCGCGAGCCTTCGCGGAACGTGAGCTCGACCGCGCCGGACGACGTCTTGCGCGCGCGCGTCAGCGCCTGGCCCATGCGGAGCTGACCCGCCAGTCGTCCGCGCAGACCTTCCGCGATCGCCTGGTTGCCTTCGACGACGTGATATCGCTCGTCCGAGAAGACGCCGAAGGGCGTGAACTTCGACCGCTTGTCGGCGTGGATGAAGAGGAGGAACGCGAGACAGCTCTGCTCGCTCGGCTCGATGCCGTACTCCGCGAGGTAGGCCTCTTCGATCGCCTTCGTGACGACCGGTCCGGCTCCGCGCGTGACGAGGTACTCGGCGAGGCTCGTGTGATCGAGCGCGATGTCCGCCTCGTTGTGCGCGAGCGCCGTCGGAGCGCCCGACGAGGCCCGCAGATCCACGTGCATCGCGGCCACCAAGGCGCGGTACTCGTCGACCACCACCGACTCGGGATGGGCCTGACCGTCGAAGTAGTAGAAGACCTCGCCAGGCTCCTTCGACACGTCCTCGAGCGTCAGGCCGAAGGCGCGCGCCAGGTTGATGAGGGTCTTGTGGCCCGTGTCGATGTACTCGCCGCCGCGCTCGGCCGTCTGGCCGGGGATGCTGATGGGCGACGAGAAGGTTCCGCCCATCGAGAAGCATCGTCCGCCGACGCGCGTGGCCGCATCGTGCACGACCGAGGAGATCCCGTACCCGTTGAGCGCGTCCGCGCACACCAGGCCCGCGAAGCCCGCGCCCACGATGCCGATCGAGGGTGCGCCGCCTCGGCTGCGTGCGAGCTGCGAGGTGCGCCCGAGGTCGTCGGGCGAGCCACCGCCGCCCATGCACCCGCTCGCGAACGTCGCCGCGGCCAGCGCGCCTCCGCCGACGAGGATCTCGCGTCGCGATCGCTTCGCCGCGAAGAAGCCTGCCTCCGCCGCCTGCGCACGCTCGATGGCTTCGGGCGTCGAGATACGGAGCTCGTTCGCCATGCGTGCGATGCCGAACGAACGGCGGAGCTTCGCGAATAGCGGGGAACGCGACATGGGGCCTCCTGGCGATCAGGCGCTCCGGAGCGAGTCACCCACCGTCGGCGCCCATCGCCAGTGGGGTGTCCCGTCTCCGCGCGCATCACGCGAAGCAAGACGCCGGCCGGCGCGCGGCTCGCGGTCGTCGCGCGGCCAGATCTCTGGAAAGAAGGCAATTGACGCAGCGCAAGCGAGGACGACGGTCGCTCGATCGGTCGCGGAGTGGCTAGCGCACTTTCCAGATCTGAAACGCGCGCGCCATCCCGAGTGCGTCACGCGCTACCATCGCCCGATGTCCGTTCGCGAGCATGTGGACGTCGTCGTGGTGGGCGCGGGCAGCACGGGGTCGGCTGCGGCAGCCTTTCTCGCCGAGCAAGGCCGATCCGTGATGGTCGTGGACCGGCGCGGCCGCGCGCGTGCCGGAGCGCGTTGGGTCAACGGCGTGCCGCTCTGGTGCTTCGACCGAGCCGGCATCGCACGTCCCGTCGAGCCCGAGCGATTCTCGGGCGGGCACGACTTCCTGGTGGGGGTCCACGAGAGTGACGTCCGGATCCGTGTTCGGGGGGTCGAGGGCGTGGACCTCGACATGCGGGCGCTGACGGCGCGACTCGCGGGACGGGCCGAGCGTGCAGGCGCTCGTTTCCTCGAGGGAACGGTCACGGCAGTCACTCTCGCCACTGGGCGGGTGACCGAGCTGTCCATCGAGACGCCGAGCGGTCGGTTGGGCCTCGCGCCACGTCTCGTCGTCGATGCATCGGGCCTCTCGGGAGCCGTTCGCCGCCGCGTACCTGGTTTCGCCGAGCTCTGCCCCACGCCCACCGAAGAGGACCTGTGCGCGGCCGCGCAGCACCAGTACCGAATCGCAGACGAGACTGCCTTTCGCGCCTTTCTGCGTGACCACGACGCCACGCCGGGCGACAGCGTCGGATGGCTCGGCGTGGCCGGCGGGTACTCGACGCTCACGCTCTTCACCGAGCCCACGTGTCGCGAGGTGGGGGTGCTCACCGGATCCATCCGCGCGCTCGGGCACCCCTCCGGCGCGCAGATCTTGCGGCGATTCGTCGAGGCTCAGCCCTGGATCGGCGAGCACCTCTACGGCGGCCAGGGCGCCATCCCGATTCGGCGCCCCTTCGTACGCCTCGCGGGTTTCGGCGTCGCGCTGGTCGGAGACGCCGGGTGCCAAGTCTACGCGGCGCACGGCAGCGGCGTCGGGATGGGATTGGTCGCGTCACGTATCCTGTCGGATTCGGTTTCGCGTTCGCAGGATCCCGGCCATCCGCGCGCCCTCCGACGGTACGAGCGCCGGTTCCATCGGCGACACGGAGGCGTCCTCGCAGGCTCGGACGCGTTTCGCCGCTTCTCCCAAGCGCTCGAGCGCGACGACATCGAGGCGCTGCTCCGTTCCGGCTTGCTCGATGCCGAACTCTTCGCGATGGGGCTCTCTCAGAAGCCGGCGCGCGTTCGGCCGGCTTGGCTGCTCGCACAGATCGGCCGCGCCGTCCGCGAGCCTGCTCGCGCGCGGCAGGTCGCTCCCGCGGTCCTGCGTGTCCTCGCGCTGCAGACCCTCCTTCGCCGTGTCGCTCCTCCGCGGTCCCTCCCCGCCGCTCGCCTCTTCGACCGCCTCCTCTCCCACCTCACGGGGGGACAGGATCGACCTCCGCAAGTCCGCGAGATCGTTGCGCCGCCAGGCGAGCACGTCCAATCCGCGCAGGCGGCGCGCTAGCGAGAGCAGCGAGGTCAGCCGTGCTCACGCCGAGAAGCCGCGGTTTGCCGCAGGAATCGAGCTGATCGGCGCCCTAGGAGAGCATCGGCGCCCGCTCGGGCCTGCCCACGATCGACAGGTCGAGCGTCGCGGCGCGTCGGTCCGCCGATACCTCGACGGCAACCCCCACGCGTTTGCCCGTCGTCCGTTCCCAGCTGCGTCGCAGCGCCGCGATCCCCGCCTCCAAGCGGCGTCGGCAGAACCAGTCTCCCTCGCGCAGACCCGGGATCGACCACGACGACCACGCCATTGGCCCGCGCACCTCGACGCGCCCGATCCGATGGCGCGCACCTTCGTCGACCACGAACGTCACCGAGAGCCTACGTCGATCGTCCGACAGCTCGATTCGCGGCTCCTCCTGGCGCACGGCCGCGAACCCCGCGTCGAGGTAGAAGCGCGAGACGGCACGCGCCGACGCGTCGATCTCGTCTTCGAGCACCGTAATCGCGCACGCCGGATCCTCGAACGTCGCTTCGGCCCACCCGGCCCAGCACGTCGCGAGCACCGAGGTGGGCAACGAATGGTTGCCCTCGATCCCGACCTCGATCGTGATGGGTCCGGGTGCGACGCGACGCCTTCCCACGTCGGCCGACCGCCCCCCCTGATCCCGGCAGCGAACGCGCGCGGTCACGCCCCGTCGTACGCATCCGCCGTGATCGCCTTCCCCACACGGGCAAGTCTCATCGCAACGTCACGAGCTCCTCGCCGGCGGTGGGGTGGATCGCCACCGTGCGGTCCAGGTCGCGTTTGCGGGCCCCCATCCGGACTGCGACGGCGAAGCCTTGGATGATCTCGTCGGCGCTGCGCCCGATCACGTGGATGCCCACCACACGTTCCTCGGCCCCGACCGTGACGACCTTCATCGCGGTCTTCGGTCGGCGCTTCGTCACGCCGTGGTAGCTGTCCGTGAACCGCGACGCGTAGACCTTCACCGCGTCGCCGTGGAGGCGTCGGGCGTCTTCCTCGGTGAGGCCGACGGTACCGATCGGTGGATGGCTGAAGACGACCGACGGGATGCACTCGTACTCGAGCCGCGCCTCGGCATCGCCACCGAAGAGACGTTCGGCGAGCTTCCTTCCGGCCGCGATGGCGACCGGAGTCAGCGTCCAGCGGCCCGTCACGTCACCCACGGCATGGATGCCGGGGACGTTGGTGCTCTGCCAGTCATCGACCACGACGTGGCCCTCGTCGTCCAGCGCGACGCCGAGCTCCCGCAACCCGAGCCCGGCCGAGCTCGCTTCGCGACCGATGGCCCAGACGAGCGCGTCGATCCCGGTGATGCATCGACCATCCAGGGCGCCGAGGGTGACCCGTCCGTCCTGGCCGCGCGTGGCGCCCGCGATCTCGAACGCCGTCACGATCTCGACGCCGCTCTCGACGAGCGCTTCGTGGAGTCCCGTGCGCACCATCGCATCGAACCGTCGGAGCACCTCGTCGTGTCGCAGGGCGATCGTCACACGCGAGCCGAACGCGCGGAAGATCCCGGCGAGCTCCATCGCGATGTAGCCCCCACCGACGATGGCGACCGACTCCGGCCGAGCCTCGAGCATGAAGAACCCGTCGGAGGTGATGCCGTGCTCGACGCCCGGCACCGCGGGCAGATGGGGCCGTCCGCCCGTCGCGACGAGGACCTGCGGCGCGGCGACACGCCGATCGCCGATCGCGACCACGAACCCGTGCGCCGGCTCGCGTCCGACGATCGTCCCGCGCCCCTCGATCCTCACTGCGCCGTCGTGGGCGAGGTTGCGGGCGTAGATGTCGTTGAGTCGCGCCACGTACGCGTCGCGTGCGGCCTTGAGGCGCGACCACGAGATGCCCTCGAGACGCGCGTCGAGCCCGTAGTCGGGCATGTCCGCGAGGCACTCGAGCAGCTGGGCAGCGCTCCACATCACCTTCTTCGGGACACAGCCGCGATTGACGCAGGTGCCGCCGAGCGCGTTCGGCTCGACGACCGCGACCTTCGCGCCGAGCTTCGCGGCGCGTCGTGCGGACGCGAGACCTCCGCTGCCCCCGCCGAGGACGACGTAGTCGTAGCGTTCCATCGCCGCGCGTCGTAGCACGCGACGTCGCACGCGAGTCGATCAGCGACGGCGGTGCGGATGAGCCGAGTGGTCGTGCCCGGGCGACGCGCCGCCGCCGGTCGCCACGTCGAGGGAGAAGTCCATCGCGATGCGTTCGTTGGCGACGTTCACCCGGACCGTGACGTCGCCGCCGCTCGTCGGCAGTGCCGTCGTTGCGACGAGCGCACCGAGCGCGGCGTCTGCACGAAGCGGTGACTCGACGGCTGCTCCGCCGCTGGACGGCGCGAAGCGAAGGCTGGCGTCGGTCGCCGACCCGGGCGCGATCGGTACGCGCACCGCGTCGGAGAGATAGACGCGATGGAGCCCATCGGGCCGGGCGACCAGCTCGACGTGAACGTCACCCTGCATGCCGAGCTGACCGCCGTGACGCGGATCGTGGTCCGCGTGCGCGGTCGGAGCGGTGGGTGCGGACGGCGCGGGCGGCGCCGGAGCCGGCGGTGTGGGGGTCGTCGTCGTGGGGGCGCTCGGCGACGTGCTCGGTTGCTCGCGCACGAGGTTCATCCCGCAGCGCGGGCAGCGGCCGGGACCGTTCTGCCGCACGCCTTCGCACATCGGGCAGATGTAGACGGCCGTGCCCGACGACACGGACTTGGTGGGAGCGCCGCTGGGCGATCGATCGGTTCCGCGTGACTCGCCGCCGCCGCCGGGCTCGGCCGAAGACGAGGAACAGCCGAGCGCAGCGACGGATGCCAGCAACGCTCCGAACGACGCGTGGACGATGCGAGGCGACGTCATCGGCTCAACCGCCTCCCCATTCGATGCACTCCGAGTCTTCGTGGAGCGCGCCGATGGTGATCTCGAAGCTCAACCGCTGGATGTGCATGCGGCGTCCATCGGTGACGTCGCCGCACGAGCTGCTCGTGACGTTGACCTCGCGTCCCCAGACGTCGTCGAACGTCATGCGCAACGTGCTGCCCACGGGGCTCGACACGTTCATCTCGTCGATCGTCACGGTGCCCGCGTATGCGAGGAACTCCGCGTCGTAGCCGCCGCCTTCGTCGAAGGCGATGCCCGAGAGCATCGAGACGAAGAACGGTGCGGCGAGCGCCGAGTGTGCGCTCAAGCTCCGCGTCTCACCGACGGCCGGTGCGCCCATCGCCCCAGGGAACAGCAGGAAGCGCAGCGCGATGTCGTCGCGCTCGTAGTCCTCGAGGAAGACGAAGAGCGAGCTGTCCGCGTCGTCCCAGCACGCCATGTCCCAGACGATGTTGATCGTGCCGTACTCGAGGGTCGCGCCCGTCGTGTGCGGTGCGACGACGTCCGCACAACGCCCTGCGCCCGTCGGGACGCAGTGATTCATGCTCCAGTCGGGCACGGACCCGCAGGTCGTCCGGAAGTCGGCGCAGTCGGTCTCGATCAGACGACCGCCATCGCAGTACGCCGCCACGCCGTCGGGCTGACAGCAACCCGCCGTCGGGTCGGCGATCTCTTCGCAGCTCGTGACGTCGGCCACCGCGCACGCGCCCTCCGTGGGCGGAGGCGGAGGCGGAGGCGTGGGCGTCGGCGTCGGTGTCGGCGTCGGCGTCGGTGTCGGCGTCGGCGTCGGCGTCGGCGTCGGCGTGGGCGTCGGCGTCGGCGTCGGCGTGGTCATCGTGTCGCCACCCGCGTCGCGCACGGTCGAGGCGTCGTCATCGCCACACGCGACGAGCGCGGCGAGCGAGACGAGAACCGACAGCAGAGGTCGAAGCGACATCGCCGCAGGGATAGCGCAGTCCGTCCGCTGCGCCGTGCCTCGCGTGCGAACGCTCCCAACCAGCGAGATTCGGCAGCGCTGTCAGCGCGGAACGATGGGGGCACCCCGCGTACCGATTCGGACCGGCCACGAGCCAGAGCGCGCAGCCGACGTCGTGCGCCGCGGGGTCGTCCGGCGGGCGCGGGATCGATCGGGCGAGTCGGCGGCCGCCGCGGTCGGCGCACTCGCGGGTGTCGTCGTGGCGGTCGGCGGCGTCGGCGTCGCTGGCGTCGTCGTCGGCACGGGCGCCGGCGCCGGATTCGTCGTCGTCGCGGGCGTCGAGGTCGCGAGAGGAGCTAGGGGCGCTGGTGTCGTGGTCGTCGAGGTCGTGACCGGCAGGGTCGTCGTCGTTGCGGGCGCGGGCGTTCCGGTCGCGGGCGTTGCGGTCGTCGGAGCCGCGGTCGTCGGAGCCGCGGTCGTCGGAGCCGGGGCCGTCGCAGTCGTCGTCGTCGGCGTCGTCGTCGCGGGCGTTCGCGTCGCGGGCTCGCCCGACGAGGTCGCGAGCAGGATCGTGAAGACCAGTGCGCCCGCGGCGAGACCCGCGACGGCGAGGCCTGCAACGACGATCCCGACGCGCGAGCCCCGCGGCGCTCCGACCGGGACATCGCGCACCGAAGCGCCGAGCGTGCTCGCGGGTCGGCCGCGGGGTGTGAGCCCTACGGGCGTCGGTGCAGAGCCCGGAAGCGGAGACGCCATCGTGGGTGCGACGGGACCCTGACCTCCGTAGCTCCCGGACCCGCTCGGCGTGAGCGCCGGTCCGATCGGGCTCGTGCTCGCGAGGTGCGGCGCGGGGTACGGTGTGTGCGCCGGCAGATACGTCTGACCCGACTGCGTCTGCTGGAGCCGCGGCTCCCAATAGGCTCGTATGGGTGGCGACGCGAGCGGCAAGAGCTCGCGCGCGAAGGCGCGGACCGACTCGAACCGATGGGCGGGCGACCCGGACATGGCGCGCGCGACCGCCTGCTCGAGCGCGGGTGGGACGTCCGGCCGGAACGCGCTGATGGGCGGGTACACGCCGCGCACGATCGCGTGCATCAGCGCGAGGAACGTCTCGCCCTGGAACGGTCGCTGCCCCGTGACGCACTCGTACGCGATGACCCCGAGCGCGTACTGGTCTCCGCGCGCGTCGGTGCTCTTCGCGCCGTGAGCCTGCTCGGGAGACACGTAGTACGGCGTGCCGAGGAACGCGGTCGTCGCCGTGAGGCCGAGCGCTGCGGTCGGGTCGGAGAGCTTCGAGATCCCGAAGTCGACGATCTTCGGCTCCCAGGTGCCCTCGCGGCTGCGCGCCAGGAACACGTTCTCCGGCTTCAGGTCGCGATGCACGATCCCTTCGTCGTGTGCTGCGGCCACGCCCGCGGCCGCGGGGATCAGGATGTCGGCCATTCGTTGGAACGAGAGCTGGCGCTCGCGGTCGAGCAAGCTCCCGAGGTCCTCGCCCTCGAGCAGCTCCATCACGAGGTACGCGATGCCGTGCTCGGTGCCGAGGTCGAAGACCTCGACCACGTGCGGGTGCCGGATGCGCGCGGCGGCCTCGCCCTCGCGCAGGAACCGGCGCACGGCATCCGAGTCCGCCTCGGCCTTGGTGTTGAGCACCTTGATGGCGACGCGCTTCCGCAGGGCCGGAAAATAGGCCTCGTAGACCTCCGCCATGCCGCCGACGCCGATGAGGCGGACGACCTGGTAGCGCCCGAAGGGCTGCCCCGCCGTCAGAATCTGCGCAGGCTCGCTGGACATCCCGCCCGAGCGTCGACGCTATGCGAGCGCGCCACGCGCATCAACCTTCCAGGCGAGGTAGGCGATCCCCTTCCTCGAACCGACAGGTGGTCAAGTGCCCAGCATGATCTTGCGGAAGCCGACGTTCATCGCGGCGAACCGAACGCGATCGGGCAACGTCCGCTTGAGCGCGCTCATGGCTTTCGCGTCGGGCCCGATGAGCGTGCGAAGCGGGATGCGCGCACGTTCGCAGAGGTCCGTGATGAGCCGAGCCACGCGCGACGGGTCTCCGCCGCGGCCGCCATAGCTGCGGATGCTCCGCTCGAAGGTCCGCATCTCGTCGTGGTAGCGCGAAGACGGATCCTTCGAGCCCTCGCTCAGCACGAGGCTGCGCGCAGCGAACTCCGTCTTGAAGCTGCCTGGCGAGACGAGCGCGACCTGGACGCCCACGGGGGTCAGCTCGTGACGGAGGCTCTCCGCGTACGCTTCGATCGCGTGCTTCGAGGCCGCGTAGCTGCCGTAGAAGGGCGACACGATCGAGCCCGCGATGCTGCCCACGAAGAGCACGCGTCCGCGCGTCCTGCGCAACGCGGGCAGGAGCGCCTTCGTCAGCAGCACGGGGCCGAACACGTTGACCTCGAACTGGTGCCGGATCTGCGCTTCGGTCTGGTCCTCGAGCGGACCGAGCAGCCCGTAGCCCGCGTTGTTCACGAGCACGTCGAGCCGACCGCCGAAGTGCTCGTCGATCTTGCGCGCCACGTCCGCGAACGACGCGCTCCGCTCCATGTGCAGATCCACCGAGACCAGTCGCCCGCCGTGGTGCGCGACCTCGTCCGCGAAGATCTCGCGCAGCCGCGCCTCGCCGCCGCGCATCGCCGCGATGACCGTGTGCCCCTCGTCGAGCATCATCGGGACCGCCAGCCGCCCGAACCCGCTCGATGCCCCCGTGAGCAGAATCGTCTTTCCCCGCATCCCAGCCCTCTAGCACTTCCATCCGGCTTCTTCCGCGTCCGCGGGCGACCGCTGCCACACTCCAGGTGACTCGTGCAGGACCCCCATTGGCGATATCTCCTTTCGCTCGACATCGATGCCATCGACGGCCCGGTGCTCATCGATGCGCTCGATGACGAGCCGTGCCTCATCCGCGATCGCATCGGCAAGCGCGAGCTCGAGCGTCGCATCCGCGACGGTCTTCTCGACTTCGACGCGACGAGCCTCGATCGTCTCGACGGCTTCGAGCGCGACATCGGCACCTTCTCCGTCTACCTCTCCACGTACGTCGTCGGTCGCGAGATCGAGGTGCGTCCGACGCTCGGCGCGCCGCTCCTGCGTGGTTGGAAGATCGTGGGCCGCCAAGGCGAGGTCGTGCGCCTCGCGCTCGATCTCGGCTGGAACGCACGCGACGAATCGATCCTCGACGCGGACGAGGACGTCGGCGACGTCGCCGCCCGATGGGCGGAGCTGCCCGAGTGGATGCAGAACGCCATGCGCGCGAAGCATCCGCGCCTGCGCGTCTTGTGATCTCGTCGGGAGCGCGTCGCACGCGGTCCCGTACCCCGGCGCCGAGGGGCCGGGCGCCGATCGCGCGAGGACACTCTCGTGTCGTGTGGACCGCCGCCCGCTCGGCGGTAGGCTGCGGCCTGGTTCAGGGCGCATGGGCCTCTCACGATCGCGTTGGGTGCGCGTCATCCTCGAGGAGCTCGAGGCCTCGATGACCCGCGACCGCGCGGGCGACCTGGTCCGCGAGGCCCTTGGCTCCGAGCCCATCTTCGACGTGGAGCTCCTGCAGGAGAAGGTCCACGGGCCGCTCCGTGCCGCTCTGGTGGAGCAGCTCGGGCTCGGAGTCGCGACCGTGCTCGCGGACCGGATCTGCGATGCGCTCGCGCGTCACGCTTCGAGCGGCGTTCGACGGAAGCTCACGAGCGAGCCCCAGCTTCCCGCCATCACCGTCGGCGTGGTGGCCTCCTCGAAGCGTTACCCACGGATGGTCGCGGGCGTCGAGTCGCTGGGCTTTCGCGCCGTCGTCGTCAACGCAGACCAGGAGCTCGGCGTGGAGCCGGCCGCCATCGACGCCTTCCTCGTCGCCACCGGTCTGCCGATCGCCGAGGCGCGCGAGCTCGCGTGGCGAAACGCCCGGCGTCCTGCGCCCGCGCTCGTCGTCGTGTGGCCGCTCGGAGAGGTCGCACCCGCGTGGGCCCAAGCGCTCGGCAACCCGATCGTGTTGGAGGAGGCCTCCTTCACGCTCCTGGCGAGGGTGTTGCTCGACCACGCGCTCGCGGCGGGCGAACGCTCGTCCCGAAGCTCGTAGTCGCCGAGCGGTTTCAGCGAGCGAACGCCCGGGCAGTAGTGGATCACGCACGGTCGTCGGCGGGTCCGTTCACTCGAGCAGCTTGGCTGCGCGGGGACATCGAGTCGCCGCCTTGATCGGCATCGATCCGTAGCGCTACAGCGTCTGGGAGAGCTCGGCACCATGACACCCGATGTGGATGCGCTCCACCCTCCGCTACCGCGGCGTGTCGCCGAGCGAGCGGTAGTCCTCTCGGCGGTCCTCGCGCGGGCGTTCATCGACCAGGACGTTGGCAACCCCAAAGCCGAGCGGTTCCGCGCGGAGCTGCTGGCCTGGCTCCGCGACGTCGGCGTCGAACACGAGATCGAGGATGGCGAGCGAGCACTGCTCACCTCGCAGCTCGGCCGCGTGCAGCCCGAGGTCATCGTGGACGCGACCTGGCAGAGCGAGGGGCTCGCCGTGCTGGCATGGGCTCTCGGACGTCTTGCTTTGCCCGCGTACGACGAGCCCTGCGACCCGAGATCCGCCGCTGACGCCGTTGGCTACCTGAGCACAGCCGAAGCTCGAGCGCTCCTCGGGTCCGTCGAGCTGCGACCAGCGCCGGAGCTCGCGAAGCTCGGCCAGGTCATGTTCGCGCTCCACTGGCGACTGGAGGAGTTCCGGCTCCGTAGGAGCGCGATCGACTTTGCGACTGTGGCCCGTGAGACTTGGTTCGGTCCGCTCGACCTCACCGGCCTCCGGCTCGTGAAGGGTGACCTCGCGCTACGCGGCACACCAATCGTCCGCGCGCCAGCCGACCTCGTCCGCACCTGCTCCTCATCGGCTCGGGAGCGACACCGCGCCATCAACTGGATCCTGGGCCATCATCCCGTGTGGTCGAAGACGCCCACGAGCACGTGACCGCTCCGGCCTTCGAGCAGGTCGGCAGCGGTGATCTGGCGCCGTCGATGCCAGCGAGTCTCTCGTGATCGGCGAGCGCGCGCCCGCGGCGCCGGGCGCCGACCCGCACGGGGTGCCCTCAGCACGCACCACGCGAAGCCTCCGAGCGCGCGCCAGCGCCTCGTACGGAGCGCCCGCAGGCGCGACGCGGGCGAACGCGAGCAGGAGGTCGAGGTGCTTCTCCGCGAAGATCCGCGTCGGCGTCACGACCGCGCAACCTATCATCCGCAGCGATGGTGGACTGGAGAGTGCCCCGCACTGTGGCGCGGCGATTGGTGGTCGAACGCGACACCCACGCGCGCGCGCAGATGCCCAAGCTCCGACGCGCACCGCTGGACGAAGCGGAGATCGGGCGGGAGATGCCGTACGCCGTGGCGGAGCGCGCGTTCTGGGTCGACCTCCAGACGATGCGGCCGCTCGAGGAGGCGATCGCGGGAGCGACGCTCGGGCAGATACTCGCGTATTGCGTCCCGTACTCCCACGCAGATATCTGCAATGGCGGCTTCCATCAGTACTACTGGAATCACACGGGGGATTATGCCGCCCTGACCGTCGACGCGCTCCGCACGCTCGGCGACCACGAGCGCGTGGCCCTGTTCGTTCGATCGATGGCGCGATTCCCCGACGGGATCGCGCCCCGGTCCCGCGCCGAGCGAATCGCTGCGTTGGATGCCATCCCGTACCG
>JADZFZ010000627.1 GCA_020854145.1 Deltaproteobacteria bacterium | reverse complement strand
TGCTGCTCCCGGTGGTGGCCACGGGCTCGACGGCGAACCAGCGCTCGTCGCCGGCTTCTGCGAGCGCGTCGAAGAGGGCGGCCACGAGGCGGCGGCTCGCGATCAACGCTCGCCACGCGCTGGTTTCCGCACCGATCCACTCGGTGGTCCACGCCAGCTCGTGTCCGGTGCCCGTGGACAGATCGATCGTGACCGGCGCGACCGGTGTGCCGCCGAGGAAGAGACCCGCGCGCACCGCGCCGGGGCTCGCCGAGATCTCGGACCGCACCATCCGGCCCGCGACGCTGCGGACCTCGAGCCACGCGCAGGCGTAGCCCTCGACGGGCCTTGCCGTGAGGTGATCCGCGCGTGAGCACGACCAGCCACCCACGCCCGCGCGCAGCAGCCCCGCCGCGAACGCGCGCGAGCACAGGAGCGCGCGAGGGTGCCCGACGTCGATGAGCGCGTACGGCGGTACGAGCTTGCGATCGATGCGCGGCCGCTCTGCGCTCGGAACGCCCCCGTCCAGCTCCAGCGAGAGCACGTCGGCGACCTCGCGGACGCCGATCGGCGCGACGCGATACCACGGCGCATCGAGCGAGGCGGGTGCGTCGAGCGACTCGGCGACGCGCGCCGCGCGCGACCACGGCTTCGGGCGTGCCGCCACGGAGGCGGTCGTCGCCTTTCGAGCGCCGACGGGTCGCGAGCGTGTCCGAGGCATTCGTCCGGTATTGCCCATCTCGACGAGGGTACCGGGCAGCCGCGGGCTCAGCGATGCCGCTGCTGCGTCGCGGACCCGTGAGCGAGCCGCGCCACTCGCCGACGACACGGGGAGGACTCGGCGTCAGTGGCGACCGAGGCGACCGCTCTCGAGCTCGACGATCTTCGCGAGGGCTCCCGAGAGCGTCTTGGCGTTCTCGCTCGCGGAGGTCAGCACCGACCGGATCTCGCCGAGCGCACCGTCGAGCCGCGCGAGCCGGGCTTTGGTGACCTCGAGCTCACGGGCCTTGTCGTCCGCGGCGCGCCACGCGCTGCGAAGCTCCTCGAGCTGCCGGGTCAGCGCCTCGATGCGCGCGTCGGCCGCGACCAAGGCCATGCCGGCTCGGTCGGCCGTCAGGGCGCGCTCCTCGGCGTCGTGCCGCAGCTTCGCGGATTCCTCTGCGCGCTCCTCGGCGTCGGCGGCAGCCCGCTCGGCGTCGGCGAGCTTTCGTTCGGCGTCCGCTGCGCGTCGCTCGGCGTCGGCGACCTGCCGTTCGGCGTCCGCCGTCCGACGCTCGGAGTCGCTGGTCTTTCGCTCGGCGTCCGTCGCTCGGCGTTCGGCGTCGGCGAGACGCGACGTCCCGCTGGCGAGCTCCTGGCGCAGTCGCTCGTCGTCGCCGCGGTCGCCGCGTAGCCGCTCGCGAAGGCCATCGACCTCCGCCGCGAGCTGCCGTGCCGCCGTCTGCTTGCGCTCTCGCTCTGCGGCGGCGCGCGACACGCGGGCCGCCTCGCGGAGGTCTTCGCACGTGCGCTCGAGCTCTCTCACCCGCTCCTGGAGCGCCAGCTCCTGATGGCTCTGCGTGGGCGGGCGCATGCTGCCGCCGCTGCTGCGCGCGGCCGCGAGCGTCTTCTCGAGGATCTTGATGCGCGCGCGGGCGGCCTCGAGCTCTTGCTCGAGGCGAGCCTCACCCGGTCGGCGTCCGCCTCGATCGGTCACGCCCCGAGGGTATCGGATCCGAGCGCGTCGAGCGGAGTCACGCGCATACTCGGCGGCGACGTGCCGGCCGACGACGTCCTGGATGGTCGCTTCCGCCTCGACGAGCCCGCGGGCTCCGGCGGCATGGGCGACGTGTGGCGCGGCACCGACCTCGCGACGGGCGCGCGCCTCGCGATCAAGATCATCCGTCAGACGCAGCGCGACGGCCTCGTGCGCTTCCAGCGCGAGGCGGAGGCGCTCGCCGTCCTCGCCCATCCCGCAATCGTCGGGTATGTCGCGCACGGCCCGCTCGACGACGGTCGATGGTACGTCGCGATGGAGTGGGTCGACGGGGTCGACCTCTCGGAGCGGCTGCGCGAAGGGCCGCTGACGTTGCGCGACGCGCTCGTCGTCACGCGCGGGATCGCAGGCGCCATCGCGGCGGTTCACGCGCGTGGCTTGGTCCACCGCGACCTGAAGCCCGCGAACGTTCGGCTCGTCGCGGGGCACGCCGAGATGCCGAAGCTCCTCGACTTCGGGCTCGCGCGCCTCGAGGCCGTCAACGCCGACCTCACACGGACGGGCGCGCTGCTCGGAACGGCCGCGTACATGTCGCCCGAGCAAGCACGAGGCTCGCGCGACATCGACGCGCGATCGGACCTCTACGCGCTCGGGTGCGTCTTGTACGAGTGCCTCGCGGGGCAGCCTCCTTTCGTCGGCGATCACGTGCTGGCCACGCTGGCGAAGGTGTTGCTCGAGCCTCCGCCGTCCGTCCGAGAGCTGCGCCCCGGGCTGCCCCGCGAGCTCGAGGCGCTCGTCTCGCGCCTGCTCTCGAAGTCGCCGGAGCTCCGGCCGCGTTCCGCCGAGGAGGTGCTCGATGCGCTGGCGCGTATCCCCGAGATCGAGGAGGGCGATCCCGACGCCGGGCACGCTGCGCGTTCGCAGGTCGCGCGCGGGACCTCGACGCTGTCTTCTTCCCCGGGCGCGGGTGAGGCGCGTGTGGTCTCGCTCGTGCTCGCGCGACGGCCGTCCGCGGCGACCTCGAAGGTGCTCCTCGAAGAGGGGCCGACGTTGGACGCACCGGACGCGCCGGAGAGCGCCACGTCCCGCGCGCGCGAGCCCGGGGCGGGCGGCTCCGCCGGTCCCGCCACCGACACCTGGGTCGATCCCATCCGCACCGACGTGACGCCGGCGAGACCGTCGAGCACGAGCGGCGTGCGCGACGCGGTCGCCGACGAGCTCCGTCGGGTGGTGACCCCCCTCGGCGGAGCGGTCGAGCCGATCGTCGGCGACTGCCTCCTCGTCGTGCGTCACGGGTCGGGCCACGCCGCGGACGACGCGCGTCTGACGGCCCGATGCGCGCTCGGAGTGCGCTCGGTGCTCCCGTCGGCTCCCATCGCCATCGCGACGGGCCGCGCCGACGTGTCGGGTCGCTGGCCCGTCGGCGACGTCGTCGAGCGCGCGCTCGTGCTCCTCGAAGGCGCAGCATCCGTCGCGCCCGCGATCGCGATGGACGAGGTCACCGCAGGCCTTCTCGATGGGCGCTTCGAGGTGGGCGGCGGCGGTGACTCGGGGCTCTTGCTCTTCGGCGAACGCGCCGCGGGCGAACGTCCGCGCACGCTGCTCGGCCGGCCCGCGCCTTTCGTGGGCCGCAACCGCGAGCTCGCGACCCTGCACGATCTGTGGATCGAGTCGCGCGAGGAGCCGGGGGCGCGCGCGGTGCTGGTGCTCGGTCCCGAAGGCATCGGCAAATCGCGCCTCCGTCACGAGCTGCTGGCGCGCATACGGGGCGAGGCCGCGAGCCAGGCAGTCGAGATCCTCGAAGCACGCGCCGACCCGGCGCGCGCGGGCTCACCGTTCGCGCTCGCCGCGGCGCTGTTGCGCAGCGCGGCCGGCGTCGGCGCGAGCCAGTCGCTCGATCTCCAGCGACAGAAGCTCCGCGCTCGGATCGCGAGGCACCTTCCCGACGCGGTGGCTCCGCTTCGCGCCCCTCGACCCGGGTCCACTCCGGCTTGGTTGCTCGAGATTGCGGGCGTCGGTGAAGGTCCGGACGCGCGCGCCGATGCGCAGGGCCGCGAGCGCGACGACCCCGTCGTGCACGCGCAGCGACTGACGCGGGCGTGGGTCGAGTGGCTCCGGCGCGAGACCGACACGCAGTCGCTCGTGATCGTGCTCGAGGATCTGCACTGGGGAGACCTCCCTTCCGTGCTCCTCGTGGATGCGGCGCTGCGCGACCTGCGCGAACGCCCGCTGTACCTCGCGGCCTTCGCACGCCCGGAGGCCACGACCACGTTTCCCAAGCTGTGGGAGGGCCGCGGGCTCGTTCGGCTCGATCTGCGCGAGCTCGGCGCGAAGGCCGCGCGACAGCTCGTCGAGCAAGTCCTCGGCGAACGTGCCACTCCGGAGCTCACCCACCGAATCGTCGAGCGCGCCCACGGCAACGCGCTCCACCTCGAGGAGCTCGTACGCGCCGTTGCCGAAGGGCGCGAAGACGACGTCCCTCCGACGCTGCTGGCCATCCTGGAGTCGCGCCTCGGGCAGCTCGACGCGGACGCGCGCCTGGTCCTGCGCGTGGCGAGCACGTTCGGAACGAGGTTCCCGCCGGAGGGAGTGCGTGCCGTGCTGGGTGCCACGGCCGAAGCTCACCACCTCGACGCGACGCTCGCCCGGCTCGTCGAGCGCGAGGTGCTCTCGATCGCGCACGACGGCGGCCGCAGGAACCACACGCTCCATGCCTTTCGCCACGCCCTCGTGCGCGACGTCGCCTACGCGACCCTCGACGAGCACGATCGCGTGCTCTGTCACCGCCTCGTCGGCGGCTGGCTCGCGAGCCGCGACGCGGAGCCCGCGGAGGTCGCCGAGCATCTGGAGAAGGGAAGGGACCCCGAGCACGCGGCAGTCTGGTATCGGCGCGCCGCCGAGCGTGCCATCCGCGGCCAGGACCACGTGCGCGCACGACATCTCGCGGCGCGCGCCCTCGGTCTCGGCGCCCACGGCGACGACCGCGCCGTGGCGCTTCTCGCGCTCGCGCGCGCCCACGATCTCGGCGGCAAGAACGCCGACGTGCTCGACGCCGCAGAGCTCGCGCTCTCGGAGCTCGATCGATTCGATCCGCGCTGGTTCGAGGCCCTCGAGCTCGTGACGCTCGCGTCCTCGCGCCTGGGCCGGCCCGACCGCGCGATCGAAGCAGCCGACCTGGTCGAGCAGCACCTGACCGCGCGTCCGCGCGAGACGCCCGTGGACCCGTCCGCGGTGCAGTGCACCGCACGCGTCGCGATGTCGATGGCCATCCTGGGCGACCACGCGCGCGCGGCCCGCGTGCTCGACGCGGTCACGCCGGCCGCCGAGGCGATCCGCGATACGGCGCCCGTGACGTGGGCGTGGGTGATGCGAGCGACCGCGTGGCGCGCCGACGTCGTGTTCGATCCGTCGCGTTGCCTGACGCTGGCGGGGCTCGCGGCCGAGGGCTACCTGCGAGGCGGCGACGAGCGCTCCGCGTCCGACGCGCTCGTGGACGCGTGCGACGCGCTCCTGAGGCTCGGTCGCTACGAGGAGATGGTCGAGACGGCGCAGCGCGCGCTCGACATCGCCCGCCGGCTCGAGATCGAGCAATCGGTCGCGGGGGCGACGGGCAATCTGGCCGTCGGTCGCGCACGTCTGGGATTCCACGACGAAGCCGTCGCGCTCCTGCGGGATGCCGTCCACGTGACCGAGCGCCAGGGCTACCGTCGGGGGACGGGGAGCCTCTTGGGTCATCTCGCCGAGGTGCTGCTCGCGATGGGCCGCACGAGAGAGGCGCTCGACGCCGCCTCCCGCGCCGCCGAGGTGCTGGCCAAGGCTCCGCCCCTTCGCGCGTGGGTGCTCGCCACCGCCGCGGCGGCTTCGCTGGCGCTCGACGAGCCGGAGCGCGCTCTCGAGCGTTCCACGGAGGCCGTCGCGATCCTCGACGAGATCGGCGTCATCGAGACCGGTGAGGTGCTCCTGCTGGGCGTGCACGCCGACGTGCTGCGCGCAGTCGGCGACCACGAAGGCGCCGACCGGTTCGCCGAGCGCGCCCGCGAGCGCGCCGAGGAGCTCGCGTCCGCGATCGCCGACGAGGAGTCTCGCCGGAGCTTCGTGACCCGCGTCCCGGAGATCACCCGGGCCCTGAGATCACGTCCTCGGTGACGGCGCGCGAGACGATCGCATCGTCCCCCCGACCGGAGGAGCGCAATCAGGCCGCCCGAATCGGGGCGCTCACCGCGATGCTGCCAGACTCGCCGCGCCGAGGATCCCGGCCGAATCGCCGAGCGTCGCGTCCACCATCCGAATCGCGTCCCAGGCGGGCGGCAGCAACGACGCCTGCAATCGATTCGTCGCAATCTCGCGGAGCGCGGGGCACGTGGTCCACACGCCACCCCCCATCACCAGCTTGTCGGGATTGTGCACGCTCGCGAACGCGGTCAATGCGAGGCCGAGCAGGTCGCCAATCTCCTGCCACACCATCGACAGCTCGGAATCACCCGAGCGGACCACGGCGTCGGCCATACCCACGTGCACGCGCTCCCATTCGCCGCCGGCGGCCTCGAGCAATGCCGGCACCTTGCCGTCGCGGACCATCGCGCGCAGGCGCTTGTCGATGTTCGCTCCGCCGACGTAAGCCTCGAAGCAGCCGCGTTGGCCGCACCCGCAGGGCTCGCCGTCGATCGCGACCTTGGCGTGGCCGAGCTCGCCCGCCACACCCGTGGCGCCCTCCTGCAGCACACCGTTCGTCACGACGCCCGTGCCGAGCCCGCTTCCCACGAAGACGACGCCTGCGACCTTCGCGCCGCGACCGGCCCCGAATCGGGACTCGCCCCAGGCGATCGCCTTCAGGTCGTTGACCACGACCACGCGCGCGCCGGGCAACGCCGAGCGCAGCATCTGGCCGAACGGCTCGTCCATCCAGCCGAGGTTCGGGCCGCGAATGACGTGGCCGGTGCCCGGCACGACCCAGCCGGGGAACCCGATTCCCAGCGCGTCCACCGGTTCGCCCTTCGCGAGGTCCGCCGCGAGGGCGACCACCGCGGCGGCCATCGTGCGCGCGTCCTCGCGCCCGTGGGCCTTGCGCACGACGGGGCCTGCCTGCCCGTCGGAGGTCACGGTGGCCGCGCGCAGGTGGGTCCCTCCCAGGTCCACCCCGACGAGGATGCCCACGGCTACGACCCGGACCGGGCGTCTCGGACGGCCTGCTCGACCTCTTTGCGGATCTCGTCGAGCCGCTCCTGCGAGCGCGCCTCGAACCGCAGGACGAGCACGGGCTGCGTGTTGCTCGCACGCACCAATCCCCAGGCGCCGTCGCCGAAGAGGATGCGGGCGCCGTCCACGTCGATCACGTCGTGGCTCTTGCGGAACTGGTCACGCACCGCGTCGACGACGCCGAACTTCTCGTCGTCGGGACAGTCGACGCGCAGCTCGGGCGTCACGAAGGTCTTCGGCACGTCCGCGAGCATCTCGCGCACGCTCTTGGGCGAGGCCGCGACGAGCTCGATCAGGCGCAGGCTGGCGTAGATGGCATCGTCGAATCCCCAGTACCGATCCGCGAAGAAGAGATGGCCGCTCATCTCGCCCGCGAGAAGGGCTTTCTCCTCCTTCAGCTTCGCCTTGATGAGCGAATGCCCCGTTTTCCAGAGGATCGGTCGACCGCCGTGCTTGGCGACGTCGTCGAACAACGTCTGCGAGCACTTGACCTCGGCAATCACGCCGCCGCCTGGTCGATTCGCCAGGATCTGTCTCGAGAAGAGGATCATGAGCGCGTCGCCCCAGAGCACGTTGCCCTCGGAGTCGACGGCGCCGAGCCGGTCGGCGTCTCCGTCGTACGCGATGCCGATGTCGGCCTTGGTGGATTTCACCCGCGCGATGAGCTCCTCGATGTTCTCGGGCATCGTCGGATCGGGATGGTGGTTCGGGAACGTCCCGTCCATCTCGCAGTAGAGCGGGTCCGGCTCGAGGCCGAGCGCGCGCATCGCCGCGAGCGCCAGCGGTCCACCGGCGCCGTTGCCTGCGTCGACCACGACCTTCACGTCGGTCCTCGCGAGGTCGAAGTTGCCCTTCACGAACCCCACGTACGCAGGCAGCAGGTCCACGTCCCGGGTCGTTCCTCCTCCGGGAGTCTCGAGGTCGCGCGCCTCGATCATCCGGCGCAGCTCCTGGATGTCGGACCCGAACAACGTGCCTTTGCCGCACATCGTCTTGAAGCCGTTCTCGGCGGGCGGGTTGTGGCTCCCCGTCACCTGGATGCCGCCGTCGAGATCGAGATGGAAGACCGAGAAGTACATCGCAGGCGTCGGGCCGACCCCGATGTCGACCAGGTGCGCGCCCGTCTCGAGCAGCCCTTCGCGGAGCGCGGCGTGCAACCGCGGCGAGCTCAATCGGCAATCGCGCCCGAGCGCGAGGCGCAACGGGCGTCCGACGATGCCCGTCTTTCGGCGGATGAGCGTGCCCGTCGCGCGTCCGAGGTCGCGCACGAAGTCGTCGTCGAAGTCGCGGTCGGCCACACCACGGATGTCGTACTCGCGGAAGACTCGGGGATTGAGCGCCATCGGGACCTCGGTCGCAGCCCGTTCGTCGGGCGCGCTGGACGCAGAGAGGGAGCACGCCCCTCTCCCCGCTCGCGGGGAGCGGAGGTGAGGGTCAGGTGCGGAGAGGCCGACGTTGTAGCCGGTGCGCGGGGCCGGGCTCAACCCACAAAGCGCTCACACCACGTCGGTGCGGCCGCGCTTCTGGAGCGCCTCGACGACGTCGCGCACGCGCTGCGATTGCTCGCGCGGCACGACGAGAACCGCGTCGGGCGTGTCGACCACCACGAGATCCTCGACGCCGACCACGGCCACGACGCGTCTGCCGTCGCCGAGCACGAGGCAACCTTTCGCGTCGACGAGCACGACCTCGCCGCGCGCGGCGTTGCCGGCGTCGTCCTTGCCGGCCAGCTCCCATGCCGTCTGCCAGCTTCCGACGTCGCTCCAGCCGAAATCGCCGGGCACGACCGCGACGCCGTCGGCCTTCTCCATCACGCCGTGGTCGATGCTGATCCCGCGAATCTCGGGATAGAGCGCGCGCACGCGTTCGGTCTCGTTGCCCGCCTTCGCGGCCTCGTCGAGCGCATCGAGCGTGTCGGCGAGCTGGGGCAAGCTCTTGCGAATCTCGTCGAGCATCCGGTCCGCACGGAAGAAGAAGGAGCCGCTGTTCCAGAGGAACTTCTTCGTCGCGAGGAACTCCTCGGCGCGCTCGCGCGTCGGCTTCTCGACGAATCGCACCACGCGGTGCACACCGCCGCCGATCGCGTCGCCGACCTCGACGTATCCGTACCCGGTCTCGGGTCTCGTCGGGCGGATGCCGATGGTCACGAGCTCGCCCCGCTCCGCCGCTCCGACGGCCTTCGCGATCACGGCCCGATATCCCTCCTCGTCGGCGATGTGATGGTCCGCGGCGAGCACGGCGACGACCGCGTCGGGATCGCGCCGGCGCACCCACGCGCACGCCCAGCCCACACAAGGTGCCGTGTTTCGGCCGATGGGCTCGGCCAGCAGGTTCTCTCGCGGCACCTCCGGCAGCGCCGCCGCGGTCGCCTCGACGAGCCTCTCGGCGAGCACGACCACGACGCGCTCGGGAGGGACCATCCCCGCGAGCCGGCGGACCGTCGCGGCGAGCAGCGTCTCCCCGGTGCCCTCGCGGTCGGCGAGCGGCAAGAGCTGTTTCGGCTTGGCGGCCCGCGACGACGGCCAGAATCGCGTTCCCGAGCCACCCGCCATCACGACCGCCCAAAGATGCTCCATCGAGGTCTCCAATTCGCGCCCTTCGCTCGACGCTCGGGCGTGTTGCGACTTCGCCGTCGCCCGCTCTCGCGGGCTCGGGCTCACTCTTCAGCGAGCACCGCCCGCCACCGATGCCACGACCAGCACCGCGATGGCGAGCGGGACGAGGTAGAGCGCGAACACCCAGATTCGTCCCCGGTCCACCAGCTTGCGCAAGAGCAGCAACGCCGCGACTCCCACTCCGAACGCGGTCAGCGCACCCACGAGCACGGGGAGCGTGAAGAACGCGCTCCCGTTGTGCGCATCCTTCATCTCGAGCGCGATGGCGCCGCCCACCGCCGGTAGCGACAGCAAGAACGAGTAGGAGAAAGCCGCGCGCCCACGCAGGCCGAGCCACATCGCGACTGCGATGGTCGAGCCGCTGCGCGACAAGCCGGGGAGCACCGCCAGCCCTTGAGCGATCCCGACGAGGAACGCCCGCGACGGCGAGAGCGCGTCCTGCTCGCCCTCCTTCACGAATCGCGTCGAGCCCACGTTGATCGCGGACCAGACCAGACAGCCCGCCACGACGAGCGGGTTGCCCGACCACGGCTCGACGAAGTCCTTCAGCAGGAATCCGATGACGGCCGTGGGGATCGACGCGACGACGACCGCCAGGATGGTCTTGCCCGCCGTCTCGGTCCAGAGCCGGCGGGGCGACCGGACGCACCGCACGAGCTCCGAGAGCAACGCGCGCACGTCGTGACGAAGGAGGATCAGCGTCGCGACGAAGGTGCCCGCGTGGAGCAGCACCGAGAACGGGAGCGGCATCTCCTGCCAGCCGAACACCATCGCTCCGATGGCGAGGTGCCCGTCGCTCGAGACCGGCAGGAACTCCGTCGCCCCCTGGATGACGCCGAGGGCGATGGACTCCGCGAGGCTGACGCTCTCGGCCGGCATGGCGGGCCGTGTTTACCACGCCATCGACCGGCATCCTTCGGCGCGGTCCTGGTCGTGCTCGCCGTCGCGTCGCCGCGCAGGGTGCGTAGGCGGGTGGCGGTCGAGCCACTCCATCGCGTAACATCTCTCACACGGCACGGGCTTGCTTCGAGGGAGCGTGGAATGGGTCGTAACCTGGGAAGTCTCGGTATTGCCCTGATCTCGGGGCTGATCTCTCTCGTCGGCGCTGCGTGCGCGGCGGGCAACGACACGCCGGGCGGCACGGGTGACAGCGGCATGGACGCGCGAGCCGCCGACGGGGGCGGCGTCGATACCGGTCCGCGCACCGACACCGGTCCCGCTCCCGACACGGGCCCGAGGCCCGACACCGGTCCTTCCGTGCCCGACACCGGTCCTCCGGTCGATGCGGGCATGACCGCCATCTGCGACCGCTGCATCGACCACGCGGAGTGCGGTCCGCTCGCACGCTGCATCCAGCTGACCGGAGGCACGCGCGTGTGCGCGCCGACCTGCGTGCCCGACATCCCGACGTGCGGCCGGGGCTTCCAGTGCGTGCGCAACTTCGCCGTCAGCGAGGACCTCACGGTGTGCGTGCCCGTCGGCGAGCGCTGCTGCCTCGACGAGGACGACGACGACTACGGCATCGGAGCCGGCTGCGACGGCCTCGACTGCGACGACGCCGTGATGTCGACGTTCCCCGGAGCGCGCGAGGAGTGCAACGGTGTGGACGACGACTGCGACGGCAACGTCGACATGCCGCTCGCCATGGGCGCCTGCGACGGCGGCCGCATGTGCGTCGGCGGCGCCTGCACGTGCCCCGACGGCCTCACCGATTGTGCCGAGGCCGGTTGCGTCGACACCGACACCGACGTGGCCAATTGCGGCACGTGCGGCAACGAGTGCCCCGCCTCGGCCGAAGGCACCGCCGCCTGCTCCGGGGGCGAATGCGGCACCGCCTGCGGCGAAGCGTGCGCGCCTTTCGCGTGCGACGGCGATTCGGGCCTGTGCTTCGACACGTGCACCGATTCGAGCATGTGCGCGACCGGCTTCGACTGCCGGATGGGAATGTGCCTGCCCGGTCCCGGCTCGATGTGCACGATGGACAGCGAGTGCGCGAGCGGCTTCTGCACCGACGGCTATTGCTGCCGCACGCGATGCGACGGCGATTGCGAGGTCTGCAATCTCCCGACGCGCGAAGGCTATTGCGACCCGGCTCCCGCCGGCGAGGACCCGCGGGGCGATTGCGAGGCGGACGACATCTCGACGTGCGACCGCGACGGCACCTGCGACGGCAGCCGGCGCTGCGCGCTCTATCCCGAGGGCCGCGTCTGCCAACCGCCCACGTGCATGGGCGCGATGTCGCGCCGCGCCGGGCATTGCGATGGCTTCGGCAACTGCGATCCCGGCATGAGCGACGCCTGTCCGCCCTACGTCTGCGACGCGGCGAGCGGCATGTGCAACGTCAGCTGCGACGACACCAGCGATTGTATCGCCGGCTACGATTGTGCTCTCGG
>JADZFZ010000626.1 GCA_020854145.1 Deltaproteobacteria bacterium | reverse complement strand
GGCACCGGCAGCTCCTGGCGCGACATCGCCTACGACCTCGACGGCCGTTGCACGTCGAGCGAGTCGGACTTCGAGGACCTCGAGTGCGCGCCGCCACCCGGCTTCGCCCCGGCGGACGATGGCCCGAACGGAGTGGACAACACGCTCGGTCAGACGTTCTGGCCGCTGCTGACGATCGTCGATCCGGACTACGAGGCCGCGATCGACCGCGACATGGAGGACGGGATCTTCGGCGTCCTCATCCGCGTCGCCGAGTGGAACGGCACCGGCAACGATCCGGTCGTCGACGTGGCGATCGTCGACGCGCTGCGGGGGTTCGCCCAGGGACAGGATCCGATGGGCACCAATCCGCTCGAGCCTCCCGCGTGGGACGGCACCGACGAGTGGCTCGCGACCTCGCGGTCGTTCGTCGCGGGCGACTCCGAGCGACCGTTGGCGCGCGACACGGCGGCGTACGTCGTCGACGGCCTGATCGTCGCCCACCCGCGCGACGGCAGCGAGGTCCGCATCTCGGCGCAGACGACGCTCACGATCAAGGTCACACGCGGCGTGCTCACGGCTCGCCTCACCGACGGCAACCGCGCGCTCGGCGACGTCATCTTCGCGGGCCGCATGGCGCTCGACGACGTCTACGACACGCTCCCGCGGCTCGACATCTGCGCGGGCTCGATGCGTCACACGGCGATCACCGAGGCGCTTCGCCGCGCGGCCGATCTCACGACCGGAGGCGAGGCCACGCCGATGCTCCTGTGCGAGGCGATCAGCGTCGGCATCGCGTTCGACGGCACGCTCGCCAACGTCGCCGACGTGGTGGAGGCGCGCCCCGAGCGCGACCTCTGCGACGGCGGGGAAGAGCACATCTGCGAGACGACGTGCCCGACCGCAGAGGACGGGATCTGCGACGACGGGGGCGAGCATTCGCGCCGCATCACGTGCGAGCTCGGCACCGACTGCGGCGACTGCCTGCCGCGACCGGGCTGAAGGGGGCGTCGCCGGAGAGCCCGAGGCGGAGCCCACGACGCAGGTCCACGTTCCGTATCGCGCCGAGCTTCGGCACACTCGAGGGATGACGACCGAACCTCGACGTTCTTCCATCGGGCCGTCAGCGCGAGCGCTCGCGGCCGTGTGCTTGGTGTCGATGCTCGGCGCGAGCTGCGGCGACGACGACGGGGGTGGGGTGACGCCGCCGCCGCCCACTCCGCCGCCGGGAGCCGACGGAGGGCTGCCGGTGGGCGACGCCGGCGAAGAGGTGATCCCGCTCGAGGACTTCCTGCGCGACAACCATGTCGTCACGCTCGAAGCGCACCCCGACGGAGGCGAGATCGGCCGGGGGACGAGCGATGCCGCGGGCGTCGTTCACTTCTACTCGCCGGAGCACGAAGGGCTGTTCTCGTTCGACCTGAACGACGCAGATCTCGCGGGACCGGTTGCGGGCGTGGACGTGATGGTGAGCACCGCGGGTGGAAGTGCGGCGTTCGTCGTGGTCGATCCGCGCGGCACTTTCGCTCCGATGATGTTCGCGAGCGCGATCCCCGAGGGAGACGCGACGTTGGAGGTCGACACCCTCGACCTGCTCACCGAAGGCGACGTGGTCGAGTTCGACCCGGCACGTGGCGACCCATTCATGCCGTTCACCATCCTCGGCGTGAGCTTCTCGATGAGCATCTCGGGAGTGCTGCGCGGAATCGGGATTGGCATCGCCGCCGAGCTCTTCGGGCAGCTGGTCAATCGCACGTGCAGCTTCTTCGCGCCGGTGCACATGGAGATGTGCGAGTTCGCCGGCGGCATCGCGAGCAGCCTCGCGGCAGGGTTCCTCGGTGCGATCCGGCTGGGTCCCATCGCGTCGTGGGGGCTCGGACGGGAGCTCGCCACGGAGGTGCTCGAGGGGCTGGTGGGCACCGCGTGCGAGAAGACGGCCGACGCGTTGATTGGCTACAACGAGAATCCCAACGACACCGGACCGCGCAATCGCTACCGCGAGGTCGCCTACAAATACAATTATCTCCTCTATCGGTCCATCGCCGAGCCTCCGGCCGACGCGTCCGGATTGCAGGCTTCGCTCCGCAGCGCCGCACCGAGGCTCTCGACGTTGGGCCGCACCGTGCGAGACCGCTACTTCGAGCTCTACAATCGCGAATCGAGCGAATGGGGCGGATTCGCGATCAGCGCCGCGACCGAAGCGCTGCAGGAGCAGGTCGACGAGAATCCCGTGTTCCGGGAGTGGGTCATTCGCCGGCTCACGATCGAGGAGGGTTACGCCGCGGTGCTGCACGTTCACCCGCGCGGCCTGACCGCGTCGGTCACGACGTGGCGCCACGTCGAGGTGCTGGCCGAGCAGATTCGATGGCAATACCCGGAATGGGAAGCCGCGATGCGCCATCTCGGCGGCATCTCGGCCATCTCGTGCTTCATGGGCATCGTGAAGGCGGGGACGGCCCGATGGATGGACGGAGCCGCTGCGCAGGAAGCCGATCTCTCGGTGCAAGGGATGATCGGTGCCGAGCTCGACGTCTGGAACGCGTATTTCGATTGGCTCGCCGAGGTCCATTACGGCGAGGTCATCCCACCTCCCGCATGCCTCGCCGACGAGCACGAGCCGAACGGGACGTGGCAAGAAGCCGTCGCGAGCCCGGTGCCGGTCGAGCTCTCGCCCGAGGCGGGCGTCATCCACCTGCGCAATCTGACGCTCTGCGATTACCTGGGAACGGGAGCGGCAGAAGAAGATTGGTATGCCTATTACGTCGGACCGATCGAGCTCAACGTCCAGGCACGCGTGACCAACGACATGATCGACCCGGCGCGCGGCGCCGACGAGCCGCTCTGCCTCGACGTCTATTTCTTCAGCGAGATCTACACGATCGAAGACCCGCCTTGGGAACCGACGCTCATCACGACCGCGTGCGGAACGGCGGGCGGCTGGCCGTCGACGTCCCCATTCGGGATCCGGCGCACGCTCGGCGAAAGCTGGAGCATGATGCTGCTTCGCGTGCGACCCGACACGGGCGCCAGCGGGACGCCCGTCGACTACAACCTGAGATTCACCCCGTGATGCTCGACTCTGCCCGACCGATCAGGGCATGGGCGGAGTGGGCGGTGCGACGCGCGTGATGCGATCCGTCGCAGGTGCGACGAGCGGCGATTGCGCGGTCAGGTAGTCCGTCAGCGCATCGACGTCGATCGGTCCGGGGCGTCGATCGGTTCCCGCGCGGAGCACGGAGAATCCGTCGCCACCGTCGGCGAGGAACGAGTTGACCGTGATGCGATAGCTCGCAGCGGGATCGATGGGTGCCCCGTCGAGCCGCACCGAGCTCGGATCCACGCGCATCCCGATCGGACGCGCCGGATCCCACGTGTACGAGAAGCCGCGCGAGACCGCGAGGATGTTGGCCTTCTCGGCGCCCGCGGGCGAGACGGACCACTGCTGCTCGAGCATCGTCAGGATCTGCGCGCCGGTCACCGTCAGCACCACGAGGTTGTTGCCGAAAGGCTGGACCGCGAACGCTTCGCCGTACGTCGCCTCGCCCGCAGCCTCGCCGCCGCTCACTTGCGCAGCGAGGATGTCGGTGCGCACGCCGCCCGGGTTCATGAACGCCATCTGCGCACCGCCGCGATCCTGCGCGCTCGTCGCCGCGAGCTGCGCGTCGGCGATGACGTCGCCCATCGTGGACTCGCCGGCGGCGTTCTGGAGCTTCGTCAGGTCGCCCGAGATGCTGCCGACGACGCGGTTGGCGAACGGCGCCGCGAGCCTGTCGTACTTCGCGATGAGCGCGGTCTGCGCGGCGTCCGGCGCGACGTCCCGCGTGACGAGCACGTTCTCCGCACGTCGCGTGGTGACCTCGCCCGTGAGCTCGTCGATCGAGAGATCGATGTCGGTCACGAGGCGGCCGAACGACGCAGCGCTCGTGACGAGCATCCCGTTGACCTCGCAGACGTGCGCCGCGTTCGTGTGCCCGGCGACCACGACGTCGATGCTCGAGTCGAGGCGCCCGACGATCTCGAAGAGCGGGCCCGAGATGCCCGTGCACGTGTTGTAGAGACCCGTCGCCGCGCCCCCCTCGTGGATGAGGACCACGATCGACTCGATGCCTTGCGCGCGGATCTCGGGCACGAGCGCGTTGATCGTGTCCGACTCGTCCAGGAATCGGAGCCCTTCGACGCCCGCCGCCGTCGTGACGAGCGGAGTGCGCTCGAGCGTCAGGCCGATGAACGCGATGCGCGCGCGACCGAACCGGCGGACCGTGTACGGCGGGAGCAGCGTCTCGTTCGAGCCTTCGGGCAACACGTTGGCCGCGAGGTAACGGAACCGCGCACCCTCGAAGTCGTCGCCGTCGAGGCACCCGTCGATCGGATGGCAGCCGCCGTGCTGCATGCGCAAGAGCTCGTCCGCGCCCTCGTCGAACTCGTGATTGCCGACGGCCGCGACGGCGAGACCCATCAGGTTCATCGACTCGATCGTGGGCTCGTCGTGGAAGAGCGCCGAGATCAGCGGGGTCGCGCCGATGACGTCGCCCGCGGCCACCATCAACGTGTTCGGGTTCGTCGCGCGCAGCCGCTCGACGTGGGTCGCGAGGAACTCGGCGCCGCCGACGTCCACTCGGTTCAGGTTGGGGTCGGGCCCGGTGACGATGCGGCCCGACGAGCCGCTCGGCGGCTTGAGGTTGCCGTGGAAGTCGTTGGTCGCGAGCAGCTGCACGTCGACGACGCCACAGGCGAACTCCGGTCGCGCCCGCGAGAAGCGCACGAGCTTGTTGAACGTCGCAGGCCCGATCCATTTGACGTCGTCGAGGTCCTGGAGCGACGCGAGCCAGCCGTCGTCCTCCGTGCCCTCGGCGCCGTCCTCGCCCGCGCGAAAGGCCATCAGGTTGGACACGGCGCGCCGGTCGAGACGCGCTTCGACGCGCAGCACGCTCTCGCTCGCCGACGAAGCGAGCTTCAAGAGGTTGCACGCTTCCGGGCTCCCGTCCTCGATCCCGAACGCGTCGGCCTTGCCCGCCTCGAGGAACGAGTCGTTCTCGAGATCGGCCTCGCCGTCCGCCGCGACGTCACCCGCGCACGCGCTGCTGCTCAAGAGCACGATCCCACCGATCGCGCTGCCCCACCGTTTGACCGTCATTCGCGCCTCCGGGAGCGGGCGCTCAGCACGACCCGAGCCGAACCGTCCCGGGCCACGATCTCGTTCGTCGCGCGTCGATCGGCTGGCGCGCTGGGCGCTCTACCGGCAAGTGGAGCAGCCACCGTGCTGGCTGGCGGGGGCTGCGCTCGCCCCCGCGACCCCTCGCGGCAAGAGGGGGCTGCGCGACGAGCTTGCCCCCTCTCGCGACTCCCCGGTGAAGACGGATCCGAGTGTGCTGGCTGAGGGCTTCAGCCCTTGAGGACGCGCTCGACTCCGGAGCGCATGTCCGCCGCGTTCATCGCGGGCGTGATCTCGATCTCGGCGCCGAGCTTGTCGAAGAACGGCTCCGCGATGACCGGGATGTCCGAAGGCTCCTTGAGGTCGAAGAAGAAGAGCGCGGTCCGCTTCCCGTCGAGAGGGAGGAAGTAAGCCGCTTCGGGCTTGGCGCTCTCGATGAACGCCATGACGGTCTGGGGCAGGACGCCTTCTCGGATGGTGCGGTTTCCGGCGTCCGTGGGGATCGAGACTTTCATCATCACGCGCATGGCCTTGCCTCCTCGCGCGGACCGCACGACGCGGACCGCACGCCCACTACTCGCACCATCTCCGATCGGGTCTCCGAGGGTGTGAGGAAAGCGGGCGATGAGTCGGTCGATGCCGGTCGGCCGCATGCGGGCACGACGAGGGGATCACGGCGCGGGCGGGGCGCAGCGCTCGACGGTCAGCGTGCGCGTGCCCCCGCCTTCGAAGCGCGTGCGCACCGTCGCGAGGTCGTCGCCCCGGTACGTGAGCGTCGTCTCGCTGAAGAGCGCGGCGCGAGCGAATCGCCGGATGACGACGGGGCGTCCCTGCACGTCGAGCTCTGCCTCCATCTCGGGTGCGGCCGGGTCGCCGATCCACACGCGCCGGCCGTCGACGCCGACGGGCTGCGTCTCCGTGTAGCTCACGGTCGCGAGGCGATCGCCTTCCCACCCGTACGCGATCTCGTCCGCGCCCGTCAGGTGACCCGACGCGTCGTACGTGTACTCGGCCGGATCGTCGGGCCGCTGCTCGAGCGCGACCGAAGTCGGACACCCGAAGACGCCCGTCTCGAGCACGAAGACGGGCACCACGCACTCGGCCGGCGCGCCGTCGTAGCCGTAGACCTCGACCTGATCGCCTCCTTCGACGCGACACGTCTCGCGTCCCCGCGGAAGTCGGAAGCGCAGGCCTCCGGGTGTCGGCGACACGACGCGGGGCGCGACCGGCCCGGTCGGCGGCTCGCCGCCGGGGGGTCGCGTCTCTGCTCCGCGCGCGTCGGCCCGCGTGGCGCTCGGCGTCGCGTCCTCGGCAGGGCGCGACCCGCACGTCGCGAGCGCGAGCGCGAGCGCGGGCACGACCGCGACGACGAGCGCCCGCTCGCGCTCCGCGCGCTGCGCCGTCGTGATCGCCGTTTCTACGCGAGCCATCGGCGCAGCCACGCGGCGATCTGACGCAACCGCTCGAGCCGTCGATCGATCCGACCGCCGCGGCTCATGCCGTGGTCCTCCTCCGGGAAGAGCACGAGCGCCGTCGGCACGTCGCGCAGCTTCAGCGCCGCGTAGAGCGTGAGCGCCTGCTCGGGGCCCACGCGCAGGTCGCCTTCGTAGTGCACCACCAGCATCGGCGTCCGCACCGCGTCGACGCGCGCGATGGGTGACGCGTCGTGGAACGGGCGCGGGTCCTGCCACGGGTACTTGCCGTCGAAGTCGCGTCCGAGCTGGTGGCCGAAGTCCGACGAGCCCACCGTGGTCGCCCAGCAGTAGAGTCCGCGCTCCGCGATCGCGGTGCGGAAGCGCTGCGTGCGCGTGCACAGCTCGAGCGCCATGTACCCTCCGTAGCTGCCGCCCGCGACCGCGATGCGATCGCCGTCGACCTCCGGCCGCGCCGCGAGCCAATCGACGAACGCGAGGTGATCGCCCGCGTCGGGCTCGCCCCAGTGGAAGTGGATCGCGGACGTGTACGCGTCGCCGTACGAGTGGCTTCCGCGCGGGTTCGGGTACAGCACCGCGTAACCCTCGTCCGAGAGCCACTGCATCTCGAAGAAGAGTCGCTCGCCGTAGCAGACGTGCGGGCCGCCGTGCACGTAGAGCACCGCAGGCGCGCGCACGCCCGACGGGACGCCACGCGGCGGCAGGTAATACGCGAAGCAGTCGACCCCATCGCGCGAGAGGCGGACGAGCTCGGGCACGCGCGGCGCGCTTCGCTCGGTCAACGCGCGGTTGTGCGCCGTCAGGCCCGTCACGGTGCCGTCTTCGTCGATGCGGACGAGCTCGGCGAACGTTCCGCGCGTCGAGCGCACCGCCACGAGACGGCCCTCACCCACGTCGCAGGCCGACCCGATGGCGCAGTCGTCGGAGGTTCGGAAGCGTCCGCCGCCGCCGTCGAGGCGCGCTTCGTAGAGGCGCACCGCGCCGCGATCGGCGACCTCGAACGTCACGCACGCGCCGTCGGCCGACCAGAGCGCGGGACGCGAGGTGAAGGCCGCGCCGACCAGATCGTCGAGCACCATGTCGAGCGCGGGCCGATCGAGCTCCGCGCCGAGCGCGCGGGGAGAGGCTCCACCTTCCAGTGGAGTGACACACACCACGGGGTTGAGCCGTCCCATCGCGTCGTCGGGCTGCCCGAGCACGTACGCGACCGCATCCCCGCGAGGCGAGACGCTGACGGCCATCGCGAGCCCGTCGGGCTTCGGGATCTCCTCGGGCGCGGGGACGGCGGACCCGTCGCTCGCGACCGCGACGCGGACGATCGCGTTTCTCGTGCCGTCGAGATCGGCCACCGCGTCCGGCACCGCGCTCGCCGTGGCGAACACGGCGGACCCGTCGGGCGCCCAGCGAGGCGCGCCGAAGTCGCGCGGGCCTCGCGTCAACCGGCGCGCGTGTCCCGTCGCGGCATCGACGCACCACAGGTGCGCACGCCCGTCGCCGAGCCAGCCGCGACCGTCCTCGCGGTTCGCGAGACGCGTGTAGACGCGCGCGCGCGGCGTGGGCCTCGGCGAGAGCGGCTCCGTCGCGGGCACGTCCTTCGCGCCGTCGATCGCGTCGGGCATCGCATCGTCGTGCCCATCGGAGAGCAGGGCCGCGGCGAGCGGCAACGCGTCGTCCTCGGGACCATCGGGGGTGAACACCACGGCCAGCCGCGCGCCGTCGCGGGCGATCGCGACGTCCCCGATGGATCCGCGCGGGAGCGCGGTGAGAAGGCGAGGCTCGCCGCCGTCGGCTTCGAAGCGCCACAGCTGATCGCTGCCCGTGCGGTCGGAGACGAACACGACGAATCGTCCCGCCGGATCGGCACGCGGCGCACGGTCGACGTGTGCCCCCGACGTCAGCCGCCGCGGCTCGCCGCCGTCGATCGGGATCGCGAAGAGCGCAG
>JADZFZ010000625.1 GCA_020854145.1 Deltaproteobacteria bacterium | reverse complement strand
CAAATTGGGTCATGATACCTCACGGTCCTCCCGGATCGCCTCGGCCTCGGCGCCGCCTGAGTTCGCCGGAGCGTAGCCGAGAATCTGCCTCACGCAGATCGGCTCCGCTCGCGCGGGTGACAACGCGGTCGGTGCGCCCGCCCTCGGGTGCAAGTGCGGGCCGGTGCACATGGGGATCGCCATGGTCGACGTGGGTGCGGTGTATCTGAAGCCAGCGAGAATCGCCCACTTGGGGAGGAGAGGGGGGATGCCCCGCCGCCTGTTGAACTTCGAGTAGCGGCGGCGATGAAGCATGGAGTCTACGCGACTCTCTTCTCGGTTGTCACCGTGGGTGTCTTCGATCGCATCACGTCAATGAGAGCTCCGATCTGGTGATGGCCTTTCACACGACGGAAGCCGCGTTGTGCTTCTGCGATTCCGAGCGCGAACCAGCGACGGATCATCGAGTCGCCTTTCCATCGCTTCACGTTCCGACTGATGCGGCGGAGCGTGCCGTTCATGTTCTCGATCGCGTTCGTCGTCGAGAACGTCCTGCAGAGTGTCTTCGGAAGGTTGAGGCGCAGGACGGTGAGCGTCTCGTCGAGTCCCTCGCGCAGGCTCGCGGCGGCGCTGTCCTCGCCGTTGCTTTCGAGCCACGAGGCGAGTTGCAGCAGTCGCCTCTTCGCTGTGGACGCGCTCGCGCTCTTGTACGCGTCGCGCATCTGGCGCGCGACGTACGCTCGCCGCGACTCCGGCAGATGGTCCTTGACGTTGCGGAGCTTGTGGACCTGGCATCTCTGGACGATCGCGCGATCGCCGAACACGTCGCGCAGCGCCTTCCGAATGCCCTTGCCGCCGTCGATGACGAAGAGGATCGCGTCGTCGACTCGCAGGCCGCGCTCCACCAGGCTCTGCACGAGCGCTGTGGCGACGACCGCGTTCTCGGTCGATCCACACCAGAGCCCGAGCGGCACCTTCGTCCCGTCGATGGTGACACCGAGCGCGATCACGACCGTGTGCTTCGCGACCTCGATGCCGTCGATGAACATCGCGACGAGCTCGACATCGTCGAGCCGGCGCTCGACGAACGCTGCGAGCTTCGTCGTGGTGCTCTCGATCAGCGCACGACTCGCCGCGCTCTTGCTGGCGCCGCGCGTGTCGATTTCTTCATCGAGCGGCTGGAGGCTGCGCTCGTAGCCGCGCGTCGAGACGCCGAGCACGATCTGCTCGGCGACACGTTCCGACAGCGGATCGGCGCGGCGCAGCTCGTCCACCGATGCCAGCTCCACCTCGCCGCCACCCTTGCGTCGCACGCGAGGGCGGTCGCCGGCGACGTGTCGTCCCGCGAACGGCAACGTCGTCTTCGCCGTGCCCCAGTGGTGGTGCGTGCGCGCCGGCAGGCGCTTGCCCTTCGGCCCCGCGATCATCGCCGCCTCCGCAGCGAACAGCTCCTGCAACGCGAGCATCCCCATCTGCTGCACGAACGCGAACATCCCCTTCCTCAGCGCGTCGCTCGCCACGAGCAACGGCAACATCAACTGCTGCGTCGCGATCGCCAGCGCGTGCGGTTCGATCGTCCCTTGATTCCCGCTTCCAACTGCGGCCTTCTTCCTCATGGCGGCTCCTTGGTCCCGAAGGACCGTTGGTCTTGGCAGACTCGATTCTCGGCCTGCCAAGGAGCCGCCGCTACATCACGAGTTCAACAGCCGATGGGACATTCCCGAGGAGAGGTGGGAACGAGATTGTGGTCGACGTTCGGCGGCAGCACGATCCCATCTTCAGTTGCGATAAAGACGCGTGAGGGCGACGTTGGTGTCGACGGCGCAGGCGGCGGTGACGGCGCTGACGGGCTTGTGGCGGGGGCGCCTGTGCCCCCGCCGGACGCGGGTGCTGGCGCAGCGGATGGCGGCCCCGCCGCAGCCGCCTGTCGCGTGGACCCCGCCCGCCGGCCGCCCGAGGCTCGCCCCCCGCTTCCTCCCCCTCCTGCGCGAACTCCGCTTCTCACGCGGAGTCCTGTCGATTGCGATCCTGGTCGCGCAGATGCTGGCGTTGGCCCGGCGACCCGGCCCAACGCTGCGCCGCCGAGCACCTGCACAGTCGTGCTCACGACCTCCCGGGTTGCAACGTAGTCTGCGTCGCCTTCGTGCCCAGCCAGTTGGGCCTCCGTCCACGTGGCGCGAGGGTTTGGATCGACCGCTGCGCGCTCCGCGTCCGCAAGAATCGCCTGAGCCTGTAATGCCGGAAGGACGACATATGGCGCAGCAACGACGCCCCCCACGACCGCCAAGTGACGTCCGGCCTCGAGCAGTCGACCACCGCGAGCTGCGCGCTCTGCCTGGGTCAACCGGTCTCGTACGATGGCGGCCGGTCCAAGGAGAGCGTCGTAGCCGGCGAGTAGACCTGGAACGACAGCATCGAGCATGTCGCCCACTTCGAGGCCCAGCGGGTCCCTCGACTGCAGCAGATTCCCGCTCACATAGTGGTACGAGTTCAGCGCTTCTCCGCCGCCCATGGCGTGCACGTGCAGTGGGTCCGGCGTAGCCCATCGCCCAATTCGCGGAATCAGATACCGCTCACCGAAGTACACGAGCCCGACTTCTTCGTCAGCCTCCTTGCCGGTGAAGCCCATCGGCTCACGCGGGGCGAAGTCGGGTCCCGTCGCCTCGTCCTCGACCAGTGCGCGATACGTCTCCGTCGCGCCGTTCGGGTAGAACGTGCTGGTCTCCACCAGGGCGCCCGATCTCAGGTCGATGACGGCGTTCGTGCTACCGATAAGATCCGTGATGGCAATTGTCGCGCGGTTCGCGGGATCGAGGCCGCCTTCGTCGGGCGCGGCGAACCGGCGGACGAATCGGGCCCCCCCTACGACAAACTGGTCCTCGACGGTGACGTCGCCCTGGACGTAGGCATCTTCGGCCACGCTCCGCTCGAGGCCCCGGCGTTCGAGGTCGCCTGGAAATGGGTAGAGGGCGATTCGCTCGATGGCGTCTGGCTCGGAGGTCTCCTTGACGACGCGTTGATTGGCAGCGTCGTAGCGGTAGCGTTGGCGGACGGCGAATGACCAGTCGCCACTGCCGCCGCGGTCGTAGCGGCGGGCTTCGACCAAACGGTTGAGCTCGTCCCAGCGGTATTGGTAGTGCTGCTCCGCGGCGCAGGTGCAGTGGCCGAGCAGGTAGGCACGACGGTCAGTCGTAGTCTCGTCGTCGCCGAGGTCTTGGCAGACGTCCCCACCTGCATCCTGGCATTGGGCGCGGACGGTGAGCGCCACGACGTTGCCGCTGTCTCCATAGTCGACGGACAGCCAGCCGCCCCGGTCGCTTCCGGAAGCAGACGCGTTGAGATTCGTGGCGAGACGCAGCGCGGACGGACGTCCCTGGGGCTCGGCCGACCCGTTGGCGATGGTGCCGAGCTCGCGCTCGTAGAAGGACGTGCCATCGTCGGCGCGCTCCGGCTCGCGCCATGCGGTCATGTTGGCGAGCCAGTCGTAGCGCCACTCGAGGGCCGAGACGCGATTCGCAGGCTGCGCCGGTAGCATGGGCGCCGGGCGCGTGCGCATTGGGTCCATCGGTCGGACCGTCGCCATCGTGTCGCGGTAGTCGGTGGCGACGTCGTCGCCGGCGCGGCTGCCGTCTTCCTGGGTGTAGTCGAAGTGAGCGGCAACAACCCGATAGAGGCTGTCGTGCTCGACGTGGACTGATTGCGGGCGGAAGCCCGCCGGCCACTCGGCCGGGTCGCGGTCGTCGACGAGGGCGACCAGGTTGTTAGCGACGTCCCAGACGAGCTCCTGGTCGACAATGCGATTGACCGCCTGGAGCGTGCCAGGGACGGAGTCGAAGTTGGCCATACGCGTGACGCGCGAGCGCACTGGACGGCGGCGGATGTCGTACTCGGTCTCTTCGACGGTCGGGGGTCGCGTGCCGCCGACGCTGTCGCCGTAGGTGACGCGCTCGGTCAGCCCGTCTGCCGTGTAGCGAACGTCGGTGATGATCGGCTGCCCGTCGGCGGCGAGGGCGGTGGGCAGCCCGCGACGGCCGTAGGTGATGGAGCCGGAGATGCTGGCGCTACCGAAGTCGAAGCCGCGGT
>JADZFZ010000624.1 GCA_020854145.1 Deltaproteobacteria bacterium | reverse complement strand
GCTCAGGAGTGGATCGAGGTGCTAAGCTGGGCCGGCTCCGAGATGGACGTCGGGGGCTTCGTGATCGTGGACGACAGCGGCGAAGAGGTGGTGTTGCCCGAGGGACCGCCACTCGTGCCGGGGCAACGTGCGCTCGTCGTGCCCTCGGGCTTCGATGCGTCCGATGCACGCGACGTGCTGCCCGCACCCGGCACGCGGTTGATCCGCGTCGAGCCGCGGAGCCTCGGGTCGGGCGGTCTCCGCAACGGCGGCGAGCGGCTGGAGCTTCGCGACCGCGAAGGTCGTGTCGTGTCGCGCGCACCCGCTGCGGATCTCTCGCGCGGCGATTGTCTGGCGCGCGTGGGCGCACCCGACGTGGACGACCCGTCGGCGTGGCAGCGCCGTCCGTGCTCGCCCGGCGCGCCCCCGTGATGCGTCCCGCACCGCCGCTCGAGCTGCCTCTCGCTGCGCCGCGCGCCACGCCGGGCCAGAGCGTGCGCGGCGTGGTCGACTCCGTCGTCTATCGCGCGAAGGACGGTCCCTTCGCGGTGGTGCGCCTGCTGCCCGAGGCGCCCGAGCGCGACGGTCCGCTCCTGCCACGCGCCGCGCAGCTTCCACCCATGACCATCGTCGGCGACCTCGGCGACGTCAGCATCGGCGAAGCGCTGCGCATCGACGGCCGCTGGACCGACCACGCCCGTTACGGGCGGCGATTCGTCGTCGAGTCGTTCGTTCCGATCACGCCGAGCACGACCGACGGCATCACGCGCTACCTCGGCAGCGGCCTGGTCCACGGCATCGGCAAGCGTCTGGCGGCGCGGCTCGTCGACCGCTTCGGCGACCGCACGCTCGACGTGCTCGCGGATCAGCCCGAGCGCGTGCGCGAGGTCGGCGGCATCGGGCTCAAGCGCGCGCACGCGATCGCGGACGTGCTCCGTGCGCGCCGCGACGAAGCGGAGTCGATGAGCTTCCTCCACGGCCTCGGGCTCGGCCGGGCGCTCGGACGTCGCGTCATCCGCCGCTTCGGCGCGGACACGGTGCGCGTCCTGCGGGAGGATCCGTATCGCCTGGCGGAAGAGGTCGCGGGCATCGGCTTCCTCACCGCGGATCGCATCGGGCACCGCGCGGGGATCGCGCCGGACGATCCGCGTCGCGCGGCCGGTGCGGTGCTCCACCTCGTCGGCAAGTGCGCGGACGAAGGGCACACGTTCCTCACGAGCACGCAGCTCTCCGCGAACGCCGAGGCGCTCGGCATCCCGGAAGACCGCGTGCGCGAGGTGGTTCCCGCGCTCGAGTCGCGCGGGCTGCTGGTGGTCGAGCGCGCGGGCTCGGAGCACGCGATCTACGCACCGCCGCTCCATCAGGCCGAGCGCGTGGTCGCCGCGCGACTGGTGCGTCTCGCTCGACCGCGGAAGGTCCCTCCGCGTGCGCCGGCCGCCATCGCGGCCGCGGCGCGCACGTTGTCGGACGAGCAGCTCCGCGCGGTGGAGGCGACGTTCCGCGCCGGTCTCGTCGTGATCACCGGCGGCCCTGGCACGGGCAAGACGACGACGGTGCGCGCCATCGTCGAGTCGCACGTGGCGGTCGGTCACGACGTGCTCCTCTGCGCCCCGACGGGTCGCGCCGCCAAACGTCTGACCGAGGCGGTCGGCGTGCTCGGCGCCCGCACGATCCATCGGCTGCTCGAGTGGAACCCACGCGCGGGCACGTTCGCGCGCGACGCGAAGCGGCCGTTGTCGGCGGCGCTCGTGCTCGTCGACGAGACCTCGATGCTCGACGTGCAGCTCGCAGAGCGGCTGCTCGTCGCGGTCGCCGATGGCGCGACGCTCGTGCTCGTGGGCGACATCGATCAGCTGCCGCCGGTGGGTCCGGGCCAGGTCCTGCGCGACGTGCTCGATTCCGGCGTGGCCACGGTCGAGCGGCTGAGCCGTGTGTTCCGCCAGGCGCAGGAGAGCACCATCATCCGCGCGGCTCACGGGCTGCTTCGCAACGAGATGCCGGAGCCGACGCCGACCGGTCAGCGCGGCACGGGCGATCTCTACGTCATCATTGCCGAGGAGCCCGAGCGCGCCGCAGAGCTCGTCTGTCGTGCCGTCACCGAGCGCGTGCCCGAGAGCTACGGCCTCGATCCCATCGACGACGTGCAGGTGCTGACGCCGACGCACCGAGGGCCGCTCGGTGCCGAGCGCCTCAACGAGCTGCTGCAGCAACGGCTCAACGCGAGGGCACGGGAGAGGCCGCGGCGCGATGGCGAGCCGCTGCGGTTGTTGCCGGGCGACAAGGTGATGCAGCTGCGCAACGACTACGAGAAAGAGGTGTTCAACGGCGACGTCGGTCGGGTCACCGACGTCCGTGGTGCGGAGCTGCTCGTGTCGATGGATGGGCGCGAGATCGTCTACGGGCCCGACGACGAGGGCGCGTTGACCCTCGCGTACGCCGCAACGGTGCACAAGGCGCAAGGCAGCGAGTTCCCGTGTGTCGTGCTCGCGCTGCACACGAGCCACTACGTCCTGCTGACGCGTCGGCTGCTCTACACCGCCATCACGCGCGCCCGCCGGCTCGTCGTGATCGTCGGCAGCAGGCGCGCCCTCTCGCGCGCGGTGCGCAACGACGAAGGTGGCGGTCGTGCGTCGCGCCTGGCCGAGCGCATCGTCGCGGCCATGGGGGCGCGCGAACCCGAGAGGGCTCGGACGTGAGCTCGAGGGCGCGTCGTTCGAGGCTCGTCGGCATGGTGACGGCTCTTTGCGTTTATTGTGGATGCGGGTCGACGTTCGAGACGCGCGCGACGATGAGGCGCCCAGCTCCGTTGCCCGTGCGCGCGTTCCCGGTGGTGCTGGTCTCGGGCTTCGAAGGGCCGTGGACGGATCTCTTCGTCTCGCGCGTCGTCTCGCACCTGTCTCGCGACCGGACCGGTCGCGAGGTGCGCTACGTGCCGCTCGCGCAGCTCGAGGCCCTCCGATTGACCGGTCGCATCCCGCCGCCTGCCGTCGTGGTCGTCGGATGGGTCGCGACGGATCGCCGCTTCGTGGAGCGCAACGAGCCGCAGACGGTCACGGTCTGCGGGGTCGGCGGCTGTTACCCGCAGACCGTATGGCGGCCGACGATCGTGCAGCGTTCCATCGCGCGCGTGCGCATCACGATGTTCGAGGGGCCCACCGCGCGCGCCATCGCGACGCGCGAGCTCGTCGAGCAGAGCGCGGAGCGCCCTTCGGCGTTCGCGTCGTTCGACTCCGAGCGCACGGTCGTGGCAGCGCTCGCCGAGCGTGTCCCCGCGCTGTTCGACCAAGCCCGCGTCGAGGTCGACGTCACCGCCGTCGAGGTCGATGCGCCGGGGGCGCGCGAGGGCCTCCGACTCCTCCGCGCAGGGCGTTTCCTGCGTGCGGCGCGTTCGCTCGCGGCGTTCCTCGCGCAGCGTCCGAACCTCGAGCGCGACGACCTCGCGGCGCTCCACTACGACCTCGGGATCGCCTGGCAATACGCCGGTCGCTATCGGCGTGCGCTCGCCGCGCTCGATCGCGCCATCGAGCTCGCTCCCGACGAGGACCGCTATCGGATCGCGCGCTCGCAGGCGATCTCCGACGAACGATCGGCGCGCATCCGGGCTGCGCAGGACGCCATCGCGCGCCGCAACCTCACGCCGGGCACGTTCACGCCGCGCCGATCGGCTCCGCCGGCCGCGCCGCCCGCAGCTGCGATGGCGCCGGAGCCGTGAACCCCCGACGTGTCGCGGGCGTCGTGTTGGCGGGCGGTCGCGCCGAGCGTCTCGGCGGCTTGCAGAAGCCGCTGCTCCTCCTCGACGGGGAGCCCCTCGTCGCGCACGTGCTCGCCGCCCTGCGCGACGGGCTCGGGGACGACGCGCTGCTCATGGTGGCGGTCGCCGATGCCGCGCAGGAGGACGCGATCCGGCGAGCGCTCGGGGACGCG
>JADZFZ010000623.1 GCA_020854145.1 Deltaproteobacteria bacterium | reverse complement strand
TGGTCACGGCGTCGGGCGTGATGAATCGGAGCCCCGCGGTTCTGGGCCCCGACGACGATCTCGCTTCGGCCGGGCAGGTGATGCTCGACGAGCGTCTGTCGCTGCTTCCCGTGGTCGATCGATCGTCGGTCGTGGGCGTCCTGTCGATGACGGACTTCGTCCGCCTCGCGGTCCGCGTGCTCCGGGAAGACGCGGAGGCGGGCGCTTGCCGTGTCCCCGTCGCAGCGGTGATGTCGTCGCGGCCGCTCGTGGTCGCCCGGCCGCGAGACTCCGTCAGCGAGGTCGAGCAACGCATGCGGCGTGAGCGCGTCCGCCACGTGCCCGTGGCCGACCGCGACGAAACGGTGGTGGGGATCCTCTCCGATCGCGACGTGCTCGCCGCCATGCGGAGCACCACACCCCACTGGGCGATGAAGGTCGCGAGCGTGATGACTCCCGCGCCCGTCACGACGACGGCGGGCGCGGACGCAGTCGCCGCAGCGACGTCGATGCTGCGGCGCGCCGTCGGCGCCTTGCCGGTCACCGAGCACGAGCGGCTCGTCGGGATGCTGACGAAGACCGACTTCCTCGCGTACCTCGTGACGCGCGTCACCGGCGGCCGCCGTGCGCACGATTGATCAGCCCGCCGCCATCGGCAGCGAGAGGGTGAACGTCGAGCCCTCGCCGGGCGTCGTCACCAGCGTGAGCGTCCCGCCGTGCGCGCTCGCGATCTGACGCGAGATGTAGAGACCCAACCCGAGGCCGCCGGTCGGATGCATCGGCGCCGCGCGTTCGAAGCGAGCGAAGATGCGCTCGACGTCTTCGGGCGCGATCCCCGCGCCGCGGTCGGCGACGGAGACCGTGGCGATACCATCGCCCCCGGCGACCACCACCTCGATGGCCGACCCGGCCGCGTACTTCAGCGCGTTGCCCACGAGGTTCTGCAGCACCTGCTCGACCCGCAGCCGGTCCCAGCATCCCGACAACCCGGGCGACGCCTCGAGCGTGATGGTGCAGCCCGCCGCCGATGCGGCTTCGGCGAAACCGTCGACGACCTCGCGAGCGGCTTCGGCCAGGTCGAATCGCTCGCGGTAGAGCTTGATCGTCCCCGTCGTGATGCGCGAGACGTCGAGGAGGCTGTCGACCAGGCTCGCGAGACGGTTCGTCTGACGCAACGCCGACTCGACCTTCTCTCGGAGCCGAAGGTCGTCCCGATCGCCGGATGGGTGGCTCGATCGCTCGAGGCTCTGGAGGCGCAGACGAAGCGTCGTCAGAGGCGTGCGCAGCTCGTGCGACGCGATGGAGAGGAACTCGTCGCGCGCGTGCACCGCCGCCTCGGCAGCTGCGTGCGCGCGCTTGGTGTCGTCGAAGTCGGTGCACGTGCCCAGCCAGCCGACGACGACACCCTGCTCGTCGCGCTCGGCGACCGCGCGACAGAGGTGCCATCGGTATCGGCCGTCTCGCGCGCGGATGCGTGCGTCCACGGCCAAGTCGCGCTCGGCGTCGACGGCGCTGCGCCATTCCTCGACGACACGGAACGCGTCGTCCGGATGGATCATCGCCAGCCACCCGCGGTCACGCGCCTCGTCGCGGGTCTGGCCCGTGAGCTCGTGCCAGCGTCGATTGACGTACGTGACGGTCCCGTCGCGCTGCGCGGTCCAGACGATCTGCGGGATGGCCTCGGCGAGGTTCCGATAACGTCGCTCGCTCGCCACCCTCAGCGCCGAGAGCGCGACCTCGCGCTCGCGACGCTCGGCTTCGCGAAGCGCCTCGGCCTGGCGCTGGATCCTCCGATCCTTGCGATGGAGCGCCGTGAAGATCTCGACCTTCGCCCTGAGCACGTCGGCATCGATCGGCTTGACGAGGTAATCGACCGCACCGACCGAGTAGCCGCGGTAGATGAAACCTACGTCCAGGCCGGCCGAGGTCAGGAAGATGATCGGCGTGTGACGCGAGCGCTCGCGCTGTTTGATGATGCTCGCGACCTCGAAGCCGTCCATGTCGCCCATCACGACGTCGAGCAGGATCACTGCGAAGTCGCGCTCCAGGACCCTGCGCAGCGCCTCCCTTCCCGACGAGGCGGTGACGATTCTGCGGGAGGCTGCCGCGAGGATCGTCTCGATGGCCACGAGGTCGACCTCGCGGTCGTCGGCGACCAGGATCTCGACGTCCTCGTCGCCGAGGGCGGACGCATCCGGGTCGGGTCTCGGCTCGATCGCGATGGGGCCCGAGCTCCTGCGAGCGATGGGCTCGATCGGCTCCTCGTGCTCGGCTCGCGCTCGACGTCCCATGGTCGCCCCCCTCGTTTCGCTCAAGGCGACAGCCAGACCCTCAGCAGCGAGAGCAGCTTCTCCATGTCGACGGGTTTCGCGATGTAGTCGGACGCGCCGGCTTGGATGCACTTCTCCCGGTCCGCACGCATGGCCTTCGCGGTCAGCGCGATGATGGGCAACGTGCGGAATCGGTCCTGCGCGCGGATGCGGCGCATGACCTCGTAGCCGTCCATCGCGGGCATCATGATGTCCATCAGGACCACGTCGACGCCGGGCCCGCGCTCGAGGAGCTCGAGCCCGTCGCGGCCGTTCTCCGCGAACGCGACCTTCGCGCCGTGGCTCTCGAGGAAGCTCGTCAGCGCGAAGATGTTCCGCACGTCGTCGTCCACGACGAGCACCATCGTGTCGCTCAGCGCGGGAGCCGTCTGGTGAATGCGCTCGAGCACGCGTCGCTGCTCGACCGGAAGGTCGGCCTCCACGCGATGGAGGAAGAGCGCGGTCTCGTCCAGCAGGCGCTCGGGCGAGGATGCGTCCTTGAGGATGACCTTCTGGGCCAGCGCTTCGAGCTCGGCGTCCTCCTCCGCGGTGAGCTCCCGTCCGGTGAACACGACGATCGGGACGTCGCGGTGCACGTCGTTGCGTTTGATGATCGAAAGCAGCTCGGCGCCGGGCACGTCCGGCAGGCCGAGGTCGATCACCATGCAGCGGAATCGGGTGCGATCGAGCGCTTCGAGCGCCTCGCGCGCCGTACCGACTGCCGTGATCTCGACATCGTCGTGCCCGAGGAGCGCAACGATCGCCGCGCGCTCGCGCTCGTCGTCCTCGACGAGTAGCAACCGCCGTCGCTCGGACTGCAGGCTCCGGAGCGCCTCGAAGGTGCTGCCGAGCCGCTCCCGGCTCGCAGGCTTGAGGATCGAGTCGAACGCCCCCATCCGCAGGGCGCGCCTTCGCTGGTCGTCCGCCGAGATCACGACCACGGGCACGTGCCGCATGCCGCTGTCGTGCTTGAGCTGGTCGAGCACCGTCCAACCGTCGATGTCGGGCAATCGGAGGTCGAGCGTGATCGCCGATGGCTTCAGCTTCCGCGCCAGCGTCAGGCCCGCGTCGCCGCGCGTCGCGATCACTCCCTTGAAGCCGTGGGCACGCGCCTCCTCGAGGAGGATCCGGGCGAACTCGACCTCGTCCTCCAGGATGAGCAGCACCCTGTCGCCCGACTGGATGCGGTCTCGGTCGTCGACGCGATCCATGCGCGTGGCCTCGTCGTCCGCCCGCGCATGGACGCGCCCTTCTCGCTCGAAGACCGCGACGCCCGGCGGCGGGTGCGGGTCGGACGGTCCCTCGACCGACTGGACGAGACGTGCGGACGCGACGCCCGGGCTCACCGGCGGCGCGGCGTAGCTACGCGGCACGTAGAGCGTGAAGGTGCTGCCCTCGCCGGGAGCGCTCGTGACGCGGATCATGCCGCCGAGCAGTCGGGTGATCTCGCGACTGATCGAGAGGCCGAGGCCCGTGCCTCCGTACCGGCGGCTCGTCGTGCCGTCGGCCTGCTGGAACGCCTCGAAGATGATCCGTTGCTTCGACTGGGGGATCCCGATGCCGGTGTCGCTCACGGAGAACTCGATCACGTCGTCGGCACGGTTCAGCACGTCGTGGTCTCGGCTCCACCCCTCCGTGACGCGCCTGCTCTGCAGGGTGACGCTCCCGTGCTCCGTGAACTTGAACGCGTTCGACAACAAGTTCTTCAGCACCTGCTGCAGCCGCTTCGGGTCGGTCTGGATGGAAGGCGGCAGCCCGGCGTCGAGCACCACGGCGAAGTCCAGGCCCTTCTGCTGCGCGATGTGGCGGAACGTCTGCTCGACGTAGTCGCGCAGATCCGAGAAGAGCACGTCGCTCGGCTCGACCGAGATGGTCCCGGACTCGATCTTCGAGAGGTCGAGGATGTCGTTGATGAGCTCGACGAGGTCCGTGCCGGAGGCGTGGATGGTCCGCGCGAACTCCACCTGCCGCGGCTGCAGGTTCCCCTCGGCGTTCTCCGAGAGCATCTTCGACAGGATGAGGAGGCTGTTGAGCGGCGTACGCAGCTCGTGGGACATGTTGGCGAGGAACTCGGACTTGTACTTCGAGGTCAGCGCGAGCTGCTCTGCCTTCTCCTCGAGATCTTCTTTGGCGAGCTCGACCTCGCGGTTCTTGAGCTCCAGCAGCGTGGCCTTCTCTCCGAGCGCGTCGTTCGTCTTGCGCAGCTCGTCTTGCTGCTGCTTCAACCGTTCCTCGGACTCGCGCAGCGTGGCCGCCTGCTTCTGCAGGCGCTCGTTCGTCTGCCGCAGCTCCTCCTGCTGGGCCTGGAGCTCCTGCGTCAGCGACTGCGACTGCTGCAGGAGCGCCTCGGTCCGCATGCCCGCCGCGATCGTGTTGACCACGATGCCGATGCTCTCCGTCAGCTGATCGAGGAAGACCTCGTGGATCTCGGAGAGCTTGCTGAACGAGGCGAGCTCGATGACGGCGTTGACGCGCCCCTCGAAGAGCACGGGCAGGACGACGATGGAGGACGGGATCGCTTCGCCGAGACCCGAGACGATGCGGATGTAGTCGCCCGGCACGTCGGTCAGGACGATCTTGCGCTTCTCGAAGGCGCACTGGCCCACGAGCCCTTCGCCGAGCTCGAAGCGCCTCGGCACGTTCTCGCGCTCGCGATACGCGTAGCTCGCGAGCAGCTTCAGGCTCACGCGTCCGTCGTCGTCGTCGGTCTCGGCGAGATAGAAGACACCGTGCTGCACGGACACGAGCGGCGCGAGCTCGGAGAGGATCTGCCGTGCGACGGTGACCAGGTCTCGCTGGCCCTGCATCATGCGCGTGAACTTCGCGAGGTTCGTCTTGAGCCAGTCCTGCTCGGTCGTCTTTCGCGTGGTGTCCTTCAGGTTGCGGATCATCTCGTTGATGTTGTCTTTGAGCGCGGCGACCTCGCCGGACGCCTCGACGGTGACGAAGCGCGTGAGGTCGCCCGTCGTCACCGCCGTGGCCACGTCTCCGATGGCGCGCACCTGCGTCGTGAGGTTGCCCGCGAGCTGGTTGACGTTGTCGGTCAGGTCGCGCCACGTCCCCGCCGCGCCGGGCACCTTCGCCTGACCACCCAGACGTCCCTCCACGCCGACCTCGCGCGCCACGGTCGTCACCTGATCCGCGAAGATGGCGAGCGTGTCGGTCATGCCGTTGATGGTGTCGGCGAGCTCGGCGATCTCGCCACGTGCCTCGAGCGCGAGCTTCTGCTTGAGGTCGCCCCGGGCGACGGCGGTCACGACCTTCGCGATGCCCCGGACCTGGTTCGTCAGGTTGGACGCCATCGAGTTGACGTTGTCGGTGAGGTCCTTCCACGTCCCGGCGACCTCCTTCACCTGCGCCTGCCCGCCGAGCTTCCCTTCGGTTCCCACTTCGCGCGCGACGCGCGTGACCTCCGACGCGAACGCGTTGAGCTGATCGACCATCGTGTTGATCGTGTTCTTCAGCTCGAGGATCTCGCCCTTGACGTCGACCGTGATCTTCTTGGACAGGTCGCCGTTGGCGACGGCCGTCGTGACGTCCGCGATGTTGCGCACCTGCGACGTCAGGTTCGACGCCATGAAGTTCACGCTGTCGGTGAGATCCTTCCAGGTCCCCGCGACGCCCTCGACGCGCGCCTGGCCGCCGAGCTTGCCTTCGGTGCCGACCTCTCGTGCGACGCGCGTGACCTCCGCCGCGAAGTCGCGCAGCTGCTCCACCATCGTGTTGA
>JADZFZ010000622.1 GCA_020854145.1 Deltaproteobacteria bacterium | reverse complement strand
GCTGCGCAGGTGATCTTCCAGACGCCGCCGATTCGCGCCAGACGCACGCTGCCGCTGAGGCGTGTTCCGGAAGCCTGCAGACCGCCGATGCGGACCTGCGCCCCGCCCACCTTCGTCTCCGTGCTGGTCGCGGACAACGAGCCGGTGACCGTGAACCGCACGGTCGCCGACTCGCCTTCGATCGCGGGCGCCTCCACCGTCACGCTCCCGCCGCGCACGGGTGTGCCGAGCATGCGCACCGCATCCACCGACATCGTGTCGCGGTCCGCGTGGCACCCGGGATCGACGAGCTCGCGGACGTCGGCCTCCCGTGTCCCGCGCTCGAGGTAGTCGCGCGCCACCGCCTCCGGAGGAGCCGGCGCCGCCGGCGCGGGAGGCGGCGCGGGCGCCGTCGGCACGGGAGCCGATGGCGCGGGCGGCGCTCCGGGAGCCGAGCTCGACCCGCTGCTCTCCGTGGCCGAGGACGAACCTCCGCTGCACGCCGCGAGGACGAGCGCCGCGATGGCGACCAGCTTCGATCTCGTTCGGACGGGGCTTCGCACGCGGTCATCCTACTCGACGAGGGGCCGGGCGCGGCGCCGCGATTGCGCTCGCGCCGACCGAGGTGCGAGCGCCATCGCGGCCGCGACGATGGGCTTGGCCCACTCGGGAGTCTCGGCCGGGGGGCACTGCGACACGATCTCGCCGCGCACGACGTGCAGCACGAGCACGGGCTCCGGTGGCCGTGCATCGCCGCGGGCATCGGCCGGATCGGCGTCGGTGCTGTTGTCGTAGACGCGCAGCTCGGTCAGCGAGGGCAGCAGCTCGATCAGGTGCTGGCGGCTCGCGTCGTAGCGCTTGCGGATCGTGGCTTCGGGGATGTCGTGCCCACCGCGCGCCACCCGTGCGCGCACGCGTGCGACGTGGAGCTCGGGGCTCGCGAGGCCGGCGTACCAGACGCGTACCTCGATGCCGCGCGCGGCGGCGTCGCGCAAGAGGCCCGTGATGGTCGAGCCGCCGAGCGTGGTCTCGAAGACGTAGTCGAGCCTCTCGGCGATCGCGCGCTCGAGCAGTCGTTTGCCCTCGCGCCATGCGGCGGCGTTCGCCTGCTCGAGCGTCGTGCCCGGGTTGGCCGATCGAATGGCGCGTGCGGCCTCGTCCGGGTCGTACCAGTCGGCGCCCATGCTGCGGAAGGTGGCGCCCGCGATGCTGCTCTTGCCCGCGCCGTTGGTGCCGGCGAGCACGTAGATGCACGACACGGCGGCGTCAGCGCCGGCGGCCCGAGTCGGGAGTGCGCGCAGCGGCGGCACGTCGGGCCGCTGCCACGGCCGCCCTGCCCTGCGCGCGGGGCGACGCGCCGAATGCGGCCTTCATCGCCTCGGCCGCACCGGGTCGCTGCATGCGTTCCAACATCGCGTCGAACCGCACGGTGAGCGTGTCGAGCATGCGGCGCTCGCCCGCGAGCGCGCGGTAGGCCGCCATCGAGAGGAGCACCGCGCGGGGCTCGTCGTGCTTCGTGATGACGACCGCGCCCGCGTCGAGCGCCTCTTCGAGCACGCGCGCGAACTGGTTCTTCGCCTCGGTCGCCGCGAACCGACGCGCGCGCCCGCCGCTGCTGTCGACGATCTCGGTCGGCGCGTCGTCCGGCGGTGATGCGTGCGGGCTCGGCGCGTCGAGCGAACGGCGCGTCGTCCGGCGGTACTCCGCTCGTCCCTCGCGTGCCCCTGATTTGGCCATATTGGCTACTTTAGCTGGTTCGGCGCCGATGGCCAGGCGGTCGGAGCCGAGCGTGCGCCAGCTGTCGCTCGCGGGCCACGGCCGAGGCGGACGATCCGCGTGTTCGGCTCGATGCCTGCGGTACACGTCGTGCCGAGCGAGGCCCGCCGTGCGCGCGCGAACGTTCACCGATGGTCTCGGAAATAGACGCTCGACGCCAGGCGTAGGGGCGGCTGTCGAAGGCGAAGGCCATCCAGAGTCGCCTCGAGCCGGTTCGTCCGTGACCGCGTGAGCGCGCCCGTCCTCCACGACGGCAGCACGAGCGCGATCGCGTCGCGCGACCGTCGCGAACCAACGACGACGAAGGGGAACGAGCATGGAGACTCGGTGGGGAGCGGGCCGCGCGGCCCTGGTGCAGGCGTGTGCCGTCGTGGTCGTCGCGGCGGCGGTGCTGGGCGGGTCCGAGCGCGCGAGCGCGAGCGAGCGACGTTCGGTGCGCGCCGCCGATGTTCGCGGCTCGGGCGGCGTGACGATCGACGGTCGGCTCGACGACGCTGCGTGGCGGCGGGTCTCGACCCACGGCCGCTTCGTCGAGCGGTGGCCGGCGGAGGGTCGCTCGGCGCCGGTGCCGACCACGTTTCGCGTCGCGTACGACGACGACGCCCTGTACGTCGGAGTGCATTGCGGCATCGCGACGGGCGAGGTGCCACGCGGGCTGGAGCTGCGGCGCGACGGCGGTCGCATGGGCGACGACGACGCGATCGTGGTGAAGCTCGACGTGCGGCACGATCGACGCACGACGATGGCCTTTCAGGTCAACGTGGCCGGCGCGCAGCTCGACTATCTCGCGACCGAGAACGGCGCGACGCAGCGCTTCGAGGTCGACGCGATCTGGGACTCCGCGACCACGCAGTCGGCGTCGGGGTGGACCGTGGAGATGCGCATCCCGTTCGCGGCGCTGGGTCTCGCGCCCGCGGAGCGAGAACGCGTGCTCGGCCTCAACGTCACGCGGTTGCACCACGCGCGCGCGGCGACGTACGACTGGTCGCCCATGCCGCAAGCGGCGGGAGGGCTGTCGGCGGCGCACTACGGGGAGCTGCGCGGTCTGCGTGGTGTCGGCGCCGCGCGCAGCATCGCGTTGTCGCCACACGTGCGCATCGGCTGGGCACATCGGCGTCCCGGCCCACCGTCGTCACCCGGCGGCGTGATCGGAGGCGGCGATCCGTGGAGCGCTTCGGCCGGGCTCGACGTTTCGGCGCGACTGGCCGACGACACGTGGGCGGAGGCGACGGTGCTCGGCGACTTCTCGGATGCGGATCTCGACGCGAGCGTGGTGAACCTCGGCCGTTTCCCGCTGTTTCGGCCGGAGAGAAGGACGTTCTTCCTCACCGGGGTCGAGGTGTTCGACTTCGGCTTCGAAGGCGAGGCGCAGCCGTTCTTCTCGCGTCGCATCGGCCTGGACGACGAGGGGCGTCCGATCCCCGTGCTCGCCGGCGCGAAGCTCCACGGCAGAACGGGCCCGCTTTCGTTCGGCGTCCTCTCGGCGACGACGATGGATCCGGTCGAGCACTTCCTGGTGGCGCGCGCGCGGCTCGCTGCGACGGACGCGCTGCGCGTGGGAGGCATCGCCGTGGCGCGCCTCGATCCGGCGGCGTCGCAGCCACACGTCGCCGCAGGCGCGGACTTCGCGGTCGATGCCGCGGCGAGCCGGTTGTCGGTGCAGGGCTTCGCGGCCGCGACCCATCCGTCGGAACGATCCGCGAGCGAAGGGTTCGCGAGCGGCTTCTCGGCACGATGGCGGGGCGCGCTCTCGCCGTCCTTGTCGGTGCTCTGGGTGGACGACGACTTCGATCCGGAGACCGGCTTCGTCCGGCGCACCGGAGCGATGCGGACGCGCGCGTCGATCCCGTGGACGACGACGCCGAGCGGCGGTGCGCTCGAATCGTTGACGCTGTCGGCGAGCGGATCGATCGAGACATCCCACACGTTGGACCGGCGGCTCGGCCGCTCCGCCGGGCTGAACCTCGAAGCGACGACGCGCGCCGGTGTCGCGGCGGGCGCGTACCTCGGCGTCGAGCAGGAGTGGGTCGACGAGGGATTCGAGCCGCTGCCGGGCGCAACGGTCGAGCCGGGCACCTACGGAGGCGTCTACGCTGCGCTCGGCGTCGGGCTCTCGTCTCGGCTGCCCGTCGGCGGCAAGCTCGTCTACGAGCTCTCGACGGCGTTCTACGGGGGGACGCTCCACACCGTGCGCAGCGAGCTGTCCACCGCCCTCGGTCCGCACCTCCGCGCGACGACGGCGGCGACCTTGGGGTACGCGTTGCTGCCACAGCACGACGCGGCGTGGACGTGGACCGCGGATGCGACCGTGTCCCTCGTGCCGTCGACCGTCGTGACCGCCGACGTGGTCGTGCGTGCCAACGGGGTCGACGCGCAGGGCGTCGGCATGTTGCGCGTCCGCTGGCGATGGGCGGCCGGAAGCGACCTGCTCGCCCTCTATCGCGTCGGCTTCGCGTGGGACGACGAGCACGCGGTGGAGCGCGCTCTGACGCTCTCGTGGACGTATCGGTTCGACGTCCCGACCTCCCTCGGCTCGCCTGCGGGGAGCGGGTCGGGGTGAAGGAAACGAGGCCCGTCGTGTGAGAGCATGCGCCGCGGAACAGGAGACGCAGCGACATGATCGTCACGCTCGATCCCGACGCGCCCGAGTCCGCGGCCGACGCCATCGTCGCGCTCGCGGGACGCTTTCCCGGGGTGACGCCCAGGCCCTATGCGTTCCGCGGCGCGACCCAGAGCCTCGTCGAGGTGCACCTGGTCGGCGAGACGCAGGCGGTCCCGGTCGAGCCCTTCGAGGGCCTGCCCTGGGTGCGCTCGGTCGTGCGCGTGTCGCGCCGCTATCGCGTGATCGGGCGACACGCCGCCGCAGGAGCGCCGGGCGGATCGTCGTCGTCGCTCGCGTTCGAGCACCACGGCGTGCGCTTCGACGAGAGCTCGGTGCACCTCATCGCCGGGCTTTGCGCGGTCGACACGCGCGAGAACGTGGCTGCGACGATGCGCGCGCTGCGCGACGTTGGGATCACGACGACGCGCATGGGCGCGTACAAGCCGCGGACGAGCCCCTACGACTTCCAGGGGCTCGGCAAGGACTGCCTGCCGTGGGTGCTCGAGCTCGCCGGCGAGCACGGCATCCGGCTGATCACGATGGAGGTCACGGATCCACGCCACATCGACGAGATCGAGGCGGCGCTCGACGCAGCCGGACATCCGGCGGGCGTCATGCTCCAGATCGGGACGCGCAACGCGCAGAACTTCGAGCTCTTGCGTCACGTCGGGCAACGGACCGCGTTTCCCGTCCTCTTCAAGCGTGGCATGGGCATCACGCTCGAAGAGTCGCTCCACGCGTGCGAGTACATCGCGAGCGAGGGCAACGGACGGATCGTGTTCTGTCTTCGCGGGGTCAAGACGCACCTCGGCGAACCGCACCGCAACCTCGTCGACTTCGGTCACGTGCCCGTCGTGCGGCGGCTGACGCGCCTGCCGGTGTGCGTGGATCCGTCGCACTCGGTGGGACGCGCGGACGTCGCCCCCGACGGGCTGCCCGAGATCTTCCACGTCGTCGGGCAGGGCATCATCGCGGGCGCGACCGCCGTGCTGGTGGACTTCCATCCGAGCCCGCGCTCTGCGCGCGTGGACGCGGCGCAGGCGCTGCCGCTCGATCAGCTGCCGCGTCTGGCCGAGTACGTGAAGCGGGTGCGCGCCGCGTACGAGTCGGTGGTGGCGCTCGCGGGCGGCTGACCCGAGTACCTCGCGGCGCCGCGATCCGTTAGGCTCTCCGACGCGGGGGACCTCCGAAGGAGCCGTCGATGCAACACCGTCCCGCGCCTCGCCTCGCACTCACGTTCGCGCTCGTCGCCCTGGTCGCGTTCGCGCCGGCGTGTGGAGACGACGACGGAGGCGGCAGCCCGTCGCCCGACGGCGGGCCCGTCGGCCAGGCCGCCTGCGTGCCCTCGGAGAGCGCGTGGAACGACGGCGTCGCGGCGCTGGTCGCAGAGCGGTGTGGCGGTTGCCACGCAGCGACGCCGCAGTTCGGTGCCCCGTTCCCGCTGCTCGACTATGCGACGCTCGTCGAGGGCGCGGAGGGCACGCGCATCGTCGACTTCATGGCCTTCCAGGTGGGCGAGGGGCTCATGCCGCCCATCGGCGCGAGGTCGCTGCCGAGCCTCGCGGAACGCGACACGATCACGTCGTGGGCGTCGTGCGGCGACGTGCGCGTCGAGACCCCCGTCGGGCTCGAGACCAACCGGCCGCCGTTCGTCGCGCCGGTCGAGCCGCCCGCGGGCCTGCGCACGATCGATCTGACGCTCGAGGGCTTCGCCGTCGGGCCGACCGTCATCGACCACTACCAGGAGCGCGACTTCACCGCGCTCGTCGAGGAGGACGTCTTCATCCGGCGGATGGACGCGATCATCGACGACAGCCGCGTCGTCCACCACATCACGCTGCGCCAGGGGGATCCCGACGGCAGCGACGCGTCGATGACCTACCTCTACACGTGGGCGCCGGGCACGGGCGCGTTCGAGTTCCCCGACGGTGGGATCCGCCTGCGGCGCGGGGACAATCTCCGCCTCCAGGTCCACTACAACAACGGCTCGGGCGCGACCGGCGTGCGCGACTCGAGCGGCGTCAGGCTCTACGTCGGCGCCGTCTCGGGCGCCGAGTACACGATGGCCGACCCGGGCCCCGGCGCGTTCGGCTTCAGCGTCGCGCCGCGAAGCGACGGCACGGTCGAGAGCACGTGCATGGTGCGCGAGCCGGTGACGGTCATCGCGACGATGCCGCACATGCACGAGATCGGCGACACGTTCGACATCGACGTCACGCGCGCGGGCACGACGACGAACGTGCTCCGCCTCGGTGCGTGGTCCTTCGAGACCCAGCTCTTCTACGAGCTGCCGCTCGTGCTCGAGGCGGGCGATCGACTGACCGTGCGCTGCACGTTCGCCAACCCGCGCAACGAGGTCGTGCAGGCAGGCGCACGCACCGAGGACGAGATGTGCTTCGCGTTCACGTACGTGACGCCCGCCATCGCCGACTTCTGCGGACCCGCGGCGTCGAGCGCGCTCGCGTACAGACCAGGAGCCTGCTTCGACGCACCGCGCGCCGCCGATCCGATCACGCCGGAGGTCAGTGCGACGGCACCGTCGTTCGCGCCGGGCGCGTCGATGCCCGAGGGGCACTGGAGCGCCGCGCGCGCGGTCCTCGTGACGCCGTCGCCCGCGCTGGTGAGCGCCGCGACCTTCACGCTCGCGGGACAGATGTCCTTCGCGTCCGGCGAGCTGCAGATCGACGCGGGCATCCACGTGATCGCACCGACGGCCGAGCTTCGCGACGGGCGTCAGTTCGACCTCTCGTTCGCGGGCTCGCTCGATGTCCCGATGGGCGAGAGCACGCTGAGCGCGCAGTGCGGCGGTGTCGCGCCCGGCACGACGGTCGGGATGGTCGAAGGGCGACCCGCGATGCGCATCCCGCTCGACGTCGGCATCGAGCTCGCGCTGTGGGTGATGTTCGAGTGACGATCCAGATCTTCGGCACGGCCAAGTGCAAGGCGACGCGAGCGGCGCAGCGCTTCTTCGCGGAGCGCAGCATCGCCGTGCAGAAGATCGATCTGCGCGAGAAGGGCCTCTCGAAGGGCGAGCTCGCGAGCGTCGCGCGCGCGGTCGGCGGGTTGAGCGCGCTCTACGATCGCGAGAGCCCGCGGGTGCGCGAGCGTGGGCTGCAGCACAGCGCACCCACCGGCGCGCGGCTCGAAGCGCTGCTCTTGGAAGACCCGCTCCTGCTGCGAACGCCGATCGTGCGTGACGGCGCACGCGCCGCCGTGGGTCCCGCAGAGGAAGCGTGGAAAGAGCTCGCGGAGGCCGCGACCCGCACCTAGGAGCCGCTCTCCCGGCGACCGGCGAAGGGCGCAGTCGCGATCGCCTACCTGGCGGGCGCATGGGCCATCTTCCGTGCGATCGACGGGGTCGACGCGGGGACCGGGGGCATGCCCCCCGGTCGCTCGCGCGACCTCAGCCGCCCATCAGACCCGCGCGGCGCAGCACCTCCTCGAGCTCTTCCCTCCGGTAGGGCTTCGGCAAGAACGCCATCGGCGGGTCGGCGCGAAAACGTTCGGCGAGAACGGTCTCGGCCCACCCCGACGACAGGATGACCCGCGCAGACGGATCCAGACGGCGGATCGCGAGGAACGCGTCGTAGCCGTTCATGCCGGGCATCGTCAGGTCCATGAGCACCCAGCGAACGCGACCCTGGTTCTCGGCATAAGCGCGGACCGCAGACTCCCCGTCCGGCGCGTCGATCGCGTCGAACCCCATCGACACGAGCAATCCGCGCGTGCTGACGCGGATCGCCGGGTGATCGTCGACGACCAAGACCAGCCCGGCGCCGCGCTCGGGTTCCGCGTCGGCCGGAGCCTCGACCGGTGCGGCGCCCGACCGGGCGCTCCACGGGAACACCACGGTGAACCGCGTGCCCGTGCCCTCCGCGGTGCGAATGCCCATCCCTCCACGGTGGCTGCGAACGATCCCGGCCAGCGCCGAGAGCCCGAGCCCGCGTCCCGTGCCCTTCGTCGAGTAGAAGGGATCGAAGACCTTGGCGAGCACGTCGGGGCTCATGCCGCAACCGTGGTCCTCCACCGCGAACGCGGCGTGTCGCCCCGGACGGAGCGCGTAGCCGGTGAAGTCTCGATCGATGGTGTCCTGATCCAGCGCGACCGAGCTCGTGCGCACGGTGACGAGCCCATCGGGGTTGCTCGCTTCGATCGCGTTGGTGACGACGTTCATCACCACCTGGTGCAGCTGCGCGGGGCTGACGTCGATGGGGAGCGTCTCGGTCGACCGCTCGATGCTCAGTCGGACACCCGACGCGGCCGCGCGCAGCAGATCCACCATCTCCGTCACCGCCTGGCCCAGGTCGAGCGTCTCGACCTCGAGCGGTCCCTGACCGCTGTAAGCGAGCATCTGCCTGCTCAGGTCCGCGGCCCTGCTCACCGCACGCTCCACGTGCCGCAAGTGCTCGAGCGCCGGATGATCGTCGGCAATCTCGGTGCGCGCCAGGCCGAGGTGACCGTGGATGGCCGTCAGGAGATTGTTGAAGTCGTGCGCGATGCCGCCCGCGAGCACGCCGAGCGACTCGAGCTTCTGCGCCTGACGCAACGCCTCTTCGTTGCGCTTGCGCTCGGTGATGTCCCGCCAGACCACGAGCAGCATCGGAGCCGCGCCCATCTGGATCGGGGTGAGCAGCACCTCGACCGGGAAGTCGGGCCGATGCGGGCTGCGGTGAATCCACTCGAAGCGATGGCTGCCGTCGCGGACGGCAGATGCGATCCGCTCGTTCGCGCTCGTGAACGAGTCGCGTCCGTCCGGCTGCAGCGGCGGTGACAGCTCGGACGGGTGCAGAACGCTGAGCTCCTCTTTCGAGCAACGCAGCATGTCCAGGGCTGCCTGGTTGTACTCGACGAACTTGTTGATGGCCGTGTCGAGCAGGAGGATCGCGTCCGCGCTCCGCTCGAACATCAGCCTGAACCT